>CADCHO010000003.1 GCA_902801255.1 uncultured Eubacteriales bacterium | reverse complement strand
CGACGGACGCGGTATGCCGGTGGACATCCACCCGAAGATGGGCATACCGGCAGTTGAGGTTATCCATACTCAACTGCACGCCGGCGGCAAGTTCGGTGGAGGAGGATACAAGGTATCCGGTGGTCTGCATGGCGTCGGCGCGTCCGTCGTAAACGCGCTTTCAACACACATGGTTGTGCAGGTCAGACGTAACAATAAGATCTACCAGCAGGAGTACTTCAAAGGCGAGCGCTCAACAGAGCTCACAGTCGTAGGCGAGTACAAGAGCGGTAAGACCGGTTCCAAGACACAGTTCTGGCCGGACCCGGAGATCTTCGACGAGACAGTCTACGATTACGGCACACTCCAGCGCAGGCTCCGCGAGATGGCCTTCCTCAACAAAGGTCTCACCATAGACCTTGTCGACAGAAGAGTCAGCCCGCAGACAAAGGATCACTTCTGCTTCGAAGGCGGAATCAAGGAGTTCGTAGAATACCTCAACCACAATAAAGACGCGATCAACCCGACGATTTTCTACTATGAGGCAGAGAAGAAGGGTTACTCTGTTGAGGTGGCACTGCAGTATACCGACAGATACAGCGAAAACATCATTTCGTTCGCGAACAACATCCACACCAATGAGGGCGGTTTTCACGAGGTAGGCTTCAAGTCCGCGCTCACAAGGACCATCAACGACTACGCTAAGCGCAATAAGTTCATCAAGGAGAACGAAGACGCGCTGCTGGGCGACGATGTCAGAGAAGGTCTGACCGCGATCGTTTCAGTCAAGCTGACAAATCCGCAGTTTGAGGGTCAGACAAAGGCCAAGCTCGGTAATGCCGAGGTGAAGGGCTTCGTAGAGACCAACACGACCGAGCAGCTGACATACTTCCTCGAGGAGAATCCGAAACAGGCGAGAGTCATCATCGACAAGTGCCTCAAGGCTCAGCGCGCGCGTGAAGCTGCACGCAAGGCCCGCGAGATCACACGTAAAACGTCCGTGCTCGAAACCACATCTCTCCCGGGCAAGCTCGCAGACTGCTCCGAAAAGGATCCTGCACTCAGCGAGATCTTCCTCGTAGAGGGTGATTCCGCAGGCGGATCCGCAAAGCAGGGACGCGACAGAAAGCGCCAGGCAGTTCTGCCACTCAGAGGTAAGATCCTCAACGTTGAGAAGGCAAGACTCGACAGAGTCCTCAGCTCAGAAGAGATCAAGAACATGATCACAGCGTTCGGCTGCAATGTCGGAAAGGACTTCGACCTCGACAAGCTCCGCTACCACAAGATCATCATCATGACAGATGCTGACGTCGACGGAGCGCATATCAGGACTCTACTGCTGACTTTCTTCTTCAGATACATGACACCGCTGGTAGAAGGCGGTTACGTATACGCAGCACAGCCGCCGCTCTTCAGAGTCAAGCAAGGCAAGCAGATATGGTACACCTACTCGGATGCTGAGCAGGAGAAGCTGCTCGCCGAACTCAAGGGCAAGGGCAGCAATAACAAGATAGAGATCCAGCGTTACAAAGGCCTCGGAGAGATGGACTTCAACCAGCTCTGGGAGACCACAATGGACTACGATCACCGCACGCTGGTGCGAATCACAGTCGAAGACGCGCAGGCAGCCGACGAGATCTTCACCACCCTGATGGGCGACAAGGTACCGCCGCGCAAAGCCTTCATCGAAGAAAACGCAAGATACGTAAAGAATCTGGATATTTAAGGATTAAAGAATGGCAAACTTATTAGATAACAGTACAATAATCGAGCACGAGATATACGACGAAATGAAAAACTCGTACATCGACTACGCGATGAGCGTAATCGTAGGACGTGCTCTCCCGGACGTGCGCGACGGGCTCAAGCCGGTACACAGGAGGATCCTGTACGGCATGCACTCCCTCGGCATCACGCCGGACAAACCGCATAAGAAATCCGCGCGTATCGTCGGCGAAGTAATGGGTAAATATCACCCGCACGGTGACAGCTCCATTTACGATGCGATGGTCAAGATGGCGCAGGACTTCTCCACAAGATACCCGCTTGTTGACGGCCACGGAAACTTCGGTTCGGTCGACGGCGACGGCGCTGCGGCTTCGAGATACACCGAGGCCAGGATGTCACCGTTCTCGCTGCAGATGGTCAGAGACATCGAGAAAGATACCGTCGACTTCATGGACAACTACGACGGCGAGGAGAAAGAGCCTGAGGTGCTTCCTGCGAGAGTCCCGAACCTGCTGATCAACGGCAGCAACGGTATCGCGGTCGGAATGGCAACATCGATCCCGCCGCACAACCTCGGCGAAACGATCGACGCCTGCGTGAAGCTGATCGATGACCCTGAGAGTTCGATCGAAGACCTCGCGCGCATCATCAAGGGACCGGACTTCCCTACGGGAGCCATCATCCTCGGCAAGCACGCCGCGCGCGAAGCATACCTTACAGGCCAGGGCAAGGTCAATGTCCGCTCGGTCTGTGAGATCGAAGAGGACAAGCGCGGACGCATGCGCATCATCGTCAGCGAGATCCCGTTCCAGGTCAACAAAGCAAGGCTGATTGAGTCGATGGCCGAGCTCGTCAAGGACAAGAGGGTCGAGGGCATCTCGGCGATCCGTGACGAGTCGAACCGCGAAGGAACGCGCATCGTAATAGAGCTCAAGAAAGACGTTAATCCGAACGTCATCCTCAACAGGCTCTACAAGCACACCGCACTGCAGACCTCGTTCAGCATGATCATGCTGGCACTGGTCGACGGCGAACCGAAGATCCTCAACCTGAAGCAGATCCTCGAGGAATACCTCAAGCATCAGAAGATAGTCGTAACGCGCAGGACGCGCTTCGACCTCGCAAAGGCAGAGGCGAGAGCTCACATTTTAGAGGGCTTGATCATCGCGCTCGACAACATCGACGAGGTCATCGCGACCATCCGCTCGTCATATAACGACGCCAAGGAAAAGCTGATGATCAGATTCGGGCTCAGCGAGATCCAGGCGCAGGCGATACTCGATATGAGACTCGCCAAGCTGCAGGGACTCGAGCGCGAGAAGATCCAGGCCGAGTACAACGAGCTCCTCAAGAAAATCGCGTACTACAAGAGCCTGCTCGCAGATGAGCACAAGCTGATGGGAGTTATCAAGGACGAGCTGCTGGAGATCAAGGGCAAGTGGGGAGACCCGCGCCGCACAAAGATCGTGGCAGACGAGGGCGAGCTCGATGAAGAGGCTCTGATCGATGAAGAGGATGTTGCCATCACACTGACACACCTCGGATACGTGAAGAGAGTGCCGGCTGACACCTATAAGGCGCAGCGGCGCGGAGGCAAGGGCATAGTCGGACTCACCACGCGCGAGAGCGACTTCGTCCGCGACCTCATTATCACAAGCACGCATGACTACCTCATGTTCTTCACCGACATGGGCCGCGTCTACAAGATAAAGGCATACGAGATTCCGGAAGCGTCGCGGACCGCAAAGGGCACGCCTGTTATCAACTTCCTCAATCTCAATTCGACCGAGCGCGTAACCGCCATGATTCCGGTCAGAGAATTCAACGCCGATGAGTGTCTCGTTATGGTCACCAAGCAGGGTACCATCAAGAAGACGCCGATGAGCGAATTCGACACCAACCGCAAGACAGGTCTCATCGCGATCACCCTCAAGGAAGGCGACAAGCTGATCAGCGTTGCGCTGGCTAACGGAAACGAGAACGTACTCGTAGTCACAAAGCAGGGCAAGGCGATCGCGTTCAGCGAGAAGGATGTCAGACCGATGGGCCGCAACGCAGGCGGAGTCAGAGCGATCCTGCTCGAGAAGGGCGATGAAGTCGTTTCCATGGAACTCGACATCGACCAGACCCGCAAGATGCTCGTAATCACTGAGAACGGCTTCGGCAAGAGAACGCCGCTCGAAGAGTACAGACTGCAGGCTCGCGGCGGCAAGGGTGTTGCAACCTACGACAAGACCAAGTTCAGCAAGACAGGTCTGCTTGTCGGCGCAACCCTCGTAAGCGAGGACGACGAAGTGATGGTGATTAATTCCAACGGCGTTATCATCAGGATTCGCGCCGATGAGGTCAGCACACTTGGCCGTACCACACAGGGCGTCAAGATAATGAAGGTAGAGAAGGGCAACCGCATCGTATCCTTCGCAAAGGTCATCGACGAGGATTCGGCGCAGAAGCCGGTCGACAAGAAGGCCAAGGCGCCGAAGGATCCTAACGTAGGAGCCGACGGCAGCGAACAGCTGACATTGGTATAGCGCCGGCCATTGAGCGATTGAGCGAACGGACTCGCTGAGAAGCATTGCCGGCGCCTGAGAAACAGGCAACTATACATATAAATATAGAAAGAAATCGAGTCGGAAAAGCAAAACGCTTTCCCGGCTCGATTTTTTCATTATTCTTTGCCCTCGCCGGCCGGGCAGCCAGCAGCGTGTACTCCCGCTGCTGCCGCAGATAAGGGTTTTCCGTGTCGCGCCGTCAAGGGCTGCCCGGCCGCTGCTGACACTGGCTGCCGGCAAGTCATATCAAAAGCCGGCAGCATTGCTGATGCGGCCAGCGTACTGTCCCTTGACTCTGCTCCCGCTCCCATGTTAGTCGATACCTTGCTTTGCATGCGCTTCTGTATGGATTCGGCCTGCCCCGCGAGCCAGGGGAGGCGAGCGGAACACGCAGGGTTGAAAGCATAACTCAATCTTAAGAAAGGTGCAGACTGGCAAAACCGCCAATATTGTCGCATTGCTAATTCAATATACAGCCCGACTCCTGATGAATAGTAGGGTTTCGGAGGACTTTTATTTTTTTGATAAAAATTACTGGCGCTAATTTTATATATTTATCAAAATCACAACCAGACCAATCAAGTCCATAATTGAGTGTAGATTGCCTTTAGGCAAATGATTCGGTCTGCTCCAAGCGGCCCGCGCTGGCCTGCGGGGGATATCAAACCCGCGAGGCCGGCTATAGGGCGAGGCCGATTGGCTAAGCAGACCCCGCGAGTCAGAGGAGACGAGCGGAAAGGGCGCTGGGTCAATGCGTTTACAGATAGCATTAGGTCAACTGTGTATAAAGCCGCTGGATTTATGGATGCATGCGAAGTGCAATTAGTAGTTGCGCATAGAGTCTCCACAATCAATGTCTTATGCGCAATAACAATTAAAATTGCGCATGAGTGATTTAAAAAAGGCTTATATGCGCAATCAACTTTTTAAATTAACGGATTCCACTGATCCTGATGGCCGAATGGAGCCTTTACGCATAGTTCTTTAAGTCAAAATTGGTGATTTTGAAAGTAGAAAAACCAAAACGGTTATGCTATTGCGCATTTTGGTCTTAAAACATGGAGCTCATGCGCAGTAATTAATACGATTGCGCACCAGAGGTAAAACCAGACTACTTAATGCGCAAACACAAACAATTAAAAATGTTACTCATAAACTAAGGAGGTGTAGAAATGGTTTACAGGGAGCAGTTGTCAAAAATTTACAAAGATCTGAAGGAGCAAAAGAGCCAGCTTCTGAAAGAGAGAGATTTTCTGCCGGAAGGCTACGTGAACATAAGATCGTATAATAATCGATATTATTATACCTGGCAGATTCCTAAGAAAGGCAAGCAGAAGAAGCCATTCAGAAAGGGAATCACAAATAACAAAGATCAAATCAATAAGCTTGTTCGAAAGCGTTACCTTGATGGAGCTATTGCCAATATAGAAGATGACATCCTCATGATGGAAAATGTTCTTAAAGAATATAAGGATATAGATGAGGCTGCAGTAATGAAGCCCTTCTTTCAGAAGTATCCTAAGCTCAAGGGCGGTATTCATTACGGCAACATGACCAATGAGGAATGGTCGGCTGATTATAGGCAGGTCGTTGGCCTGTATGAGGAGGATCTGAAGTCGACCTCGGCATCAGGGAGGAAAATGCGCTCATACGGAGAGCTTCTTATCTCATCGCGGCTTGATTTTTATGGCATTCCATATAGATATGAAGAAAGAATCGATCACCCCGGAGTAAATAGGGTCCCGGATTTTACTATCAGAAGACCAAGAGATGGGAAGATATTTTATTGGGAACATATGGGAATGGTTGAAGACGGTGTTTATCTAAATGATAATATTCGGAAAATAAAGCAGTATGCTGCTATAGGAATCACTCCTTGGGACAACCTGATAATTACCTTCGGACAGGCTGACGGAGGAATGGATATCAGAAAAATTGATGCGATAATTCAGGGATGGCTGCTGTAACAGAGAAAAACTATTTGACGAGAGTGAAGATGATCCTTCTTGTACTTAGGGTATAATAAGAGTTGTAATATAGAGAATATGGAGTAGCGTATATGAAACGCTACCAAAGCATAAAAAAATATAAAAGAAGAATAATAAAATGAATAATAAAATAATGAAATAAGTAGAGATGAAGAAAAGGGCTAAGCTGACGTTAATAGTATTACTGCTGATCGTTGTTGCGGCGGCCTCTTTTGCGATCTCCAGAATCAGCAAAGCCGGCGCCGGTTCAGGGCAGGCTCGACATGCAGAGGAGCAGACCGTACAGACGGAGCAGGCTGATCCTGGTGCGGATGTTAGCGAGCCTGCGGCAGATGAGTTGCTTGCGACAATTTTCTTTGCGTCGGATTATCAGGCGGAAGAGGGCTTTGACGCGCCGGCGGATACTTTGCGGGCAGTGCTTGAGGCCGCAAAAGCTGATGGCAAAAGTATTGATCGGGCTGTGATATGCGGTGACTATACGAATGATGCGAAGCTCCATGATTATCAGCTGAGTCCGGACGAGTCGATAGAAGAGATACGGGCAATCATAAGGGAAGAGTGCGCCGGCGACAGGATTCTGTTTGTGCAGGGCAACCATGACAGAATGACTGAGCAGATCACTCCAAGTGGCTTGCTCGACTGCGGGGATTATCTGATATATGTGCTTAATACAGAGGAAGACTTTCCATGGAAGCAGGGCAAGGTGTCGGGATGTCTGGCGAAAGTCCGTAGATTTTCAGAAGCTATGAAAGAGTGCTTCGATGAGCTCATCAGTAAAGGAGAAACGAGGCCGATTTTCATAGCGGGGCATGTTCCGCTGCATTTCACGGCAAGGACATCATCGAGGCATACAACAGGCGATAACCTTTATTCATCGCTGGTGTTCAATGTGGTGAATGAGGCTGCGAAGGAGCTGGATATCATTTACCTGTTTGGGCACGATCATTCCAAGGGTTGGGACTGTTATCTGGGCGGAAGCAGCGTTTACAAGGCAAAAGGCGATACGATCCTGATCCCGCAGTTCAGCGAAGAGAAGCGCAATACGGATGTGTACACCGAAGAAGAGCTCAGGTTTACATACCTGAATGCCGGATATGTCGGCTACTATATGAACTGCGGTCCTGAAGAGCACGCTGCAGGTGAAAAGGACCTGTACAGCGCCGCCGATGAGACTCTCACAGGAACAATCTTTGAAATATATGGGGACAAGATCGTGGTCACCCGCTATGATGCCGGCGGCGCGCATGTGCTGGGGCATAAAGGGCAGGCTGACCCGTACAAAGGAGGCATAGATGCCGGACTGATACCGGAGGCAAGCTACAGCAGTGAGACTCCAAGTTCTCAGGAGATTCGACGATATGATAGAGGTCCTTAACATGGTATAATTAATAAGTTAGTGACTATCGGCTGCATGATGCAGTCTGATCCGGAGGTATATAAATGAAATTCGTTATACAAAGAGTAAAGCACGCATCCGTGACTGTAGGCGGTGAAGTTGTCGGAAAGATCGGACGCGGATATATGGTGCTGATCGGTGCCTGCGATGCGGATGATGAGGCCATTGCAGACAAGATGGTCGACAAAATGATCAAGCTGCGCATCAACAGAGATGCAGAGGGAAAGACAAACCTGTCGCTGGCCGATGTTGACGGCGGATTGCTGCTGGTGTCGCAGTTCACGCTGTACGCCAATTGCAAGAAAGGCAACAGACCTTCGTTTGTAGATGCGGGCTCGCCAGATCATGCCAATGCTCTTTATGAATACATAATAGAAAAGTGCCGCGAGCGCGTTCCGGTTGTGCAGACCGGGTCGTTCGGCGAGGAGATGGCTGTTGAGCTTCTGAACGACGGACCGTTCACGATAATTCTTGACTCGGACAAGCTGTAGCAGATGAGCAGAAGCGTAAAGAAATCTGCGAACAAAAGATAAATAAGGAGTTATAAATATGAAGACTTTACTTACAGGCGGAGCCGGATATATAGGATCGCACACAGCAGTGGCCATGCTCAATGCGGGACATGAGGTTGCGGTCGTGGACAATTACGCAAACAGCTCGGCGGAGGCTATCGCGCGTGTGGAGAAGATCACCGGCAAGAAGGTGGCTCTCTACGAAGCGGATGTTGCAGACAAAGAGCGCATGATGGAGATCCTTAAGGCGGAGATGCCTGACTGCATCATACATTTTGCGGGACTGAAAGCAGTCGGCGAGTCGGTCGCGAAGCCGGTAGAGTACTACAGGAACAACATCGATACAACGCTGACACTGCTCGAGTGCATGAGAGAACTGGGGCTCACGAGCATTGTATTCTCGAGCTCTGCGACTGTTTACGGAGAGGACAACGTGCCGCCGTTCACAGAAGACGCGCCGAAAGGAATGTGCACAAATCCATATGGCTGGACTAAGTGGATGCAGGAGCAGATGCTGACCGACGCAGCGAAAGCAAGCGCGAAAGGTGATGACTGGAAGACACCGCTGTCAGTCGTGCTGCTGAGATATTTCAATCCGGTCGGAGCACATGAGAGTGGACTGATGGGAGAGGATCCGCAGGGCATTCCGAACAATCTGATGCCATACATTTCGCAGGTAGCAGTCGGCAGGCGCGATCACCTGACAGTATTCGGTGATGACTATGATACGCCGGATGGCACATGCCGCAGGGACTACATCCATGTGATGGACCTGGCGGAGGGCCACGTGAAGGCGGCGGAATATGTAATTGAAAAGAGGAAAGAGGCTGAAGCACGCGGAGAAGCGGCAGGCGGTACTGAGGTGTTCAATCTGGGTACGGGCTCGCCTTACAGCGTGCTCGAGATGGTCGAGGCCTTCGGCCGCGCGTGTGGGCACGCTGTCGCCTATGAAATAGGCGCCAGACGAGCCGGCGACGTGCAGGACAGCTGGGCCGATGCCTCCAAGGCACGCGCCGTGCTCGGCTGGGAGGCGAGCCGCGGCATTGATGAGATCTGCCGCGACGCCTGGAACTGGCAGAGCAACAACCCGCAGGGTTACAACAAATAGAAGAAGGAAAAAGGGTATAAGGGAATAGGAGACTGCTTACATATTTGACCTTTATAGTGGCCAGAAATGGATGGTTTCTTATTATGAAAAAAATACGTATTGTTTTATTAACTCTGGTACTATGCATCACTATGCTGGCGCCGGAGTTTTCTATGCTTCCGGCCGCTTATGCAGAGGATAAAACACCGGCGCCTTCCGCGACGCAGTCTGCCGACAGCGTCGCATCCGCAGCTGCGCCAGCTGCCCCGGAAACCTCAGACGCAGCAGGCGCTGCACATGCCGGCAACAACGCAGACGCCGCAGCAAACCCGCAAGGCGCCGCCAGCGCAGACGCCGGCCCATCCGCCGCAGCAAATCAGGGAAGCGGCGACCGATCAGGCGCCGCAACAGCTCCGGAGAGCGGCGACACCACAGCTACGGCAGCCGGCAATGAGTCAGAGCCGGCAGCCGTCGGCGGCGATCCTTCGGATCCCGCTGCGCTCGAAGCCCCTGCAGCCGGCACCGTTACCGGAGCCGGCGACCTGTCCGCAGACCCTGCAGATCAGGAGGCATCAGCTGCAGGCTTCGGCTCTTACGACCTGCTCAAAATCACTGAGCTCTACGACGCAGAAAAGCTCGTGATCCGGGAGGATATGCAGGGCAAAATCAATTTCACGAAAACTGAGGACGGCAGCGGTCTGATGCTCACAGGTACGGTCGCAGACCTCAACTCCACATACATCACTATAGACAATGACTTCAACTTCGACTCAGGCGATGTCGGCAGGCTGTATGTCGACGGTCTCAAGGACAAGGATGTAGGTATGGACGTCGAAGTCGAGATCTATCTGGACGACAGCAAAACGCCGGCAGTAACTATTCCGCTTAAAAAGCAAATGGGTAAAACAGAGTGGTCCAATAAGGGCGAAAAATCTGTCAGCATCAACAGCGAGATCAGCGGCAAACATAAGGTTGCACTCCTGCTGAAGATCAGCGGCAAGAAGGAGACCGCGACAACGAGCGTCCTGCTCAGGTCGATACGCTTCTGCAAAACGACAGTCCCGGTACTGTATTTCAACATCGACGAGTCGCAGGGGACCATCGAGGCAATGAACAGCAACAAAGATGCCGAGTGCACCGGCACAGTTGATCTGGTGGTCCCGGCAAAATTCAAAGCTGACGATACATTCAGAGATGAGTACGGCAGGCAGGACAGCCTGCAGGGTCTGGACATCGAATACATCCGCGGACGCGGCAACTCCACCTGGATGTCCAGCAAGAAGCCATACAAGATGAAGTTCGACAAAGGGCAGGACCTCTTCGGCTTCGGCAAAAACAAGCATTGGGTGCTGCTGGCCAACAGCTACGATACAAGCCTCATCCACAACCGCATGACTTACTGGCTCGGACAGCAGCTCGGGCTGGAGTACACCCCGCAGTGCGTGCCTGTCGAAGTCGTGATGAACGGCGAGTTTTACGGAAGTTACTTTCTGACCGAGCAGATCAGAGTGGGCGAGGGACGAGTCGACGTCGATAATCTCGACGACCAGGACCCTCAGGCGATCACCGATGAGCGCATCCGGACAGGCGGTTATCTGCTGTCGATGGATGAAAATGGAGATAGTCCGTTCACCACGGAAAACGGCATTAACTTCAACATTGAGAGTCCGGAGGACAATGCCTCATACTTCAGCGATTACATAAAATCGTATACACAAAAGGCAGAGAACGCTCTTTATGGCAAGGACTTTAAGGATGCAGACGGGCATCCGTACACCGACTATATCGACCTTGATGCGGCGGTAGATTACTGGTGGGTCCAGGAGTTCTCGAGCAACGGAGATGCGTACATCAACGGCAGCACATATCTCTATAAAAAGAGACAAAGTGATACTGACCCGGGCAAGCTCTACTGGGGACCTCTCTGGGATTTCGACTCCGTGGCCTGGGGCGGCACCGATCACGATATCCCTCCGAGAGACTCCATCGACACGACCGGAATGGACTGGTTCGATATAATGATGCGTGATCCTGTGTTCGTCAGCAAAGTCAAAGAACGCTGGAGCAAAGAATACAGTCAGAGCGAAGGGGACAGCCCGGAGGACAAAGTCTACCTGAAGGACGAGCTCAACGAGATCACAAAAGAAGGTGGCCGCCTCGACAAATACATCGAGCAGATGGAGACGACATATATGTACGACTGGGAGAAGAACGGCTCCAAAAAGGGCCAGTTCACAGAGTACAGGGAAGTGATCGAGCAGCTGCGCACCTGGATCAACGAGAGGGCGGAAGCTGTCGACAAGGCGGTCAGCGAGCTCTCCACGGATCCGCATCACGTCACTTTCATGGCTGACGGCGAGGTCGTCAGCGAAGTGGACGTAGTGGGAAAGCTTACAAATAAGGACATTCCTGAGGCTCCTTTAAAACCGGGGTTCACGTTCAAAAACTGGGCAGATGCGGAAGGGAAATACTACGGTGAAAACTCCAAGATCACGGAGGACATCGTACTCACAGCGAACTACATTGAAAAAGGCGAGGGCATCCAGGCAACAGATATATTCTTCGATCACTACGATGCTTATGTCCGGATGTACGAGGCCGAGGATAAAACCATGTACGCACCGGTTTTCAGTGTGATGCCTGCGGATGCCGCTGATCAGAAGATCACCTGGACCAGCACAGACAATAAGATCGCCGAACCTGACAATGACTTCGACACCTTGACTATTTATAAAACAGGAGATGTGACCATCACAGGAACACTCAGCAACGGCGTCTCAAAATCGTTCAAACTGCATGTTGTCAGCGCAGCGGATATGAACGATTGCGGAAGCGTCGAGATCGACAAGACCTCTCTGACACTTGAGCCGGGAGAATACAGTCAGGTGCTCACTGTCGCTTCACCGGCTCCTTGCGAATCGCCGAAGTTCCTCTGGATATCTACGGATGAAGAGGTTGCGAAGGTCAACAAGATCGGTGTTGTTACAGCGGTCGCGCCGGGAACCGCATACGTAATGGCAGTCAATGCCGAGACGAGCGAAGTGCTGAAATGCAAGGTCACAGTAAATGGCGACGGCGGCAGTACACCGGCAGATGGCTCCGGCACCGACAAACCTGATGCCGGCGCGCTTGCGGACCAAACCGGCACAGCTGTAAACTTCAACGGCGGAAATTACGTGATCACTTCAGATACGGCCGACAGCAGGACGGCAATGCTCGTGAAAGCGCGGAATGCAAAGAGCGTGATAATCCCTGCTTACATCGAGTCCGGCGGCAAACAGTACGTCGTAAATGCGATCAATGCGAAGGCCTTTGCGAAGACAAAAGCAACTAAGCTCATTGTAAAGACGAAGAAGCTTACAAAGGCAAGCGTCAAAGGCTCACTCAAGGGCTCCAAAGTGAAGAGGGTCAAGGTGAAAGTCGGCAGGAAGAAGCTCAATAAGAAATATGTAAAGAAGTACAGGAAGTATTTCACGAAAAAGAATTGCGGCAGGAAGGTAAAAGTATCCTAGCGGCAGCTGCTGAAGAAGCCGGCACAAAAAAATATACTGGCAAAGATTGAATCCACTATTTATTATATATAGAAAAAAGGAAAGGTATTCTAACTATTATGACAGCTTTGGAAAACATAAGAAGAGCACTGGACAATATGTACCATGCCAAGATCTGGAATGCGATCGGTGCGCTGACTGTAATGTATGCCATCAAGATACTGCTGGCAACAAGCGGACTGACTTCAGGCACATGCTGGGCATGCGGAGCAGCGATAGGTTTAGCATTTTATGCTGTTCCTGCGTTCTCAGTAATTCTGGCAGCGATTGCAGCGTTCATGGCGATATCCCATATCAGCGGGATCATGGCGGCATTAATTGTCGTGCTTATGGTATTGCTTTACAGCAGCTCGCACCCTACAGCATGGGCAACTATCATGATGCCTCTTGCATTCATTCCGGGATCTCCGCTCCAGGGAGTAGGCTTTGCGATACTGTTTTTCGGACTTTGCATGTATTCAAAATATGATTATTCGTATAAGCCGGCATTCTTCTCAACCTTGTGGGGAGCATGGAGCCTGTTCTTCTGCGCAAGCGGACTGCCGAACTTCCTTTATCCTGAAGGATTCAACTTCATACCCTACCAGGGGAAGATGGAAGACATTTTCAACGAGTTCAATCTCCTGAGAGACTACCAGATCATCCAGGCATCAGGAATGCAGAATTTCCTTATTATACTGGGTGCGTTTCTTGTGCTCGGTATCATCGCGCACTGGCTCTTCGTAAAGGCAAGACTTATCAGGACTCTGAATCAGGATGTAATAGATGCGGTAAATTTCCTCATCCTTACCGTCCTGACAATTGTCGTTTATGTGGTGATCAGGGTTGTATGCAAGGCTGACGTACAGCTTCCGATCGGCGGAGCTGTCATTGGCTTGCTGGCAGGCTATATTGTAAGCAGACCGTGGGCGAGCGCAGTCGCTATCGATATTGAAAACCGGGATAACGACAGAGCTGCATTCGCGAGAGTAACTGCAGTGAATTCCGGAGAGACATGGGACAGCCTTGCAGGCTACGATGCTACAAAGCAGGAGATCCAGGATATAATAAAGCCTTATGTAGACAAAGCTGAATTCAACAAGGTGGCCAGAACCGGCATGAGACCTGTAAAGGGACTGCTCCTTTACGGCCCTCCGGGAACAGGTAAAACTACTATTGCAAGGATCATCGCAAACGAGAGCAAGATGAATCTTATTCTTGTAAACGCAGCCGAATTCATGTCGAAATGGGTAGGTGAATCCGAGAAAAACCTCAAGAATATATTCAATCAGGCAAGAGCAAAGGCTCCTGCAATCATTTGCTTCGAAGAGGTAGAGGCGTTCCTGCGCAAAAGAATGGAGTCGGAAGCAAACTATGAGACCTCGATAATCAACGTCTTCCTTTCGCAGATGGACGGTTTCAACGAGCTGAAGAACGTATTCGTAGTCGCAACCACAAACAATCCTGAGATGATAGACGAAGCTGCCATGAGACCGGGCAGATTCGACAGGATAATTTATGTCGGAGCACCGGATCCTGAAGGCAGGAAAGCGCTCTTCAAGAAATATCTCAAAGGCAAGGCAAACCTCAGTGATGCTGAGATCAACAAGCTCGTAAAGAATACTGAAAGATTTACAGGAGCAGACATCAAGGCTGTTTGCGAGAATGCTTACAGAGAAAACGACTTCAAGGAGCTCACTGTAAATGACCTGCTTGACAGGATAGCATACACATTACCTTCATACACACTTGATCTGCAGGAGCGCTATGAGCTCTACAGTAAAAAGTATATACGTTCATCAGTAGCCCAGCAGGACAACACAGGAAAAGAAACCAAAAAGCTCAGCTGGGATGACATCAAAGGCATGGATGAGGTCAAGAAGGTACTCAAGGACAAGATCGAGAGCCCTATCAAAAATGCGGAAAAGTACAGGCAGTTCGGAATCCCGGCATCAAAGGGAATCCTTCTTTTCGGCCCTCCGGGATGCGGCAAGACATTCTTCGCGAAGGTCGCTGCTGACGAGAGCGACGCCAACTTCTATGTGGTCAATGGACCTGAACTGCTTGGCGCAGGGATAGGAGAGTCCGAGAAAAACCTGAGACGCAAGTTCAGGGATGCCCGCGAGACAAAGCCTTCAATCATTTTCTTCGATGAGATCGACGCGATTGCCGGAAAACGCAGCGGCAATGAGGGCTCAGTCCGCATCATCAACCAGCTGCTCACCGAGATCGATGGCATGGATTCGCTCGACGGCGTAATGGTGATCGCAGCTACCAACAGACCTGATTCACTCGATGGAGCGCTCATGAGAGCGGGTCGTTTCGACACCAAGATCTACATCCCGCTGCCGGACAAGGAATCCATAAAGGCGCTCCTCAGTTCTACACTTGAACCTATTCCTTACGACGCGGATATAGACCTGCTGTCTGAAAAACTCGATGGCTACACCTGTGCAGACATCGTAGCGATCGCCAACAAGGCGAAAGAGATATACGTAAAGCGCCAGATCGTTGCAGGCGATGGTGCAGAGGCAGAGCCGGTCAAGACAGACGATATCCTTGGCATAATCAGCAAGGTGAAGTCAAGCGTCAGCGAAGAAGACCGCAAAAAATACGAAGCTATGAAATCATTAGAGAGCGTACTGTAAACGGCTAAAAACCAAATAAGAAGTAAAAAGAGCAAGCAAGTTCTAAACCTCAATCTCTTCTAAAGCGCAACATAACACGTATTTCTTCAATCCGAAGAGACTGTCATAACAGATGAATAAAATACAGTTAATTAATGCTGTAATACAGAAATTCTATGGATTTGAAGAATAAAGTAAGATAAAATTAACTTAACAGATGTTAATGTTGTATGTATGTGTAACTGATAAAAACGCAACAGTTACACGATGTATGGAGAGTATTAGTTAGGAGGATTGTATGAAAATCAAAGAACGAGCACTTGCCCTTTTTATTTCTTTGGTAATGGTGCTCACACTTATGCCTGCACTTGCTTTCGCGTACGATGGCTGGTCTGCTGAAGCAAAAAACATCGCGCCTGTGCTGGAAGGGGGCGAAGCAGAACTTGAAGTAGTAATTCATGAAATCGAGGAATTTGGAGCCTATACCTTTAAATGGTATAAAATTCCAAATTCCGGAACAGGTACGAATATTGAACTGGGCGAAGATGAGTACGCAAAAAAGATAACGGTTACAGAGCCTGGAATCTATCGCTGTGTAATTACAGATATTGATGGACGTACATATCCGGTGGATTTCTATGTTACCTCTCCTTATCCCGATGCCGGCTGGACTGCACAAATCCAGTCTATTTCTGTTTCGTTTACTCAAAATGAAGATAATCAAAGATTCCAATTTCGTGAAGACACTGATAAGACCAAGATATGGCGCTTTGATGAATCTGATGAAGAGGTTGAAATTGATGGATATGACTATGACTTTTGCAATGGTGATACAATAACAGCTACACTTACCGATGGCACAATTAAAACAGTTGTAGCTAAAGAACAAACTGCGGGTGACTATACTTGGATTAAATGGTACGTTCTGGAAGATGAAGATTATCTCCAGGGCGGATATTATGCACCAAGTCTCGAAGATGACCAGTATAAAACACCTTGGACACCAGAAGGGGATAACACTTTCTGGGTAATGTTCGGCGGAATTGAAGATGAAGAGGGGAATTTAACCGCGGCAGAATCAACTCCTTATAAGGCAACAATTATACCGGCAACACCAGCCGATGACCTTGAAGCAGCAAAGACGGCAGCGAAAGCTGAGCTTACCGGTATCAATACAAGTGCATATAGTGGTAACGAAAAGACAAATGTAGAGAAGGCCATTGAAGATGGAATAGCGGCAATCGAAGCTGCGGCGACTATAGATGCAGTAAATGCAGCTAAAATAACTGCGCTTAATACGATCAACGCTCAGAAGACCGATGCTCAGAAGGCAGCGGAAGCAAATTCGAACACTACTGTAAATTCTCAACCGAGTGAGATCATGGATCTTCCGATAGTAAAGATCTCAAAGCCAAAAGCAGCCAAGAAGAAGATCACTGTAAAATGGAAGAAGGTAAGCAAGAAGAATCTTAAGAAGATCTCCGGAATCCAGATACAGGTATCAACCGATCCGAACTTCTCGACCATCTTGAAGACCGTTCCGGCAGGGAAGAAGAAGACTTCAAAGGTGATCAAAGGTCTGCAGTCAAAGACAACGTACTACGTACGCATACGTGCATGCGCGGCGGGCAATCACGTCTCAGACTGGAAGTCTAAGAGCGTTAAGGTTAAATAGCTGAAAAAGGGAAGTCGTTTCCCGACAGATGAAAAAAACGGGATGCCGTATAATCACGGCATCCCGTTTAGACTTTTATACTATTTTGGTAAAAAACTGTATGTCTACAGCGCGCTGCGGATAGTCTCCTCTATCGCAGCCTGAGCTTCTTTCTGCTCATGCTTGTCCATATTCTCTATATGCACGAGCGGATGCGCGGTTATCTTTATATGCGCAGGGTTCCAGGTACCCTTTTCCTCGAAGAAATGGTACGTGCCGTCAATGGTCACCGGCAGGATAGGAACTTTCGCCTTCTCGGCAAACTTGAAAGCGCCGGCCTTGAACTCGCCCATCTCATGACACTGCGAACGTGTTCCCTCAGGGAAGATGCAGAGGTTGAAGCCCATGTCGAGCATCTTCTTAGCTTCGCCCAGCGCCTTGACCGCCTCCTTAGGATTGTTGCGAATCAGGTAAATGGAGCGCGAGTATTCGACAACATCTGCCAGGATAGGGTACTTGCGCCACTCCTCTTTGGAGACATAGCCCATCATGCCGTGGTCCTTCATCAGCCAGAGCGTTGCGCAAATGTCTGCAAAACTCTGGTGGTTGCTGTATAACATGAAAGGTCCGTCTTCAGGAGCCGGAACGTTTTCCTCGCCGTGAACTTCGTAGGTGAGACCCAGTATCGGTGTCATGGCCTCCACCCAGCGCTTCTGCCCGAAGCGGATGAGCTCCTTTTCACCTTCAATGTCGCCGGCCTCGCGCAGCTTCTTGAACTGCTTCTTAAGCGAGGTGTAGCGCATAGTCTCTATATAGCCTCTGATAAATCTAGGTCCGGTCTTAAAAATGTTCATGTTGTCCCTCCGTTTTCAGTGGAACTCTGTCCACTGAATCTATACATCCGAATTGTAGCATATTTTCAGGTCTTTTGGGGCGCGGTATTATAATTGGGCATTAAGTGTATAGACAAAGAGAAACTTTGAGTTTACAATTTTCCTGTAACTAAAGCCCGGTTTCTGCAAATGATGTCTAAATCCGGACATCCGCGGGTTGAATCAATGCAGAGAAACCCATAAAAAAGGAGGATAAGATCATGGCTAATAAGTACGAAGGAACTCAGACTGAAAAGAACCTGTGGGCCGCTTTTGCAGGCGAATCCCAGGCTCGCAACAAATACACATATTTCGCATCCAAGGCCAAGAAGGAGGGATTCGAGCAGATAGCGGCCCTCTTCCTTAAGACCGCAGACAACGAGAAGGAGCATGCAAAGATCTGGTTCAAGGAGCTTGAAGGCATCGGCACAACAGCTGAAAACCTTCTCGAGGCAGCTGAGGGCGAGAACTACGAGTGGACCGATATGTACGAAGGTTTCGCTAAGACAGCCGAGGAGGAAGGCTTCAAGGCACTCGCAGCTAAGTTCCGCATGGTAGGCGAGATAGAGAAGCATCATGAGGAGCGCTACCGCGCACTGCTGCACAACGTAGAGGCACAGGAGGTCTTTGCAAAGAGCGAGGTCAAAGTATGGGAGTGCCGCAACTGCGGTCATATCGTTGTTGGAACTAAAGCTCCTGAGATGTGCCCTGTATGCGCACATCCAAAGGCATACTTCGAAATCAACGCAGAGAACTATTAATACTATTAATAATGAAGAAAAGTATGAAGCACATGGCCGCGACCCTGTTCGCGGCCTTCATCCTTATAACGTCAAGCCTGCCGGTTTATGCTGAGCCAATCTTCGGGTACAGCTCCATGGAGCTTCTCACAAAGAACGGCGAAGTGTTCGACCTTCGCGCAGCCGCAGGCCAGAAGCTTTACGGATACGACACTCTGCAGGGTGCCTGCGCTAATGGCGGCTTTGTCTACTACACTCTGTTCGACCGCAATAAAAACAAGTGCAGGATAGTTAAAGCAGAGCTCGGGAGTCTTAACGTGGTGATGGTATCAGGTCCGCTGCCTGTCTACCACGCAAACAATCTCACGTTCAATACAAGAAGAAACCTGCTGCTGGCGACCTGCTGTCAGGTCAAGGGAAAAAGAGTCGTATTCATAGATCCGCAAACATTAACGGTCGTTACGAAAAAAGACATAAAGCTGAAGGCTTCAAAGATGATCCCGAAATCAGTGGTCAGAAAGTACAAAGGCTTCACTGCCATAACGTATAACGAAAAGTATGACTGTTACATTGGAAGGCTGAGAGGAAACAACAATGTCATCATTTTGGACGGAAACCTGAAGCCGGTCAGATATGTGAAGCTCAAAGGCAAAATGACAGGCCTGCTCAACCAGGGAATGGAAAGCGTTGGCGACTATATTTACGATGTCCGCAGCTTCAAGGGCAAGCGCAAGTATAATATGGTGACGATACACGATATGTCGGGCGCTTACGTCGGAGCAATGGAGTTCGCCTACGGGCAGGCGCCGGGCAATGAGCTGCAGTGCATATTCCATGACGGTGACAGATTCTACGCCGGCTTCTACTACACGACGAGTCAGAAGCACGACGACAAGAAGCATCATGTGAAACGGTATAATTACATATATGCGCTGAAAACCGCCGCCTGATTTGTTAATTATTTAATTGTTGCTTGTTTTATTAATATTTATTGCCTAAATGCTTGAAAAAAGGCAAATAGATGAATATAATAATGCGGCATAAAGATTGTCAACGTTTCTGCACCTCGCAGGGATTGGCAATTGATCCGATATCTTTAAGAATTAAACGTAGTACTTTAAAGAAAGGAAAACCGAATACTCTGTATTTGATCCTTGCCTTTAAGGTGCTTTTTTTTACTATAATTTACGCAAATTACGCAACAAAAATAAAACAAAATGCACGGATGATATGCATTTATGAGAATTAACAGTAAACGAAAAATAATACTGGGTGTAGTCATCGCGCTGCTGGCGATACTGCTGTTCTGGCTGGTGCTGCGCTTTGTCGTAAACCGCACGCTGCTCGATGAACAGTTCGGTGACAGCGGCGACTGGAGCGATGAGGATGAAGGAGTAGAGCTGACAATCGGCGGCGTTGACTACAAATCAGATGACAACATCGATACATACCTGCTGATAGGAACAGACGGCGGCGGCGAGAACCTCGGTGAGAAGTACAGCGGCAAAATGGCGGACTTCCTTGTACTGCTTCTCATAGACAATACCACAGAGCGCTTCGCCTTCATACAGGTGGATCGCAACAGTATGGTAGATATTCAGACGGTCGATGAAGAGGGCAATATAGTAGAGTACGAAAAACAACAGATATGCGTTGCCCACTGGTACGGTGAAGATGATAACAAGCGCAACAACAACACCGTGCTTACACTTTCGACGCTACTGGGAGGTCTCAGGATAGACGACTATTACACCATCAACATGGCTGATATCGATAAGATAAACAATGCCATCGGCGGTGTTACAGTAAACATTGAAGAAGACATGACGAACATAGACCCTGAATTCGCAGAAGGCGCAACAGTGCACCTGACAGACGATCAGGCAGAGAAGTTCGTAAGGGCGAGGATGAGCGTCGGCGACGGCAGCAACAAGGGCCGTATGGCTCGCCAGACCCAGTACATGCAGAAGGCCTACAGCATGGTGATAGGCCAGCTGAGAGACAACCCTGAGTACGTGAATGACCTGTACGACCAGCTCAGCAGCAGCGTAGAGACGAGCGGTGACGGAAGCGAGATATCCAGGCTGACCAATCACATGATACAGTACGATAACCTCGGCATACTGCAGCTCGACGGCACCACAAAGTTCGGCGATACGCAGGGCGACGGAATAGAGCACGAGGAGTTCTATGTAAATGAAGACTCAATAATATCAGTGCTCGGCAAGGTGATGGATCTCTACCAGGATGAAGAATAGATAACGACAGACAGAGAGGCACTTTCCCGGAATGAATCAGAATACGGATATCGAGATAAAGGACAGAAGAGATGAAGAGATGGAGATCGATCTGATCGAACTCTTCGGTTTTTACATGACAAAAATATGGTGGATCATCGGAGCTTTTCTTGTCGGCGCATTGCTGGCAGGGCTTATAACTCAGTTCGCCATTACACCAAAGTATACAGCAACCTCGAAGATGTACATGGTAAGCTCGTCTTCACAGTCAGTGGTAGACCTGACTGACCTTAACATCGGACAGTCCATATCCGGCGACTATGTGGAGCTGCTAAAGACAAGGCCTATCATAGAGGGCGTCATTCAGGAGCAGGGACTCGAGTACAGCTACAATCAGCTGGTCAATATGATAAATCTGTCTGTTGTAAACAACACGAGGATCATCAAGATCGATGTCACCAGCACAGATAAGAAAGAGGCGATGAATATCGCAAATGCCCTGGCTCAGAAGGGCGTCAGCGAGCTGCCAAAGCTGATGGAGACACCGGAGCCGCATATCGCTGAGTACGCGATAGTGCCGGTCAACAGGAGTTCACCGAGCCTCACAAAGAATACAATGATAGGAGCTCTGCTGGGACTGCTTATAATGCTGGCGATCTTCACAGTGCAGTTCCTGATGGACGACACGTTCAAGACAGCAGAAGATATTGAGAGAGAATTCGGAGTAATGCCGCTCACAGTCATACCTGAGGGTAAGATAGAAGGCCTTGACTCCTCAGATGAGAAGGCTAGGCAACGCAGACGCGGAGTGTTCGGCAAATACGGTAAGTTCGGTAAATACGGAAAGAGCCGTAAAAAGGCAAGCAGCATAGGCAGGTAGGTGAGATATGGAAACGATATATAAAGAAAATATGGTCGTGTTCGGCAACACACCTCAGCTGCCTTACTCTGTCGAAGAGGCGGTCAACAGACTCAGGATCAACATATCCTTCCTGGGAAGCGATGTACGCAAAATAATGATTATCAGCTCAGAGCCTAACGAAGGAAAGTCTTTCCTCGCACTCAATCTGTGGAACCAGATGGCAGAGGCAGGGGAAAAGACAGTATTTCTGGATGCTGACATGCGTAATTCAACTCTGTATACAAAGTATGATCTGCACAGAGAAGACGGCAAGGAGATGAAGGGAACATCGCATCTGCTGGCAGGCAATGCTTCACTCGAAGAAGTGCTGGTGCACACAAAGTACGGCTACGGAGACCTTATACCTAATGTAGAAAATATCGTCAACCCGTCAATGCTGCTCGAATCCAAAAGATTCATGGTGCTGCTCGACGGACTTGCGAAGCGTTATAAATATGTGTTCATCGATGCACCGCCGCTGGGGCTGGTGTCTGACGGTGAAAAAATAGGAAACCTGTGCGATGGTGCGATACTGTGCGTAAGAAGCGCAGCCACACCTAAGGGCGTAGTAAGAGAATCCGTAAGGCAGCTCGAAAGAGCAGGCTGCCCGCTTCTCGGCATAGTGCTCAACAGAGTCAACGAGAACAAGGGCGGATATTACGGCAAGAAGTACGGCGGCAAGTACTACGGCAAGTACTACGGTACCTACTACGGCACGGGAGACAAATAAGATAGTCAGCGGTTCCCGGGAACCGCTTGCTATATAGAACAATCGAAGAAAGGAGGAAAAAACCAATGGGTGCAAAAAGAACAAGCAGACTGATCGCAGTATTCGTTGCTCTTGCTCTGATGATGACATCCGGAATCAGCGTATTCGCAGCAGGTGCTCCATCACCAACAAAGCCTGTAACACCTACACCTCAAGTAGTGCCTACAAGTGTTGAGGTAGCCAGCAATACGTCGATCAATGTTACCACAAGCGCTCCTGCTGCAGAGTACAGAGTCAAGGGCGGAAAGTGGAAGACCGTTGCAGTTACCAACGGAGCTGCTAACATCACAGGCCTCAAGAAGCACAAAAACTATGAGGTCAGGATTGCAGGCCAGACATTCTACAAGATCACTTGCAGTACAAAGATCAAGAGTGCAAAGAAGAAAGGCAAGACCGTTACTGTAAAGTGGGCTAAGAGAAAGTGCGCTAAGAAGTATGTCATCACTTGCGTAAGAGCTGACGGAAAAGTAGTCAAGAAGACCGTTAAATCCCGTTCGGCTAAGCTGAAACTCGAAGCCGGTACATGGAAGATCACTGTTACTGAGAAGAACGGCAAGTATGTAAGCAAGCCATCGGCAGCTAAGACTGTTACTATCGCATAGCTTTTTCAAGCATTGCAACAGTTGTGCAACTGTACCGCCCGGGTTGGCGGATCACCAAACCCGGGCGGTCTTTTCTAACTAAAGACAAATGATAGATTTTCACACACACATTTTACCCGGTATCGACGATGGCAGCAGAGATATAGACATGACAGAAAAGATGCTTCACATGGAGCAGACCATGGGCGTGTCTCATATCTATGCTACCCCGCATTTCTATGCACACAGAAGATCGATAGAGAGTTTTCTGGAGCGACGCAACAGGGCTTTTGAGAAGACAAAGGAACTGTTGGTAAAAGAGCCTGATCTGCCTCGAATCACAGCCGGCGCTGAAGTGTATTACTTCAGCGGCATCGGCCGCGCTAAGCAGCTCGAGGATCTCTGCATAGAAGGCACCGACATATTGCTGCTCGAGCTGCCTTTTGCTCAGTGGCACAGCGACATCTCAAAAGACATCAGCGAGCTGATGGACAGGCGCGGCCTGCACATTATACTTGCCCACCTGGAGCGCTATGAGCATTTTCAGAAGAGCAGGCACGTATGGGACTGCCTGCTGGATATGCCGCTCACCATACAGCTCAACTGCGAAGACATAATCGATGCAGGATCAATCTTCAGACGCAATCACATGCACAAAACAAGTATGGAGCTGCTGAGCCGCTATGACAATGTCATCATCGGCTCGGATTGCCATAACCTTACAGACAGAAAGCCAAACCTCGCCGATGCCCGCGCCGCCATAGAAAAGCGCTGCGGCGCGGAGCGGCTCGCACAAATAGACAAATACACAGAGGAATTACTTGGATAAGAAAAACAACAAAAAGAGAATATTTGGTTTTGAGCACTGGCAGCTGGTGTCATTATATCTGGTTTCTTATGACCTGATAGCAGTCACTTTAGCGTACTTTATGGCACTTCTGCTCAGATTCGATTTTGCTTTCTCCAGAATACCTGTCATTTACTTACAACCATGGGCGCTGTTTGCGCCTTTTTATGCGGTAATTTGTATACTCGTGTTCTGGAGAGCCAGACTGTACAGGAGCATTTGGAGATTTGCAAGCTTCACTGAATTGTTAAGGATCACTCAGGCGACTATAGTCACTACTGTCATACATATTGTAGGCGTGACCATAGTCCTCAACATTCTTACAAGAGGCACAGAGTACACCCTTAACAGAATGCCTTTTTCCTATTACATACTCGGAGGACTGTTCCAGTTCATATTAATAGTAGCTGTCCGCTTCTCATATAGATTCATATTACTTCTCAGAGCGAGCAGAGACAGGAACTCTGAGAGCAACATAATGCTTATAGGGTTGAATAGTATAATAGGGACAACTTAAGAAAACCGTTGGAAACACTGGCTTTGACCAGGTTGCAAGACTTTTCAGTTTTAGTTGTTTACAGTATTGCAGGTCCAAACGGTTTCTATTAGTCTCCAGTTTGGCCCAAGATACTGGAAAAAAGTTAAAACATGGAACTGTACTTGCAGCCTTTAGATAACAAATCTAAAGGCTGTTTGTCGTATTGATCATAGATAAAGAATATTAGCTGGCTAAATCAATTAAAACAGTTGAAGAAAGATTGATTGTAATGGACAACAAGAAAAGAATGAAAAGAAATAAAAGAATAATGCATTGGCATCTAGTGTCCTTTTATCTGGTCGCATACGATTTAATTGCGGTAACAGCAGCTTATTTACTTGCTTTATTAATTCGATTTGATTTTTCTTTTTCAAGAATTCCAGTTATTTATTACCAACCATGGCTTTACTTTGCTCCTTTGTATGCTTTTTTATGCGTATTAGTTTTCTGGGTTTGCCGTCTTTACAATAGTATATGGAGATTTGCAAGTTTTAAAGAGCTTCAACGAATTACTGTAGCATCGATCACTACAACAATAATACATATAATTGGTGTAACAATCGTTCTTCATGGCCTAATACAGAACACAGAGTATACAGTAAACAGGATGCCGTATTCTTACTTCATCATGGGTGCTATATTGCAGGCATTTTTGATTACTGCAGTAAGGTTTTCATATAGATTTATCCTATTATTAAGAGCAAGTAATGCAAAAAAAAGCTACAGCCGTGTCTTGATAATCGGCGCTGGAAGCGCAGGCCAACTCCTTAGCAGGGACGTAAAGAGAACGGCAGATATGAAGGAACAAATAGTTGCTTTTATCGATGATAACAAAAATAAATGGGGCCGCGATATAGATGGAGTACCAGTTGTTGGTGGAAGAGAATCGATTATTGAAACTGTTCGTAGACTTGATGTAGATAAAATATATATTGCACTTCCAAGTATCTCTGCAAAAGAGCGAAAGAAAATCATAGATATCTGCAGGGAAACAGACTGCGAAATCATGAATTTACCAGGAATGTATCAGTTGGCTTTAGGGGATGTATCTGTTAGCTCTCTTAGGAAAGTAGATGTAGAAGATCTTCTTGGACGTGAGCCAGTAAAACTAAACTCTAAAGAAGTGCAAAAATATCTATCGGGTAAGACCGTGCTTATTACAGGTGGAGGAGGGTCAATTGGATCTGAGCTTTGTAGGCAGGTAGCAAGCGTACCTGATTTGAAGCAATTAATCATATTTGATGTATATGAAAATAATGCGCATGCTATCAAATTGGAACTCATGGATAAATATCCTGAGTTGAATCTTGTCACCCTAATAGGATCCGTTAGAAACAGCCGAAGAGTTAAGAAATTATTTGAAGAATATAAACCTGATATTGTATTTCATGCTGCAGCACATAAGCATGTGCCTTTGATGGAGGATAGTCCATGTGAGTCAATCAAGAACAATGTCATGGGCACATATTTCACTGCATACGCTGCAATGGCATTTAACTGTGAGAAGTTTGTCCTCATTTCCACGGACAAAGCAGTAAATCCAGTTAATATAATGGGAGCCAGCAAGAGGCTTTGTGAAATGATAGTTCAATCTTTTGCAAAGAAAATCGCAGAAGGCAAAGCAAATGAAATACCGGATATGCATACTGATAGTAATACATTTATGGTAAAAAATGACCAAGCAAAAGAAGGAACAGATTACACACTCATTCCACCTGAAAAGCCTAGAACAAAGTTTGTTGCAGTAAGGTTCGGGAATGTTCTTGGCTCAAATGGATCTGTAATTCCTAGATTTAGGGAACAAATAGCAGCTGGTGGCCCAGTCACAGTCACACATCCTGATATTATTAGGTATTTTATGACAATACCAGAGGCTGCTGCACTGGTACTTCAAGCGGCTACATTCGGTGGCGAAGGGAGGATTTTCGTATTAGATATGGGGACTCCTGTAAAAATTGATGATTTGGCAAGAAATATGATTAAACTCTCCGGATTGAAACCTGATGAAGATATTCAAATAGTATATACAGGGCTTAGGCCAGGCGAGAAATTGTTTGAAGAAAGACTTATGGATGAAGAAGGAATGACAAAAACATCCAACAAGTTGATCAATATAGGCAAACCAATACCTTTTGATGAAGATGAATTTATAGAGAGACTTCCTGCGTTATTTGACGCAGCTTATGAAGATAGGGACGAAGATATTAGAGGAATAGTGGAGTCATATGTAGATACATATCATCCAGCTGGTAGACACGGAACAGATAGAAAGACTGAAGCATATGAGCGACAGATGATAGAGATGCTAGCAAAAAAGACGGAGAAATTATAGAGGGTAAATAAGATGAGAGAAAAAATCAGAAGAATAATACCTTTCAGCCCACCAGACATAACTGAAGCTGAAATAATGGAAGTAGCTAAGACACTGGAATCAGGATGGATTACCACTGGACCAAGGACAAAGCTGCTTGAAAGAAGACTGGCAGCCTTTATTGCTTCAGGAAGAACGGATATTGATTGTAATTTGTCTGAAAACGTAGAGAAGTACAGTAACCGAGTTGTACGTAAACCGATGAGATTGGTTGCTCGAAAAGTAGGGGGGAAAGGTATTGGACACGCTGTAGAAAAAGAATACTCTGAAAAGAAACAACTAAGCAATCTCTTGAAGGATGTGAAGAAGGATTATGACTATATCCTGATCGACTGCATATATGATTCAGAGCATATTGAGATAAAGTTTAAATTTGATGATTTGATCGAGCAGATGGTAGCAAAGAAAGGAATACACGATGAATATTGGAGATAGGATTTTATATGCTAGGAAGGTCAGAGGCTTAACACAAAAGGAAGTAGGCTTAGAGATGCATTATCCATATCGAAGTGCAGATATCAGAATTGCCCAATATGAAAGAGGCCTAAGAGCGCCTAATGAAGAAACGATAAAAAAGCTAGCAGAAGCGCTCGGTGTCAGTGAAGGTGCCCTGAGAGGACCAGAGGGATATGAGCCGAAGGATGTAATGAGGATCCTTTTTGAACTGGAGGACAATGGTTATTCGGTTGATGTCAAAAGAATCAATAATGAGGTGGTTGTTATAATACATGATGAAAAACTCAATGGAATGCTTCTTGAATGGAGAAAGCGCAAGCTTTGTAGATCCAACTTCTATATGACCAATATGAGCCTGGGATATATTAGTGACTTTTGCAAGCTTGTATTGTGTATACCCTTTTGCAGTTCTTGCTGCTTTTATTCTCTGACCGATTTTCACATAGTCGAGTTCCATAGGAAATGCACCTCTTATAGTTTACCCCATGCATTAAACGAAAGTGTTTAAGTACATTAAGATTGTAAACGATTTTTGAGGAAGATATAATAATCTATATAGATTATTATTAATAGAATTAGCCTAAATAGAACATAAACGGAACAGCTTTATATTATGCTTATGTCTATGAATCAAGATGATTATTACAAGTTGGAATACTATGACTCTATACAAGCCAGGGATGTCTCTTGGTTATGGTATCCGTACATTCCTTATGGGAAGGTAACGATCGTTCAAGGTGATCCGGGTGAAGGTAAAACGACATTGATGCTTCAGATTGCCGCAATGATTACCACCGGAAGGAGTATTCCGACAGGGGAAACTACATGTGAACCACAAACCGTCATATTTCAAGGGGCAGAAGATGGTAAAGAGGATACGATTAAACCAAGGCTGATCAAAGCTGGCGCAGATTGTTCTAAAGTAGCATTTATTAATGCTGATTATGCTGCTGGCCTGTCGATTGGAGATGAACGATTCCGAAAAGCCATAACAGACACAAATGCCAAACTTTTAGTCATAGATCCAGTTCAAGCTTTTCTCAGAAAAGATACAGATAGTCAGACACCCGGAGGATTCAGATCAGCTTTTGCAGCACTAGCAAAAAACGCAGAAGAATCTGGATGTGCTGTTGTACTTATAGGCCATATGAATAAAGGCGGATCTAACGGGAAAAGCATATATAGAGGCTTGGGAAGCATCGATATAGCAGCTGCTGCAAGAAGTGTCTTGATGGTAGGAAGAGATAAAGAGGATCCAGATATTCGCATAATTGTCCCTGTTAAAAGCAGCCTTGCACCAGAAGGAAATGCATATGCATTCAGACTTGATAGAGAAAAAGGGTTCCAATGGGTAGGCAAATATGACATATCGGCTGAAGAATTATTATCAAGCAGCAGCTTTGGAGAAAGAAAGATTGAAAGAGCTAAGGCCTGCTTGATGCTACTTCTTAATAACGAAGACATGATAAGTAACGATATATTTGAACGCATCATGGCAACTGGAATAGGGAAGCGGACTATTGAATCTGCGAAACAGGAATTGGATATTGTTTCATATAAAAAGGGTAATGACTGGTACTGGCATCTTGAACAATAGGATGGTGAAACAGTGAACGGTAAGAGCATAGATAGAAACGAACAAAGAGAACTGATTCGTCAGAAAATACAGAATGATAATCATGAAGACCGGCAGCGTATTGTAATACCAGCTGTAGAGATCAACTCTTTAAGAGATGAAAATGTAAATAGGCGTGTATGCGCTTATTGCAGAGTATCAACGGATGACCCGGCGCAGACAACTTCTTATGAGCTGCAGAAAAAGCATTATGAGAAGGAAATCAATGATACTCCTGGCTGGATTTTTGCAGGTATATATGCAGATGAGGGTATAAGCGCAACATCTCTTAAAAACAGGGATGAGTTTAATCGCATGATTGCAGACTGCTATGCAGGCAAGATTGATGTCATTGTTACAAAAAATGTATCAAGGTTTGCCAGAAATGTAGTTGACTGTCTGAGCGTTGTAAGAAAGCTTGCTCAATTAAACCCACCAGTCGGAGTGAAGTTTGAGAATGAAGGCTTCTATTCGCTTGATGCTACGAGCGAGTTGCTATTAACGGTACTTGCAGCATCAGCCCAGGAAGAATCCAAAACCAAGAGCAATTCCATGAACTGGTCCCTTGAAAAGCGATTTGATAACGGGAATTTTCTGACACCGGTGCTATTAGGATATGATCATGATGAAAATGGAGATCTCATTATAAATAATGAAGAATCTATTACTGTGAAGCTCATGTTCTATTCATATCTTGCTGGTCTCACACTCAGTGAAATCTCTCAACTCCTAAATGAGCTAAGGCGCCCATCAAAGAAAGGAAACATAAGCTGGAATCCATCCGGTATAAGACAGATCCTTAAGAACGAAAGATATTGTGGAGATATTCTGAGCTGGAAAACATATACATATGACTTTTGGGAGCACAAAAAGCGAAAGAACAATAAGAACCGTAAACAGGTACTTGAATATGATCATCATGAGGCTATCGTAAGTCGAGATGTCTTTAACGCAGTTCAGGCCAAGCTTGAGATCGCGCGTTATAGCAGGGGCCAGAATGAGTTCCCGACTCTTGATGTGGTTGATGAAGGAGCGCTTCAAGGGTTTGTATCTGTAAACCGAATGTGCAGAGGCTTTACAGTAGAAGACTATAAAAATGCATCAGAAAGTGCTTATAACAGTCATAATGCCAAAGAAGACCTGATTGGATCAGAACAATCAGGATTACAAGATCGTTTTGATCTGGATGGGTTTGAGATAGTCAGAACGCAGTTTTTCTCTACCAATGATAAACCTGTTATGACAATTAAAGATGGTCGAGTCTCATTTAACTCTATTTGTCTCAAAAAATTCAGGGATGTGGAGTTTGTAGAGCTCTTATTTAATACTGTAGAAAAGTGTATTGCAATCCGACCGTGTAATCCGGATAGTCCTAATGCAATCATGTGGGGTCGGAAAAGAGATGGGAAATGGGTTGGTCTGCAGAGGAGCATTAGTGGATTTGCAGCTCCTTTATATGAAGTAGCCGGCTGGGATATTACTAATAAATATAAACTATGTGGCCAATACCTATCTGATGGTGATACCCAAATGCTTCTGTTCGATCTCGCTGAACCAGAAATCATCCGCCTGGTTCAGGAGGAAGAGTCTGATTATACAGGCAAACAATTAGCGGATGTTGGCAATATAAAAGCTAATTTATTTGAGGAAGAAGATCCTGATGTAGCAGGGGAAGTGAAGATCATTGGCGTAGAAACCGTATATCCTGAAGAATGGGAAAACCATTTTGGGAGTAGTTCTTCAGATAGAGCAACTACTTTATATGAAAGGATACGGTATAAGGGTAATTGGGAAATACTAAGACCAGCCAAATACTATGCTACTGCAGGAGGTGTAAGCGAATCAGTTCTGATGGAGGTAAAGGCTGAATCCAGAAAGCTAATCGAAGAAATGAGGTGTGCTGTATGAGTGAAATGGATACTCAGGTAATGATGGAAAGGGCTGCAGAAATAGAAGACACTTTCAGTTATGATGGCTATCAGATAGCCAGACGTGAAATGTTCGCTCACCTTAGAGAACCTGCAGTTACTATCAGAAAAGACAGTATCACCTTCAATACAGCTTGTATCAATGGTTTGGAAGATGCAGTTTACATTCAGATCCTTGTAAACAGTGAGCAACATCGAATAGCAATTAGGCAATGTGAAGAAGAGGACAAGGATGCTATTAGATGGTGTATAGCGAAGCCTGATAAAAGGAAGAGCCGCAAGATTACCAGTAAACCGTTTTCTCAGAGACTTTATGATCTTATGGGATGGGATAACAGCTGTAGGTACAAGATCCTTGGGCATAGAATCAACTATGAAGGATATGTATTATACGTATTCGAACTGGATGAAACTGAGATAACTAAAGAACATAAGAAAAAAACCAAAGAGCAAATGATTGCTGAAGCTGAAAATTCATCTTATACGCCAGAGCAGATTGCAGCAAGAGAAGCTGAGGAAATAAAAATGGCCAGAAAACCATTCTATCCTGATGACTGGCACAATTCTTTTGGTGTTCCGGTAGAGGATCATAGCAATGTTACTCTTGAGAGCATAACTGGTTATGGATCATTTGCTTCTATGAATCGAGTAGATAAGGAATGAAAAAATGATAGATATCAGGTCTGACATTAAAGTAGGGCTGTCGTTTTCATTAAGGCGCGGCAGACTCCTTATTCATCATGCAACAATAAGGGCTATTGGAAATCCGGACTATATAAGATTCCTGCTGAATTCTAAGGAAAAGCATATTGCAGTGCAGTGCTGCGAGGCCATCGATAGAGATAACTTTCGGGTTCCAGAATTAATTGAGGGAGATAAATACACCTTTGAGATTTCAAGCAGCCCATTTGTTTCAGTAATTTATAAGGCATGTGGCTGGGATAAGGAAACAACGTATGTTGTGTATGGAATTGTTCATGAAAAATACCGATTGGTTGATTTTGATCTCACAACTGCCCAGGTGATTAATCCGGACGAGTTTGTAGATCCGGAAAACGCATTATAGGTCCATGAATATTAAATAATAATCAGGCTGCACTATATAGAATTTGATTGAGCTTTCTGGAAACAGAAGGCTTTTTTGTTGTTCTTGAATATTTGTCCTTATTATACAAATCGGATACCCCTAATTGTGTAGTTGCTGATTGTTCATTAGGGAGAAATTGAATGGCGCTCCAAACCCTTGGAATTTCAAGGAAAATCGTGCCTGATAATTTTTTGGTGGTTTTTATTGACATTTAGTAGGAGCAGGCTCAGCGGGGCAGCTGTTATTGCGTGACATACGCAGAACGAGTGCTGCAAACCCTCAAAGCGGCATGGATGAGCGTGTAGTATGCATGCCTTTATCTTTATGTCGATGTTCGGTTCGCCCTCCTGTGGCCTCACCGGGTCAGCTTAGCCGATCGCCCCGCTCTATAGCTGTCCGCGCGGGTTTAGTAGTCCCGCCGGCCAGCGCTGGGGCTCTCGGAGCAGACCGGACTTTCCGGCATGAAGGGAATTTTCATTGAAACTGAAGATAAGTTGACAGCTCACATATGGATGTCTAAGCCGACAGTATCAAAGGGGACAGAGCCGACCATTACAGCGATGCGAGACTGTGTCGGCTGGCATAGCAGTGCAAGACAGGATCGACCAGTACCGCGATACAAGACAAGGTCAGCCAACACAGCAATGCAACACGGTTTGAGTAGGAGGAGCTCCCAAGACTCAGAATAAGGTGTAGTGACCTGAAAAAGGTCATTTAATGTCGAAATGAGTGCCTTGCTCGTTCGACATTTTTTATTGGCTAGAATAAACTTTTACTAGGACTAGATAATCATTTATAGCACAGGTTTTACTAACACAGATATGATGTAGATTTCTCATACAATAAGCAAGAGATGCATCATCTTCACTGTTTTGCACGGATAAATGCTTCTAAATGAGATAAAAAATGCAAAAATATATCAAAATGATATAAAAATACATCCATTTCATGGATTTGGGTGTAAAAAAGGCAATAAAACTAGCCATTCTACATCGAAAGTGAGAAAAATGAGTACTTACAAAGATCAAATTGAACAAATGATGTATGAGAGCTCTAAATTATTAGAGAACTACATCCGGGAATATGAGGGTTGCGTTGAGGGCAGTCTGGCATGCTGTAAAACACATGGAAAGGATACGTTCTATCATACTTTTCAGAATAATGGGAAGTACATCAGGTCCGTGGTAGGCCAAGAAACCGAAATGCTTAAGTCGCTTGCAAGAAAGGAGTACCTTAACCGCTCCATAAAGATACTGAGGAATAATATCGATGTTCTATCAAAAGCGGGGGAGAAGCTTCAGCCTATGGATATTGACTATCTGCGCAATAAAATGTTGAAGCCGTATAGAAGTTTGCCGGATGAGTACTTTTTCAAAGGTTTGTTTGACAGGCCGGGGATCAATCAGACTGATCAGTATCTTGAGGGGATCATGCGCCACGTAGAATGGGCAAAAGAGACTTATGAGAAAAGCACATACAAACCAGAAAACAGGAAATTTCCGACATCTGCAGGCTTCAATGTAAGGTCGAAGTCAGAGCAGTCAATCGTTGAGCAGCTGGTAAATTATGGAGTTCCTTTCAGATATGAAGAGGTAATAAGGATTAATAACTGGCCGTATTCTTCGGATTTTACATTCCGCGACCGGGAAAGAAAGAAGTTTTACTGGGAACATGCGGGCATGATGGATCAAGCAGTATATCAGAACAGGCACAAGCGAAAAATGGAAGCTTTTGAGGGCGTTGGAATAGTACCATGGAAGAACCTGATAGTTACTTATGACATAGATGGAGTTATAAATATTCCGATGATAAAAAGCATAATTGAAAATGATGTGCTGCCAAGATTATAGGCGAAAGACAGGTTGCTTCTATATTGTTACCCTCTGGTAAATTGTGGGACAGCACGCACGGGAGAACAACATACTTCGAGGTACATTATCCCGTGCGCGCTCAAACCCGCATTGTCATTAAGTAGTGCATGACTTTATCTTAAAAATATGGGTTACAAACTCCAGATATATTAAGTAATAAGTCGGTAAAAAGACTGCTTTTCTATCGCATGTTTGCTACACTTTTGGTACAATTTCATTATGCCCCCGGAGATGGGGACAGACTCCAAAACAGCTCTAAAAAGAGCTGAGTATTTTTGTGCACAGGTAGTAGACGTGGCAGATAATATAAACGATAAAGTCAAAGAACAAGATAATAACAGCAAAAACATAAACTTCACCTGGAAAGAGATCGACGACAGTGCCGGTAAGAAATCGAGGGGAAGTATATTTAGCTATATAAAACGCAAGACTGCCGAGTTCGTGAAGGCTTTCGAGCCGGCCAAGACTGACAAGCCGGCTAAGCCATCTAAGCCGGTAAAGCCTGCTGAACCGGAAAAGAAAGCTGAGCCGGTCGCAGCGACCAAGCTTGAAAAGAAGGAAGACTCGGTCGTAGCAGCCAAGCCTGTTGAGCCCGCCAAGCCTATCGAAGCCGACACGGCAGACAAGCCGGCAGAAACTGCAAAGGTTGAGAAGCCGGCCAAGCAAAATAAGAAAAATAAATCTAAAAAGGCGGCAAAGGCAAAGAAGCCTGAAAAGCAGGAAAAGCTTGATGAGCCTGCTGAGGCTGTTAAAGCTGTCGAGCCGGCTGAGGTCGCCGAGCCTGCCGAGGAGACTAAGGCTACCGAGCCAGTAGAAGCAGCTAAGCCAGATAAGCCAGTTGAGGCCATCATACAGGTTGAGGGCGTCGAGTCTGCTCAAGCTGACATGCCGGATGAGTCTGCAGAAGAGATTGAGCCTACGGAGACGTCAGCGGTTGTCGAAGAGGACAAGTCTGTCGAGGCAGCTACGCCGGCCAGGCAAAGCAAGTCTAAGAAGGCGAAAAAGGATAAAAAGGCCAAGCAGACCAAGAGCAATAAGCGTTGGCTGACGAAAGGCCGCGTGCTTATTGGTGTGCTTCTACTCTTCGTGGCCGCGTTCGTGGGAGCCTTTATTTACGCATATAATTCTGTTCCGGCTATAGATCCTGATGCCAGCAGCATCTACTCCAACATCGATCTGAGCTCTATCATCTATGACGCAAAGGGAGAGGAGATCGACAAGCTGTATTACACGGAAGACAGAGAGGTCGTACCTATAGCCGACATCCCGGAGGTTACTAAGAACGCCTTCATTGCAATAGAGGACAAAACATTCTACAAACATCACGGCCTTAACTACAAGCGTTTATTCGGAGCTGTTCTCAGCAAGCTGACCGGACGCTCTGAGGAGATCAGCGGTACGTCCACCATCACGCAGCAGCTTGCCAGAAACGTGTTCCTTGCGGATATAAAGAGCGAGCGAACATTAAGCCGTAAGCTACGCGAGATGATCTACGCCCTCAAGATCGAAAGGGCATACTCAAAGGACGAGATCCTTGAGGCGTATCTGAACACCATCTATCTGGGATATGGCTGCTATGGTATCAAAGCCGCGGCTTACACGTATTTCGGAAAGGAAGTGAGAGAGCTCGATCTTGAAGAAAGCGCTGCACTCGCGGCATTGCCGCAGGCGCCTGATACCTACGCCCTCCTGAAAGACTACGAGGATGAGGATACGACTTACCTCAAAAAGTCCAAGCTGTATGCAAATGAGATGGCCGCCGAAAGGCGGGATCTGGTGCTCGACCTGATGGCTGAGCAGGGTTACATAGACCCGTCTGAGGCAGATGGCGCGAAAAAGAAGATCGCCAAGATCCTGCATCCGCATATAGAGAAAAAGCAGAATGAGCTTTCATATTTCACGGACTTCCTCACGACCGAGGTGGCAAATGACCTGGCGGATAAGTATAACATGTCCGTGGATAAGGCGGAGCAGCTCATACACACAGGCGGCCTCCGTATCTACTCGACTATCGATCAGGATATACAGAACGCGATCACCACTGAATTCAGCGACGATTACAACTTCCCGTACTCAATTGAAAACCCGCAGGCGGCAATGGTAGTGACGGAAGTCGGCACCGGCTGCATCCGCGCGATGGCGGGAGGAAGAAACACCACGGGACAGATGCTGTTCAACAGAGCAACATCACCGCGCCAGCCTGGTTCTTCGATAAAACCGCTGGCCGTTTACTCTGCAGCCCTCCAGAAAAGTGAAGATTACGCCAAACGCGGAATGCCTTTCCCATTTACCGATTACGGCATCGACAGACAAGGTATAAGACGCTGGGGCAACTATATAACAGCCGGATCGGTTGTTATGGACGAGAGACTTAAGATAAATAACGAAATCTGGCCGCTCAACTTCTCAAGAAGATTCTCGGGATACAGGACGTTCAGGACAGCACTGCAGCAGTCGATCAATACGTGCGCGGTGAAGATCCAGCTGCAGGTCGGACCGGATTATTCGATGGAGATGCTGAAGAAGTTCGGAATATCCACGGTTGCCGATGACTTGTCTGTTCCGACTAATGACTACAATCCGGCAGCTTTGGCTCTGGGAGCTATGACATACGGAACGACGCCGCTTGACATGGCGCTTGCCTATGCGACTTTCCCTAACAGAGGAATAAGAAACTCCGGCACCGCATACACAAAGGTGACTGACTCCAAGGGAAAGGCGCTCCTGGTTAAAGAAACGGAAGGCACCAGAGTGCTTGATGAGAGCGTGGCGTTCATAATGAGAGACTGCCTTGAGTCTGTAGTATCAAGGGGTATAGCGCGGAGCGCATCGATCTACGGCACTCAGGTAGGAGGCAAAACAGGAACCACAAACGATAACTACGATTACTGGTTTGTTGGATTTACGCCGAAGTACTCGGCCGCACTCTGGATCGGTACAGACCATAATACTGTAATGAGCGGATCGTCCGGGAATGCAGCCTACTTATGGAGCAAGATAATGAGGCAGATTCCGGATATCACGGAGGGAGAGTACCCGCCGCAGCCTGAAGACGTAGTCTACTATCGCGGAGAGTACTATACACAAGCAACCCAGCCATAGCAGTTGTATTCTTCTGTGATGAGTGGTATAAAGAAACTATCACAGCGTCTTTAGTGTTCTGAATGGAGGGAGATTTAGAAATGAAGAAACTTCTTACTTGCACAGCTATCATCGGCGGAGTAGCCGGAACAGTTGCATATATGAACAAGTATGGCCTGCCTATTCCGGGAAACCTTACGATGCATATTCCGGTTAAATTACCAATTGATTTCTGGGACATTTTCACAAAGGGAATTGAGGTCGCAGAAGGACTTACAAAATAATCGGTTAGAAGAATTCGAATCAGGTGTCGGTGGGAATGTTCTCGCCGGCACTTTTTCATGTCAAAAAGTCCTATTTTGTCGCAGGATCCGGACTCTTCTGATACAATTTCAAATATAAAAGAAGATGGAGAAACGGGAAAGGAGGGGGATATGGCCGTGAAAAAGAAAAATAATGTGATAGCGATGCTTTTAGCTGTTCTGATGGTGATTGCAATGATGCCAATGATGACGCAGGAAGCATACGCAGGCCAGACAAATTTGGATTTTACGGAGCACGTCAATGGATTAAAGGACGGAAAGATAGAAAGTGGTTCTACAATTTATTTAAATGTGGAGGACACCTTCACTGCCTATGAACAAATGCTGGAATCGTTTTTTAATTACGGTGACGGTACGGTAGATGTTTATCTGAGCACTTACGCCCCAACGAATATTATGGTCCCATTTTCCTATGATAGCAGCACAGGTATAGCAAGTCTTGATGTAACAGCAGATATAGCGAGTGTCGGATATTTTGTCAACATATGTATCGCTATTGGAGGCACCGGAGGTGATTTGTTTTTTACGCCGGCTATTGATGTCGTCGAAAAGCCTGCAGCCCCAAAAGTCGCAAACACGCTTGCTGTCGCAGGCAAGACTGCGACAGTTAAGTATAAAAAGCTGAAGAAAAAGAACCAGTATCTGGATGCTGCCATGGCCTTCGCATTTGCAAATGAAGGGCAGGGCGTGAAGACATACTCTCTGGTTTCGGTCAAGAAGGGGAAGAAGTCCTTTAAGAAGTATTTCAGAATCGACGCTTCGACCGGTAAGGTCATGGTGAAGAAGAAATTAAAGAAGGGCACCTATAAGATGAAAGTGGCGGTCCTGGCAAATGGGGATGCAGCTCATGATCCATCCGCAGTGCAGACTGTAACGGTCAAGATAAAGGTTAAGTAATGAAGATTCTGATTATCAGACATGGGGAGCCGGATTATTCGATTGATTCGCTTACGGAAAAGGGCTGGCGCGAGGCGGAATACCTTTCGGAGATGCTCGTAAAACAGCTGAAGGATAAGACTGAGCACGGCGAGGTGCATTTTTACATGTCACCTTACGGCAGGGCTCAGGACACTGCATCGCCTACACTCCGCAAGCTGGGCTGCACGGCTGAAGTGCTTCCGTGGCTCAGGGAATTTGACGTGTTTATTGACAGACCTGACGATCTGACCAGAAAGCGCATTCCTTGGGACTGGGTGCCGGAGGACTGGGTGCAGGATTCACGTCTGTTTCTGGCGAACCATTGGTTTGAGAACGAACGAATGGCAGCGGGAAACGTGGGTGATGAGTACCGCAAGGTCGCAGATCAGTTTGACGCATTGATTGCAAGGCACGGATACCGTCGCGAAGAGAGCCTTTACCGTGTGGAGAGGCCCAATCACGACGTCATCGTGCTGTTCTGCCACTTTGGCGTTGAAAGTGTGCTGCTGAGCCATATCTGGGGTGTATCGCCTATGCCTGTCTGGCATGGCTTCTGTGCGCAGCCTTCGTCGGTTACTACGATAGTGACCGAGGAGCGGCGCGAGGGCATAGCTTCGCTGAGAATGCTTTCGTTCGGAGATATTTCACATCTGTACGAGCATGATGAGGAGCCGTCATTTGCTGCAAGATTCTGTGAGTGCTACGGTGACGATACGAGGCATGATTGAATGAAAAATAAGTATATTTATCAGTTCGAAGACGGCAGCATTTCAGATATGCGGCTGGTAATAAAAATGTTCCGCTGCGGCTTTAAGTCGATAGGCGGAATAAAAGTCGAGAGTGTGCTGGATCACAGCAAAGGTGCGGACGGGCAACAGAAAACTGCACCTGAAAAAGATGCTTTAGAGTACCACCTTGCAGGAGGTCCGTCCGTGGAAATAAGACCATCCTCTGCTGAGCCGAAAATTGAGATATACATCTCGGTTCCGGGCGATGATAAAGAAAATGCGGCTGAAACAGAAGTCCGCATACGTGAGGATATTGAAAGTATTATTTATATGGACAATAGAATGGGCTATTGCTGCGAGTAGGTCAAACTCGCTCAGGTCATGTGATACAATAAAGCAAATACAGTAACAAAGATCATTAAAGTAAAGGTAAGGGGAATAGTATGAAAGCGATAGTATTTCTGGCAGATGGATTTGAAGAATGTGAAGGCCTGATCGCAGTGGATATCCTGCGCAGGGCCGGAGTTGAGACGATCATGGCTTCGGCCATGGATGGTCTGCAGATAGACTCCTCGCGTCACATCAAGGTGATGGCCGACGCGATGGCCGCTGATATCGATTACGACACGGTCGATCTGATCGTTTTGCCGGGCGGACGCCTCGGTACCGAGAACCTCGGTGCAAACGATTTGGTTGTAGAGAAGTGTAAAGAGTTCGCCGCGCAAAAACATCTGGCGGCTATTTGCGCAGCCCCGTCGCTGTTGGCTGCTCTTGGACTGCTCGACGGCAAAAGAGCGACCTGCCATCCGGACTTTGAGGGCCATATGGCCGGTGCAAAACTGACCGGAGAAAGTGTTGTGACTGATGGCAGGATCACAACAGGACAGGGCCTCGGCGCATCGTTCGACTTCTCATTTGAGCTGGTTAAGATATTGGTTGGAGAAGAGACCGTAGGGCAGATCAAAAGGGCGATTTGCTACAAGCACTAAATACGGCAATTAACCGCTAAAAACCGCCAGCTGGTATAGACATACCGGCGGCGGTTCTTTTAATTGGTTCTTCTTTTTTTCCTTTTATGGAATATGGTAAAATTCAATTAATATGGGGTTGTATGTGCCGAATCGGGCAAGCAAAGGGAAGGAGATGAATATATGAAGAAATATGTTATTTATTTACTGTCGCTTTTGATGGTGTTCAGCCCGGCTGCTGTTTTCGCGGACGTTGAAGCACCGGCTGATCCGGGAGATGCTGTTGAAGCTGAAGCTGAACTGAACGATGATGCAGAAAACGCAGCAGTCGCTCAGGAACAGGCTGAAGAGGTAACGGAAGCAGTACAGGAAGAAGCGCCGGAAACAGCACCTGAAGAGGCTGCGCTGGCACCTGCAGAGCAGGAGGTCGTAAAGGCTGAAGCAGCAGCGGCGGGGGCTGCAGATCACTGGGAAGGCAATAAGTATTTAAATGGTGATGGAGTTCCTTATACGGGCCTTTTCAAAGCTCCTAAGAAAAACGGTACGACCGGAAACGGACTTTACTATGCTGAATCTGATGGCACCGTTAATCCGGAAACACGTATCGTTACTGTATCAACAGGAGACAGATACGAGTATGATGTAACAACTGACGGCATCTGGAACAAAATCGTAGAAGGTAATCCTCTATATGGAAAGACTCTTTCTTACCTTGTTCTGAATGACACAGTTAACAACGATTGCTCAATTGTTGCTATCAGTGGTATCTGGGGAACTGACATGAAGTTCTACGTAGGAGACAAAGGCTTCGCAAGGACAGATGCAGGTCTGCTCACTTACGAAGGTAAACTATACTTCGTAAATCTGGGCGGCCAGATCCAGACTGCAGAAAGCATAGTGTTTGATCCAAGCGTTACCAGATGGCGTTATGTAGATTCGACCGGTCAGGTGAAGGTGGATGAAGCAATCTTTAGTTATGCAGGAGCAGCATGGTATCGCGATGCTTCAGGTTATGTAAACAAGACACCTTCAATCTTTGTTACTTATAAGGGAACGGCTAAGTACTACACTCTTTCTGATGGATCACTGTACACCGTAGCGAATCAGATCATAACGACAGCTGATGGAAAGAGGTATATCACCGGCAATGGCGGCGCTATAAGAACTACGCCGGGAGTCGTTGATTACGCAGGCAATAAGTATGTTGCTCTGGCAGACGGTTCTATCTGCACCACACCTGGCTTTGTAAACGCAGGCGGCGCACTTTACTATGTGCTCGACTCATCAGGAGCACTCGCGGTCAACAAATCGTTCAAGAGCAGATCGAAAACATATCATGCTCTGGCTGACGGTACTATCGGTGTCGGAGTCCACAAGTGGGGTAAGTCTTATTATTACGGAGATGCTAATGGAGTGATCCGCACAAAGAAAGGTGTCGTTTCCTGGGCAGGTAATAAATACTATGTCAATAAAGGCGGCAAGATCAGCACAAACAAGAAGGTAAAATACAAGGGTAAAACGTATATCGCCGGCAGCAACGGAGCATTCTTTAAAGGCATTTTCACATGGAAGAATAACCTTTATTATGCAAGTACAAAGGGTGTGCTGAGAACTAAAGCCGGAGCATTCTCGTATAACGGAAAAAGATACTATTCGCGTAAAGGCGGCAAGCTCTACAGGAATAAATTCTTCACTGCAAAGGGCAAGAAATACCTGGCTCAGAACGATGGATCTCTTAAGGCCGGCGCTTTCGCCTGGAAGGGCAAACAGTATCTGACCAACGCTAACTGTGCTGTTATAACTAAGGCAGGCATATATACATACGGAAGCCATCAGTACTATGTAAAGAAGGGTGGTCCTCTGGCAGTAAATGAGTTTGTTACTTACAAGGGCAACCACTACTATGCCGGCGGTGACGGAGCTATCGTAAAGAAGAAATTCACATATCAAGGAATCACTATCACTCCGGATCCACAGACCGGCGTGATCTCACTTGAGGAGTACTGGAAAGTATTCCCGAATGAAGCTCCGCAGGCAGCAGGAAACTGATAACGAAGAACTTGATTTCATGACTGTATGCCGGGGCTGCACTGGCAAAACTATCAGCAGGAGAAAGAAATGAACAGACTTAAACGGATCATATCATTATTATTGCTGACTGTTCTTGCTGCGACAAGTGTTGTCCTGGCAGGCAGTTTTGATGAGCAGGAGATCGGCTTCGACAAGATATTGAATGCAAGAGACCTGGGCGGATACAGTACTGTAGACGGAAGGACCGTCAAAAGAAAAGTGCTGATAAGAAGCGGGGAGCTCGCATATGCCACTCAGACAGATCTGGTCAGGCTCCAGACGGAGTACAACCTCGGGCAGGTGATAGACTTCCGCTATGCTCCGGACTTTGTATACTGCCCGGATAAACGCATAGGCGGAGTCGAGTATAAAAACATACCTGTGAAATACAATAGGTCTCCGTCAAAGAAGGCTCCGAAAAAGCGGTATAAAAAGCTGAGAAAAAAGAGCAAAAAGAAGCTGCGCAAGGCCGCTCTTAAAAGCTTCAATAAAGCAAATCGCTCATATACTTACAGCCTTGTTATGAGCGATTATTCCCAGGGCATGTACAGGAGCTATTTCGATCAGCTGCTCGCGAACGAGTCCGGCCGGGGAGTGCTCATGCATTGCACATACGGAAAAGACAGAACGGGCGTTGCCTCTTTTATGACGCTGATCGCGCTTGGAGTTGATGAGGAGACTGCTTATCAGGATTACGCGATGACAAATTCCTTCCTGAAAAAATATGCGAAGAAGGCATATAAGAAAGGAAAGCGCGCAGTAAAAGAGAGCGATCTGAGATATGCAGTGAGCGCGGCAAAGATAAAGTACGGTTCTCTCGAGAGCTTCCTGAAAGAAGCTTACGGACTGGACGCCGAAAAGCTTGCGAAACTGAGAAGCATTTATACAGAGTGAGTGGCAAAAAGCCATGCAAATTAAAGAAAGTGAGACCCCTATATGAAAGGCATTATCCTCGCCGGCGGAGCCGGCACAAGACTCTATCCGCTCACGATAGTAACATCGAAGCAGCTGCTGCCGGTATATGACAAACCGATGATTTTCTATCCTTTGTCGACCCTTATGCTGGCAAAAATCAGGGAGATCCTTATCATAAGCACCCCTGAGGATACACCGAGGATCGAGCAGCTTCTGGGCGATGGCTCCAAGTTTGGCATTGAACTGTCTTATGCTGTTCAGGAGAAACCGGAGGGACTTGCTCAGGCGTTCACTATAGGCCGTGAATTCATCGGCGATGATGCATGTGCAATGGTGCTCGGCGACAATATCTTTTACGGCAACGGTCTCAACCACAAACTAAGAGATGCCCGCGAAGATGCTGAGAGAGGCAGAGCGACGATCTTCGGCTATTACGTAGAGGATCCGAAGCGCTTCGGCATAATGGAGTTCGAAAAAGAAGAGAACGGCCGTAACCTCAAGGTCATTTCAGTAGAAGAGAAGCCTAAACAGCCGAAGAGCAATTATGCGATAGTCGGACTTTACTTCTATCCTAAGGGCGTGAGCGACATGGCAGATAAAGTGACGCCGTCAGCTCGCGGAGAGCTCGAGATCACCACTTTAAACGACATGTACCTGAAGGAGGGCAGGCTCAATGCCCAGCTTCTCGGAAGAGGTTATACATGGATGGATGCAGGCACCTTTGACAGCCTGCAGAAGGCGACAGACTTCGTCAGCATGATAGAACAGTACCAGGGCATGACCATATCTTCACCTGAGGAAATAGCATACCACATGGGCTGGATCGACGAAGAAATGCTCGCAAAAAGTGTAAAACGCTACGGAAAGAGCCCGTACGGAGAGCGTCTGAAAGCCGTTCTCGAAGGCAAAGTCGTACTTTAGTAAGAGCAATTAAAAACACAATAAATGATATGTAGAAAACCCCTGCAACATTTGTAAAAACAAGATGCAGGGGTTTATATATAAATATATTGAAGATATAGTGAATTTCTTGAATAATACGCGAAATCTCTATAAAATAGAACCAATAACAGGGAAAGGAGTAATAGTGCCGGGACGCAATACGAATGGCGCTATTCTTTATTGTACCAACTAATATGCATGTACAAAACAAATACAGCTGGATAAAACACGTGGATTTTATAGCGCTCAATTTGCTTGCGCTTGTTATTTCATTTGTGCTGGCTCTTCTGGTACGCTTTGGTGATATATCCCTTCTCCTGAATTCTTCATGGCAGGCAGTACTGGTCGTACTGTGCCTCATCAATATAGCAATAACCCTTGCCATCAATCCTTACAGCGGAATACTGCGACGGCCGTATTATCAGGATGCCGTTAAGCTGTTCCTGCTGACACTATATAGCTTTGTTCTTGTAGCGATCTTCTTCTATTTGATGAAAATAGGAGCTGTATATTCCCGTCTTACTCTTGTACTGACTTTTGCCTTCTACTACATCACTTCTTTACTGTTCCTGTATGTAAGGAAGAGGCTGATCCTTTCGGGAAAGATCAAACTTAGCAATGTCAGAGAAAGGCAGCTGTTTGCAATTATAAATTACTCAGGTCTTGAGGAGTTTACCGAAAGCATCGATTCGGCTGAGATCAGGGAATACGGGATCGCCGGATTCTGTTTTCCGTGCGATGAATGCAATGAGACAGAAATAAACGGCATCCCTGTAGTTGAAAAGAGCAAGATCGTTGAGTTTGTCGAGAATAATCATATAGACGACGTTTTCGTTTCGGTAGACCCGAGGCTGATCGCTGCCTCAAGTTATAAAGCGTTAGTTGATAATGGCGTAAACGTCAACCTTGATATCGAATCGCTCGTAGGAATCAAGACTGATGACCAGTTCATATCAAATGTAGGAGGCTTTAATACGATATCCGTTGGCCCGTATGCCATGGACAGCAACCAGGCATTCTATCTGATTATCAAGAGGGGCCTCGATATCATATTCGGCATTATAGGGCTGATCGTGCTTATACCGCTGACGGTCATAATCAAGATAGCGTATCTGCTCACGGGCGACACAGCACCAATCTTCTATACGCATGGACGTATAGGCCAGTATGGGAAACCTTTTCAGCTGATCAAATACAGATCGATGATTCCGAATGCAGATGAAGCCCTTAAAGAACTGCTGAAGCAGGAGAAATATCGCGAAGAATGGGAAAAGAACCAGAAGTTTGATAAAGACCCAAGGATCACCGGCATCGGCAAGTTCCTCAGAAAGACATCGCTTGATGAATTTCCTCAGTTCATAAATGTTATAAAGGGAGACATGTCGGTCGTAGGACCGCGTCCTCTTGTCGCAGGAGAGCTTGAAGCCCATAATGGGCTGACTCTTTACAACAAGGTCAGACCGGGCGTGACAGGCTGGTGGGGATGCAACGGAAGATCCAATATAAGCTATAAAGAAAGACTTGAACTTGAATACTACTACGTTAAGAACTGTTCGCTTTATCTGGATGCTCTTTGCATCTTCAGAACGTTCTTTGCGGTGATACATCGGGACGGAGCTCAATAAGTGAAGAAAGTACTTCAGATCTCAAACTATTATTACCCTCACATCGGAGGCATAGAGCAGGTAGCCAGAGACATTTCGAATGCGCTTAAGGATGACCCGGATTTTGAACAGAAGGTCATCTGCTTTAACGAGGATTCTGCAGACGGAGATCATGTATGTCACAGAGCTGAGACCATACATGACGAAGTCGACGGAGTTGAGATAATAAAGTGCGGTTGTTTTGTAAAAGCGGCATCCCAGTCAATGTCGCTGACTTTCGGGCGCGAGCTGAAAAAACTGATGGATGGATTTAAACCGGATGTAGTTATATTTCACTACCCGAATCCATTCCAGGCTTATTATTTGCTCAAATATAAAAAGAGAGACTTCAAACTTGCTCTGTATTGGCATCTGGATATTACAAAGCAGAAGGTATTGAAGCACCTGTTCCATCATCAGAACCTTGCTTTGATAGACCGTATGCAGTGCGTGCTTGGTGCTACGCCTATGCATGTGGATAAATCGGAATTCACAAAGCAGTTCGGATCGAAGAAAAAAGTGCTGCCGTATATGATCGATACTTCAAAGCTGGTCCTCAGTGACGAGGACAGGAAGCTTTCAGAGGATATAAGAAAAAGATACGGAGACAGTGTTGTCGGGTTCTTTATAGGAAGGCATGTTCCATACAAAGGACTGAAGTATCTTATTGAAGCTTCACGCGAACTGCAGGGAGAGAATGTTAAATTCCTGATCGCAGGCGAGGGTGAGCTGACAGAAGAACTCAAGGAGCAGGCTAAGGGAGACGATAAGATAGAGTTTCTCGGAAGGATCAGTGATTCTGAGAAACGGGCGTATTACAATGCCTGCGACTTTATAAGTTTTCCGTCCGTTACAAGAAACGAAGGATTTGGCCTCGCGCTTGCAGAAGGCATGTACTACGGAAAACCGGCTGTCACATTCTATATCTACGGCAGCGGTGTAAACTACGTCAATCTTGACGGCATAACAGGCATAGAATGCCCTAATGCCGACAGCCATGCATTTGCGGAGGCTGTAAGGACGCTTGCAGCAGACCCTGAACTCAGACAAAAAATGGGCGAAGCTGCCAGAAAGAGAGTCGAAGAAAACTTCACCCCGGAGCAATTCAAAAGAAACATCAAAGATTTTATCAATTCGCTGTAATCTTTAAAGAAATTCACAACAAGGAGCAGACATGAATCATTACGGAGTTATCATGGCCGGCGGAGGCGGTACACGCTTCTGGCCTCTGTCAAGGCAGAAGACACCAAAACAGTTACTGAATCTGTCAGGAAAAGATCTGATGGTAAATGAGGCCGTTGAGCGCATGGCCACAGTCATAGACAAAAGCAATATTTTTATTGTGACTGCGGACGTGCAGGCACCTTCGATGCTGACAGCTACACAGGGCAAGGTGCTCCCGAGAAACATCCTTGCTGAGCCGGCAGCCAGAAACACTGCAGCCTGCATAGGCTACTCGGCAATGGAGATACTCCGCAAGTATGGTGACGGAGTAATGGTCATCACTCCGGCCGATCACTATATCGAGGATGTTCCGGCGCTGACAGAGATTTTCAAAACCGCAATTCACACCGCTGAAACTGAAGACAAGCTGGTCACGATCGGGCTCAAGCCAACGTTCCCTTCAACAGGATTCGGATATATCAAGTATGACTCCGATGCAGAAGGAGCGGTAAAACCTGTTATCGAGTTCCGCGAGAAACCGGATGAAGAGACAGCCAAGGCTTACGTTGAATCCGGTAAATATGCGTGGAACAGCGGAATGTTCATATGGAAGGCTTCGCTCATCCTTGATAAACTCAAAGAGTACAATCCTGACATCTATGAGGATCTCAAAGCTATCGGAGATGCAATGAATACTGCCTCCGAGCAGGAAGTTCTTAATGAGGTGTATCCGAGGATCCGCAAGATCTCCATCGATTATGCCGTCATGGAACCTAGCGCAGCTAAGGGTGACGTTCTTGTTATCCCGGGCGACTGCGGATGGAATGACGTAGGAAGCTGGGATATGATGGATATACTTCATGAGTCTGATGAAGAAGGCAACGTAATCGTCGGCGATGTCACAGCAATAGGAGTGAAGGATTCGGTCATCTACTCATCCGGACGTATAGTAACAGCTGTGGATGTGGAGAACATCGTCATCGTAGAGACGGCTGATGCTATCATGGTATGCCGCAAAGACAAGGCACAGAATGTTAAGAAGATAGTGGACGCACTCAAAGAGGCAGAAAGAGACGAACTACTCTAATGAAATGCGTTGTATTGGCAGGAGGAAGAGGAGAAAGACTGTGGCCTCTTTCCAGGAAAGATCTGCCTAAGCAGTTCATACAAATACAGAAAAATCATTCCATATTCCAGGAGACGATCGCCAGGAATATGGCATATTGTGATGAGTTTATTATCGTCACAAATTACGATTACCGCTCGGCTGTCTCCAACCAGATGGAAGCCTTTCAGGGCATAACATACAGATGCATATATGAAGAGGAGCCAAGACATACTACTGCGGCTATTACGCTCGCATGCATGGATCTTCAGCCTTCAGAGTATGTGTTCGTGGTGCCTGCCAACCATCTTGTGGATACAGGAGATTGCGAGGGCCTCAGCTACAAGGATGCGATCCTTGAGGCCAAAAATCTCGCACAGGAAGACCGCATAGTGCTGTTCGGCATAGAGGCATCTGCAATAAGCAGGCGCTTCGGATACTTCACCGGACAGGGGGAGATGTTTATAGAAAAACCTGATGAAGAGCAGGCTGCAATGCTGAAAGATCTTGATGCATATCAGAACGTCGGCATGCTGCTCTTTCAGGGAGGCGTTTTCCTTAATGAACTAAAGCGCCTAAAACCTTCATTGTTTGAAGCGTGCCGCAAAGCGTATCCGCTCAGAAAAGATGCACAGAGAGGATCCTTGTATGAGGCAAAGGTCCTGAATGACATAGAGGCCATATCTGTTGAGAACTGCGTTATAGAGCCTTCGAAAAATAAGATAGGCCTCCCGGTCGGATTTGGCTGGAGCGACATCGGCAGACTCGAGGACCTTCAGAAGACCGAGGCTGCAACGTATGGAGCAAGCGTGGTCTATGACAGTGACGGTACTGAGGTCATCAACAGAGATCCGGATCAGACAGTTGTTGTCAATGGCCTTGATGACGCGATCGTTGTAAATACTCCGGATGCGATTTACGTAGGCAAAAGAGGCCGGTCATATAAGCTGAAAGATATTTTCAGAGAGCATGAGGAAGTGCGAAGGAGTGCTGCATACGGACCGCTGATATACCGTGAATGGGGATACCGTGAGGATCTTGCACGCGGAGAAGGTTATCTGCTCCGCCGCATCAATATACTTCCGGGCGGCACCATCTATGAGCACAGTCATGACCAGCGATGCGAAAACTGGACCATCATTGAGGGCAGTGCCCTAATAACGATCGACGGTAAAACAAAGATTTATCATGAGACGGAAAACGTAGGGGTCACACCGGGGGTCAATCATCAGATATCCAATCCGGAAGACAAACTGCTCGTACTCATAGAGACAGTCACCGGTGAAAACATAAATGACTCGGATATGAGGTCGGTATCAGGCCGCGGAGTTACAGAGAAAGATCTCGGCTTTACACCTGATCCTTTAGTAAGACTTTCACCGGCATTCAAGGACTACCTTTGGGGAGGTACACGTCTCAGGGATATTTACAATAAAAAATGTGACTACGATATTATTGCCGAGAGCTGGGAGCTGTCAGCACATCCGGCCGGCAACAGTATCATAGCAAGCGGAAGGCATAAGGGACTTACCTTCACTGACTACATAGAAAAGGTCGGAAAGGACATCCTGGGCTGGAAGTGCGCACCGCTTCAGTCGTTCCCAATACTCATAAAGCTGATCGATGCAAAGCAGAATCTGTCCGTACAGGTGCATCCGGGAGACGATTACGCACTTGCCAACGAGAACGAGTATGGAAAGAACGAGATGTGGTACGTGATCAATTCCGAACCGGGCGCCGGCCTTTATGTAGGATTCAACCGCGATGTCAGCAGAGAAGAGGTTGCGGAGAGGGTAAGCAATAACACCATTATGGATGTGCTGAACTTCTATCCGACGAAACCGGGAGATGTATTCTTCATTCCTGCAGGGACAGTACATGCGATAGGTGCGGGGAACCTGATCTGCGAGATACAGCAGAGCAGCAACTGCACTTACAGGCTGTACGACTATGACCGCAGGGACAAGTTCGGCAATCCGAGAGAACTGCATCTCAGCAAAGCGCTGGACGTGCTCAACTATGACAGGTATGTTCCTGAGGGACTCAATACCGTCACAGATGCACTCGGTCAGAAGCAGATAAGATGCAAGTACTTTGAGACGACGATCTCGGAAATAGACGGCAGCATAACAATGCAGCTCGACGATGACAGCTTCCATGCCATGGTCTGCATCATAGGAAGCGGCGTCGTGGAGATAGAAGGAGAATCGATGGAGATAAGCGCCGGTGAGAGCATCTTTATACCGGCATCGAAAAATCCGTTGATTATAAAAGGTCAATTATCAGTTGTAACAACGAAAATATAAAGGAGAAATCATGAAGAAAGCACTCATAACAGGTATTACGGGACAGGACGGATCATATCTTGCAGAGTTTCTGCTCGAGAAGGGATACGAAGTACACGGAATCATCAGAAGAGCTTCCGTTTCCACAACAGCACGTATAGATCACATTCTCGATAAACTGATTATTCACGAGGGAGATCTGTCGGATTCATCAAGTATTATCCGCATCGTCCTTCAGGTCAAGCCTGACGAGATCTACAACCTCGCTGCCCAGAGCCATGTGCAGGTATCTTTCGATGCCGCTGAGTACACGGGTGATGTAGACGCTCTCGGAGTTCTCAGGATACTCGAGGCTGTTCACACAGCAGGACTCGACAAAACATGCAGAGTCTATCAGGCAAGCACAAGCGAGCTCTACGGAAAAGTAGAAGAAGTGCCTCAGAACGAGAACACACCTTTCCATCCATATTCGCCTTACGCAGTTGCTAAGCAGTATGGATACTGGATGATAAGACAGTACCGTGAAGCATACGGCATCTTCGCATGTAACGGTATCCTCTTCAACCACGAATCTGAGAGAAGAGGCGACAACTTCGTAACACGTAAGATCACTCTGGCAGCAGGACGTATCGCATGCGGACTCCAGGATCACCTTGAGCTCGGAAACCTTGACTCGCTCAGAGACTGGGGCTATGCAAAGGATTATGTTGAGTGCATGTGGCTCATACTCCAGCAGGACGAGCCGGATGATTATGTTATCGCAACAGGCGTACAGCATACGGTCCGTGAGTTTACAACTCTCGCATTCGCCAACGACGGCATCGAGCTCGAGTGGAAGGGCAAAGGAATGGATGAGAAGGGCTACGACAAGAAGACCGGTAAGATGCTGGTATGCGTAAATCCTAAGTGGTACCGTCCGACTGACGTAGTCAATCTTTGGGGCGATCCTACAAAGGCAAGAACAAAGCTCGGCTGGGATCCTCAGAAGACAAGCTATGAGCAGCTTTGCGCAATAATGGCTGAACACGATCTGCAGCTTGCCAAGAAGGAGGCTGGTTTAAAATGAAAGCACTGATAACCGGAGGCAAGGGCTTTGTCGGCTCACATCTGGCAGCCGAGCTCGAAGCGAATGGTTACGAGGTGGTATGCTGCGATCTGTTTGCGACTGACAAAATCGTAGCAATGGACATAATGAACCCTGAGATGGTGCTCGATATACTTTCAGAGTATAAGCCTGATGTGCTGATCAACATGGCCGGACAGGCAAATGTAGGTCTGTCATGGAAGAAACCTCAGCTGACAGTTTCTCTTAATACGATCGGACTGATCAACATCCTTGAGGCTGTCAGGGCGGTAGATCCGTCGATGAGAGTTATAACAATAGGTTCCTCTGACGAGTACGGCTCACTTGGTGAGCGCGGAGCTAATGTGACCGAAGATATGCCGGTCAATCCTATGACTCCTTATGCCATCTCGAAGTCGGCTCAGGATAAATTCGCACAGCTTTATACCAGGGCATACGGCATGAACGTATGCATGATAAGGTTCTTCAATCTGGTGGGACCGGGACAGGCTAAGGGATTCATGGTTCCTGATTTCGCATCCGGCATAGTTGAAGTTGAAAGAGGAGAGAAGGAATACCTCTCGGTGGGCAATCTTGAGAGCGCCAGAGACTTCACACATGTCAGGGATGCCGTAAGGGCAGTCAGACTGGTAGCAGAGAAAGGTCATGCAGGAGAGATATATAACATTTGCTCGGGCAAGACTTATACTGCACAGCAGATTCTGGACAAGCTGGTCAGCATGGCTAATGCGAAGATCGAGGTCAGACAGGACCCTGCACGCATGAGACCGAGCGACACTCCTGTGGTATGCGGCAATCACGACAAGCTTACAGCTCATACAGGCTGGCAGCCTGAGCTCGGAATGGACACAGTACTCAGCGAAGTACTCAACTACTGGAGAGAAAAAGAATGATCATTATCAACGGGAGATTCATGGAAGACAGGATGCAGGGCCTTGTCAGGTATGCAAGGGAACTGCTCTCCGCATTGGATCTTCTGATGGATGATTCGATGGATATCACGCTTCTGGTGCCTCCGACTGCACACGACATACCGGATTATAAAAGGATACGCGTTGAGCAGGCAGGTAACAGAGGCGGGATAATCTGGGAACAGACAGTGCTCAGAAAATATGTGAGGCGCCGCAGGGACAGCTTCTGCCTTAACTTGTGCAATGTTACACCTTTGTTTATGCAGCCGGGGATCACTGCGATCCTTGACATCATGTATAAGGTGAATCCGTCGCATTACACGACATTCAGAAACCGCCTTTCGAGAATGTGGCACTGCCTGCAGTATTCGTATATCACAAGCCACGAAAAAAAGATCATTACTATAAGTAATTTCTGTAAAGAAGAGATCGAAAAGTATTATCCGAAGGCAAAAGGGAAGATAACAGTCGTTCCTTGTGCCTGGCAGCATGTGAGACAGTACAGGGAAAGCAGTGACTGGGAAGAAAGATATCCCTTCCTTGAAAAGAAGAAGTTTTTCTTCTCACTGGCAACTCTGGCAAAAAATAAGAACGGGAAGTGGATCATAGAAGCTGCCGGAAGAAATCCGCATGAGACATTTGCAATTGCGGGGAAGCATTATGAGACGGAGTATACGGAAATACCTGAAAACGTTCATATGCTGGGCTTCATATCGGATGAAGATGCTTGCTCTCTGATGAAGAACTGCAAAGCATTTATATTCCCGTCGTTATATGAAGGATTCGGACTTCCGCCAATCGAGGCACTGGCCTTAGGTGCGGAGGTAATCAGCTCGAATACGGCATCTCTTCCTGAGGTGCTATCAGACAGTGTGCACTACATAGACCCGTATAATACAGAGGTCGACCTTGACGCACTGATGAAAGAGAAAACCGGGACCGGGGATCACGCCCTTGGGCAGTTCAGCTGGGAAAAATCAGCCGGACTGCTGCTTGACATGCTGAAGAATGAGTAAAAAAATCAGAGAAAACAGTTACATAATTAATGGACACTTTATTACAAAAAGCGTTGCCGGTCTTGGACGCACAGGGAGAGAGATCCTGCGTGAGCTTGACAGGCTGATTTGTGATGAGGATCTGGAACTTGAATTATGCGTTCCGGGAGACGGACTGGTAGATCCACCGGAGCTCAATAACATAAAGATCACTACATTGGGTAATGAAGACAGCAGACGGTGGACAACTACTGAGCTTCGAAGCTATGCCTACAGGACAAACAGAAGAGTCATAAGTCCTGTAACACAGTATTCCGTCGTAAGGCATTCGATCATTACAATGGCTGACGTGAGATATATGGAGAAAGATCCTGACATCGGATACTATGACTCTTTAAAGTTCAGGTCAGTGTGCAGGCTGCAGTCTGTAATCGGGCTGATGCATGCCGATAAAGTAGTGACGATCTCTGAATTCTCAAAAGAAAGAATACAGAAGTATTTCAGGGTGCCTGACAGAAAGCTTCATATCATAGGCTGCGGCTGGCAGCATTTTGACAGAATCGGCGAGGATGAAAGCATCTTTGAAAGGTTTCCGCAGATCAAAAGGGGAGATTACTACTTTACGGTAGGAACACTGGCAGCACATAAAAACCATACATGGATAAAGAATGTATCGCTTAGAAATCCGGATGCAACATTTGTTATCTGCGGAGGAATAGATAAAGCTATATGGAGTGATGGACTGCCTGACGAAAACACGTCAAATCTGCTGTTCACCGGATATCTCAGCGATGAGGAGATGAAGTCTCTTATGAGGCACGCGAAGGCCTTTTTATTCCCTTCACTTTATGAAGGCTTCGGGATACCGCCGCTTGAGGCAATGTCGGTTGGGACTGAATGCATAGTGTCTGATATTCCGGTTCACAGAGAGATACTCGGAGGAGCCGTTCACTATATAGATCCGCGGAATGCAGACGTAGATCTGGACAGCCTTCTGCAAGAAGAGCTGAAAGAAAGCAAAAAGGAAGTGCTGTCGAAGTACAGCTGGGAAAAAGCAGCCAGGCAATGGCTGGAGCTAATAAAGGACAATAGATGAAAAAAGCCAAAGAATTATATGCATACAGAGAAATGATCGCATCTCTTGTGAAGAGAGAACTGCGCGGCCGCTATAAAGGTGCGGTCTTAGGGTTTTTGTGGAATTTCCTGAATCCTTTACTTCAGTTAATAGTATACACACTGGTCTTTTCAGTGATCATGAGAGCCGGGATAGAGAAGTACTACATTTTCTTATTTGTGGCTCTCGTGCCGTGGATATTCTTCAGTTCTGCTTTAACGGGAGGATCAAGCTGTATCCTTGCAAATCAGGATCTTGTAAAGAAGATCTATTTCCCGAGAGAAGTGCTGCCTATCGCACATACTACAGCGACATTCGTCAACATGCTGCTCAGCTTTGTAGTCGTATTTGCAGTACTGATAGTAACGGGATTCGGAATAAATCCGGTGGCATGCCTGTTCCTGCCGATCATCATGATAGTTGAATACGTGATCTGTCTCGGCATGTGCATGATTTTCTCAGCGCTGACAGTTTATGTAAGAGACATGCAGAACATCATGGCCATCGTCGCAATGGCATGGCAGTTCCTTACCCCTGTAATGTATGGACAGCAGATGGTAGAAGGAGCGCTGGCAAACCATCCGTTAATGATGACGATATGGAACTACAATCCGACGACACCTCTGATAAACGCGTATCGTCAGATTCTGTATTATAAAGAGATACCTGACATGCACTATATAGGCATGGCATTGCTGCTGGGCATTGTCGTTTGCATAATTGGATGGGCCGTATTTGAAAAACTGCAGAAAGGCTTCGCAGAGGAACTGTAATGAAACCTGAAAACGCTATAGAAGTACATAATTTAGAAAAGTCCTTCAAGGTCTATTACGATAAAGGAAGCACTTTTAAGGAAAAAGTCCTGTTTACCAAAAGAAACAGATATGAAGTAAGGCATGTTCTGCGGGGCATTTCATTTGAAGTGAAAAAAGGAGAAGCTATCGGACTGATTGGCCACAACGGCTGTGGAAAGTCCACGACACTGAAGCTCCTCACCCGCATCATATACCCTGATTCAGGCACTATCGAGATGGCAGGACGCGTCGCAAGTCTTATTGAGCTTGGCGCAGGATTCCATCCTGATATGAGCGGACGCGAAAACATTTATATAAATGCCGCGATCTTTGGCCTGACTAAAAAGGAGATAGACGCAAGGCTGAATGACATAATCGCATTTTCAGAACTTGAAGAGTTTATCGACAATCCGGTAAGGACCTATTCCTCCGGTATGTATATGCGTCTGGCGTTTGCGGTAGCGATCAATGTTGACGCAGATATCCTGCTCGTAGATGAGATTCTGGCGGTCGGTGATGCCGGCTTCCAGGCTAAGTGCTTCAACAAGATGAGAGAGATAAAAGGGAGCGGAACGACGATAGTCATTGTTTCGCACGCCCTCAATCAGATAGAGCAGATCTGCGACAGAAGCATCTGGATACACGAAGGTGTTATCAAGGCGGAAGGCCTTCCTAGAGATGTAGACCCGCTTTACATGATCTATATGAGCAGCAGGGCATCAGGCAATGCGCAAGCTGTAGAACTGGCAAGGGCTGCAGATGCAGCAAAGGGCGGCTACAACAGAGCAGAAGATAAAAACCGCTGGGGCAGCGGCGAAGTGATAATGACTTCTGTCACGTGTTATAACGACAAAGGCGAAGACGTAAGAGCCTTTGCAAGCAATGAAAGCTGCAATATTGAGATCAAGTACAACGCGGTTTATAAGATTGAAGATACGGTCATAGGACTAGCTGTTTACAGGGACGACAACAGTCATGTCTATGGTACAAATACTCTTATAGATACATCTGAGCCTGTAGTACTGGAAGGTGACGGTACGGCCGTTCTCAAGATAAAAAGACTTCCGCTCAACGAAGGCGTATATAAAATAGATTTTGAACTCCATAAGCCTGACGGATTTGATTATGACTTCTGGAAAGAAGCTCTCAGGATCACGGTCTCAAATCCGCATCAGGAGGCCGGCATAATCAGCCTGGAGCATGAATGGACGATCGACTAGGTCTTAGGTAGGTAAAACTGTCGAAGGAGGAAAGCAATGAAGGAAATCAACGTTGAAGAAATAATGGCAGAGATAAGGCAGGATATTATCGATAAAGGGTACACGCCGGAGATGCTGTCATTCAGAGACGTCAACGCTTCATATATTGGTGCTGTTGATTTTAACCCGGATGAATTCAGGTACATGGTAGGCGCACTGGAAGCAACAAAATATGTGCCATGGAAGCAGGAGAATATCGGTACAGGCGTCAAGGGCTTCATCAAAAAGGTAGTCAGGAAGCTTGTCGGTTTTGTTGTCGCACCTATGTCAGACGGACAGAACCTTTACAACCAGCAGGTAGCATCGGCATTTGCACAGCTGCTCGGTTACATTGAAAGTCAGAACCGACTGATCGAAGAGTACGAAGATGTGCTGAAATCACTGAAAGACAACCAGAAGACTGCGGAGGAATAGACAATGCGAGTTATTCAAATGCTGCCATCATTAAGCTACGGAGATGCGGTAGGCAATGATGTTATGGCTCTGGACAATGCATTAAGAGGTGCAGGCTATGAGACCGGGATCTATGCTGAAAACATCGGAGCAAGAGTTCCTCAGGGCAGGGCGCACCGCATTTCAAAGCTGCCGAGGCTGAAGGACGATGATGTTATAATCTATCATCTGTCTGTAGGCACAGAGCTGAACTTCAGACTTCCGGCTTTCCACGGAAGAAAGATGATAATTTATCATAATGTAACTCCATATGAATTCTTCTCAGGATACAGCCACAATCTATGGCAGCTCTGCAAATATGGTTTAGAGGGCGTTGAGTTCCTGGCGGACAAGGCAGAGTATTGCCTTGCGGATTCGGAATTCAACAAGCAGAACCTGATAGACCTCGGATACAAATGCCCTATAGACGTGCTTCCGATACTGATTCCGTTCGACGATTACAAGCAGGAACCGAATCAGGGTGTTATTGAGAGATACTCAGATGACGGTTATACCAACCTGCTGTTTACCGGACGTGTCGCACCAAACAAGTGCCATGAAGATATCATAGCAGCCTTCTATCAGTATCAGAAGAATTACAACGAAAAGTCAAGGTTGTTCCTTGTCGGAAATTTCGACGAAAGAGAAATCTACTATAATAAGCTGGCTTCGTTTGCTGAAAAGCTGGGACTGAAAGACAAAGTGATCTTTACCGGACATATCGGGTTTGATGAGATCCTTGCATACTACCATATAGCAGATGCGTTTATCTGCATGAGCGAACACGAAGGCTTCTGTGTTCCGCTGGTTGAGGCAATGTTTTTCGACATACCGATCATAGCGTATGACAGCTCGGCAATATCCTATACATTGGGAGGAAGCGGCATCCTTATCAAGGAGAAAAACCCTCTCGAAGTTGCAGGCGTTATAGATTATTTACAGAAGCATGCAGACGTAAAAGAGGCTTTGCTGCAGGGACAGAGAGAACGACTGAAAGACTTTGATAATGAAGTGATAGAAAAGCAGTTCCTTAAATATCTGAGCGATTATATAGAGGGCACCAAATGAAAGACAGAATATGCCTTGTTGTTCAACGATACGGACTTGAGGTAAACGGAGGGGCCGAGCTGCAGTGCCGTCTGTTTGCCGAGCATTTATTGAGTAAATACGACGTTGAAGTAGTTACAACCAAGGCTCTTGACTACATGTCATGGAAAAATGAATACAAGCAGGACGAAGAGGTAATTAACGGGGTAAAAGTCCATCGCTTTGGTGTCGACAGACAGAGAAAGGCAAGAGAGTTTAATGCCATCAACGGAAAGCTCCTCAGAGAAGGACTCACTCCTGATGAAGAACCTGAGTGGCTTGACAAGCAAGGACCGCTGTGTCCGCAGCTGATCCGTTATATACAGGATAATAAAGATAACTACAAGGCTTTCATATTCTTTGCATACCTGTTTTATCCGACTGTTAAGGGACTGCCGGAAGTCGCTGATAAAGCCATTTTTATCCCTGAAGCTCATAACGAGCCTTTCTTAAAAATGGAGATGATCAGGAGGCTGTTCTACATGCCGCGTGCTTTCTTCTTTAATACTGAAGAAGAAAAGAATTTCGTACACAAAAAATTCGGCAACACAGACATTCCTTATGATATCGGTGGTATAGGCATCGAAGAACCGGGTGAGACAGATCCTGATGACTTCCGGAAAAAATACAATCTTGACAATTATCTGCTTTACGTCGGACGCATTGACGAAGGCAAGAACTGTCATATTCTGTTTAAATACTTTAAAGAATATAAAAAGCGCAATGGCGGAGACCTAAAGCTTGTGCTCATAGGAAAGCCTGTTATCGAAATTCCTAAGGATGACAGCATAGTAGCATTGGGATTCCTGGATGAACAGGACAAAACAAACGGGGTGGCAGGAGCCAGAATGGTAGTGCTTCCGTCAGAGTTTGAGAGCCTTTCAATGGTGGTCCTTGAGGCCATGACAGTAGGAACACCCGTACTGGTCAACGGAAAATGTGAAGTGCTGAAAGGGCACTGTATCAAGAGCAACGGAGCGCTTTATTATACAAATTATTTTGAGTTTGAAGCTGAGGTCAATTATCTTCTTGAAAAAGAAGAAGAGCGAGAAGCAATAACGGCCAATGCAAGAAAATATGTAGACGAAAACTACAAGTGGAACGTTGTTATCGACAGACTTACAAATCTGATAGAAAGAATATGAGCAATATGAAAACTATAGCCTTCGTTACACCGTGGTTCGGAATGAATATACCGGGAGGAGCCGAGGAAGAGGCAAGAGAACTCGCAAAGCATCTGCTTGCTGCAGGGATGGACGTTGAGATACTGACTACCTGCATCAAGGAGTTTAATTCCGACTGGAATATAAACTACCACAAGGAAGGCGAGTACAGGGAGGGAGACCTTTTGGTACGCAGATTCAAGGCAGATCACAGAGATACGCAGGCTTTTAATGATGTTAATGTAAAGCTGATGCGGAATCTTCCGATATCGATTGATGAAGAGGAGATCTTTCTCAAAAACATGGCAAACAGCAGCAGACTGTATGCTTACATGGAGAAAAACAAAGACTCTTATTCAGCTTTCATCTTTGTCCCGTATATGTTCGGGACAACATACTACGGCTGCCAGATATGCCCTGAGAAATCGATACTGATTCCTTGCTTTCATGATGAGAGCTATTTCTATATGGAGCATTTCAAAGAGACATTTTCCAAGGTAGCCGGTCTGGTGTACAATGCAGCACCGGAAAGGGATCTTACGGTTGCAAATTATCCTTTGCACAAAGATATAAAACAGATCGTAATGGGGATCGGAATGAATACCGATCAGACAGGTGATGCCGCAAGATTCCGTAAAAAATTCAACATTGAAAATCCTTTCATAATGTATGCAGGCAGAAAGGATAAAGGAAAGAATATTGATACCTTGCTGCAGTATTTCAGCGAGTTTAAGAAAAGGATGCCTGAGTACAGCGACCTCGGTCTGGTGCTGATAGGCGGAGGTTCAGTTGAGATCCCTGATTCAATCAGAAACGATGTCAGAGATCTGGGGTTTGTAGACAGGCAGGATAAATATGACGCCTACGCAGCCGCAGAAGTACTATGTCAGCCTTCGCAGCACGAAAGCTTTTCCTTTGTTATCATGGAGAGCTGGCTGGCGGAGCGTCCTGTTATGGTAGCGGATCAATGTGCCGTTACGAGAAACTTCTGTAAAGAATCCAACGGAGGTCTTTGGTTCAAGGACTATTTTGAGTTCGAAGGAGCATTGAAGTATCTGCTTGATAATACTGATGCAGCAGAAGTAATGGGCATAAACGGAAGAGACTTTGTAAAGAAAAGCTTTTCATGGGACGTTATTATTGAAAAGTATAAAAAGTTCTTTGGTGACATAGATCAGTGCTTGTAGAGGGTACAGATGAGCATGGAGAGAGAAGAGCCCCATGCATTTGATTGAATTGCGATTCAAGAACCGGTTATTAACGCATATGGACGAAAAAAACAAAACAATTGTGCAATTTATTAAGTTTGGAATAGTTGGAGTTTCAAATACAGTTGTTGGATATTGTATAAACATCGCTACGCTAAAGATGCTTGAAAAATACCAGCTTTCATGGGACTATGTTGCAGCAAACCTAATAGCATTCTTTTTGAGTGTTTTGTGGTCTTTCTTTTGGAATAACAGATATGTGTTTACGGTTCAGGAAGGAGAGGAACGAAAAATCTTTTCCACATTGATAAAAACCTATATTTCATATGGTTTTACAGGAATAGTAATGACAAACATACTTTCATTTGTATGGATTGATATTTTACACATTTCAAAATATATTGCACCAATTATTAATCTCCTATTTAGCGTACCTATTAATTTTATTATTAATAAAAAGTGGGCATTCAGAGAGTAGCGCCCGTGACAGCACAAGGGAATTAACAGATTAATCAAAGGTTTAGAAAATGGATACAACTAAAGTGACCAAAAAAAGATTATTAATAGGATTCTTGCTTGTATTGGTTTTTTCGAGTGTAATAACGATCTATCTATTTGGAGGGCGCGGATTTGACATTCATTATGCGATTTATAACTCAGGTGGCGATGAAACATCCTTTATGTCTGAAATAAAAATCTTTTTAGATAGTGGAATCGGTTATAAAACAGAATACTTGGGAGGCGTTTTCGGAACTGATCGTAGCGGAACACTTTCTTACTATCTTGATAATGATGTACATTTTCTTGCTTACATATTCGCCAAAATAACTAACAATATTGAAGAAGCAATTAATCTTACATTTATAAGTTCATTTTTTTTAAATGGATTGATTTGTTATTTTGTTTTGGCATCCAGAAAAATACACCCATATTTATCTGCAGCAGGAGCGGCTCTGTATGAAACGCAATTCTATGTTTTCTATCGTTCTATTGGACACTTAATGCTTTCAATGATATATTCAATTCCGCTGGAAGTGCTTCTTTGCTTGTGGATTGGCGAAGATGAAGAATATTTGGCAATAGGGAAAGGTTTTTTTAAAAATAAAAAAAATATCATCACCATATTAATAATTATTCTAATGGTAAACTCAGGAATGGGGTATTACCTTTATTATGGATGCTTGTTAATTGCAATAACAGGAATAGGCAAGGCCATAAAGAATAACAGGTTACTCGAATTCTGGCAATCGCTAAAAATGGGAGTAATGACTGTTGTGATCTTTCTTATAACTATCCTTCCATATATACTCAACAGGCTTATAAACAAAACAATTAGCATACCTAATATAAGAAGCATAACGGATGCTGAATTATATTCGTTAAAAATATTCAGACTGTTTTTTCCCCTACAGATGGAAGGTGTCAGTGCTATAAATGACAAGTTGCAAGAGTATTATGAAATAGCCTATGCACAAAGCGAAGTGTCAGAATACTTAGGCCTTGTTGGTGTTATAGGTGTGGTAATGATGGCTGTGGTACTAATACGGGGAACAAGAGATGCTTTCAAGTATAAAGATGTTAAGACTGCAGCATTACTTACGATTTTTTGCATCTTATACGCAACGATAGGCGGATTGGGTACAGTTGTATACTTATTTGTAATGGATCTAGCAAGATGTACAAATAGAATGTCAGTTTATATTTGCTTCTTATGCATTCTAACGATTTGTACTGTCTTTGATGTAGTAATCAGGGACAATAGAGGAAAGCGCCGCCAATATAGTCGATTAATTCTAGTGGGGTTAATATGCTTTGTCTTATGTTTTCTATCTCAATGGAATCAAGAGCGGTTTAACAATGAAGAGGCAAAATTGCAGGGTATAGAAATGAAGACCTTTGTAAGCAGAATAGAAGAGATAGAGAATGAAGGTTCGTTAATTTATCAGTTTCCATTTAATAACTATCCTTCCAGTGGCTATATTAATAGAATGTATCCCGATGCGCTGCTTTTACCATATCTTTATTCTGATAATTTGAGATGGAGTTATGGCTCATTCGCAGGGGAGAAATCATATTCAATTAATGAAAAAATTGCAACTTTGAACATGCCTGATCTGGCAAGGGAATTAAAAAAATACGGCTTTAGTGGAGTATATGTAGATAGCATGGGCTATTCTGACTATGAACTGCAAATAATGACAAATGATTTTGAGGCAAATGGCTTAGTAGAGGCCGCTGTATCAAGCAGCGGGAGATGGCTATATTATGATTTTGAGTGATACAATAACATCTGTGAAAAACAAACCTGAAAGGACAAAGATATAGAGGTAAGAATAATGCAATTAGTTCCAAAACTATATGTAGTAATACCATGCTACAATGAGGAAGAGGTTCTTCCTGAAACAGAAAAGCGCTTATCTGACAAACTAAACCGGATGATTTCGGAAAAGATTATCTCTGAAGACAGTAGAATCGTGTTTGTTGATGATGGTTCAAAGGACAAAACCTGGACAATCATTGAAGAAATGTATGGAAACAATCCTTTGGTATTAGGGATAAAATCATCAAGAAACAGAGGCCATCAGAACACTTTGCTAGAAGGCCTTATAACGGTAAAAAATGACTGTGATGTAGTTATCTCCATGGATGCAGATCTACAGGATGATATAGAAGTACTGGATCAGTTTATTGAAAAATATACTGCAGGGTGCGACATCGTTTATGGGGTCAGAAGTGCAAGAAAAAAAGATACATGGTTTAAGAAAACTACTGCAGAAGGCTTTTATAAGCTTATGAATGGAATGGGAGTAAATATTGTCTATAATCATGCAGACTATCGTTTGATGAGCGCAAGGGCAATTGCAGAGTTGGATGGATTCAAGGAAGTAAACTTGTTTCTCCGTGGAATTGTTCCAATGATTGGTTTTCAGACAGACGTTGTCGAATATGAACGTAACGAACGCTTTGCAGGCGAATCAAAATATCCTCTTAAAAAGATGATTGCTTTTGCTGTTGATGGAATAACATCATTAAGCGTTAAGCCGATTCGATTAATAACAAGTTTAGGTATAATCATATTTTTTGCAAGCATTATATTGCTCCTGTATTATTTAATTTCCTATTTGCTTGGACATGAGGTGGTAAAGGGATGGACAACTTTGATTCTTTCAATCTGGGCCATAGGAGGACTCGAACTCCTGGCAATAGGTATTGTAGGAGAATATGTAGGTAAAATTTATTTGGAATCAAAACACAGGCCAAGATTTATAGTTGAAAAATATTTAAAAAAATAAAATCAACAATTGATCAATACTGAAAAACTTTGCATATAAGGAGATGACCAAATATGAAAACCGTGTTATTAGCAGGCGGTCTGGGGACTCGTATTACTGAGGAATCAGCTCTTAAACCGAAACCAATGATTGAAATAGGAGAAATGCCAATACTATGGCATATAATGAAATTATATAGTTATTATGGATTCAATGAGTTCATAATCTGCGCAGGATACAAACAACATGTTATCAAAGAATGGTTTTCTGACTATTTCCTTCATACTTCAGATATCACCTTTGATTACACTACCGGAGAGGGTGAGATGATCGTCCATAATAAACATATTGAGCCATGGAAAGTTACTATAATAGATACTGGACTCAATACACAAACGGGTGGAAGAATAAAAAGAATCAAAGATTATGTAGGGGACGAAACATTCATGTTAACTTACGGCGATGGTGTAGCTGACGTTAATATAAATGAACTATTACAGTTTCATAAATCTCATGGCAAAACCGGAACAATGAGCATGTACAACTTTGGACAGAATAAGGGAGTAGTGGAAGTTGGAGACGGAGGTCTTATTAATGCTTTCAGAGAAAAGTCAGATACTGATGGAGATTTGATCAACATTGGGTTTATGGTTATGGAGCCTGCTATATTCGAATTGATAGACGGAGATGATACGCCTTTTGAAAAAGCCCCTCTGAATCGATTAGTTGAAAAAAAAGAATTGATGGGCTACATACACCAAGGGTTTTGGCAATGTATGGATACGCTTAGAGAAAAACAAAAATTGGAGAATTATTGGAATACAGGCAAAGCCCCGTGGAAGGTATGGAAATGAGTATTATTAGCTTTTATAAAGACAAGAAAGTGCTTCTGACAGGACACACGGGATTTAAAGGTACGTGGATGTCTATAATGCTCGTAAATGCGGGAGCTGAAGTGATTGGTTATTCCAGTTGCAGCAAGGAACAAATCCGGCTATTTGATTTATGCGGAGTAAAAGACCAGATCACACATATCAAGGGCGATGTTAGAGATCTACAGCATCTGATGGATGTTTTCCATGAGTATCAGCCGGAAATCGTTATCCATATGGCTGCTCAGCCAATAGTCAGAGACAGCTATAAAGATCCGGTAGGAACTTACAGTACTAATGTGATGGGTACGGTAAATATCTGCGAGGCGGTCAGACAAACCTCATCTGTAAAATCATTCCTGAATGTCACGACAGACAAAGTGTATGAAAATAGGGAATGGGAATGGGGATATAGGGAGAATGAACCACTGGATGGCTACGACCCGTACTCGAATTCAAAATCATGCTCTGAACTCGTGACGCACAGTTATAAAAATAGCTTTTTTACTGATGACAGAGTAGCAGTATCTACTGCAAGAGCAGGCAATGTTATAGGCGGCGGAGACTTTGCCAATGACAGAATAATACCCGACTGCGTCAGGGCAGCAATCAGAGGTGAAGATATAACGGTGAGAAATCCGTTTTCGACGAGACCTTACCAACATGTGCTTGAACCTGTTTATGCATATCTTATGATTGTTGCAATGCAGTACAGTGACCATAAATATGCATCCTGGTACAATGTCGGTCCCGATGACAAGGATTGCTTCCAGACCGGTGCGCTGGTAGACTTGTTTGTAAAACATTGGGGAGAGGGTCTTAAATGGGTCAATAAATATGACGGAGGTCCGCATGAGGCAAACTTCTTAAAACTGGATTGCTCAAAGTTAAAATCAACATTTGGCTGGAAGCCACATTGGGATTTGGAGACAGCAATTGAGAAAACAGTAGAATGGAGTAAAGCATGGGTCAATGGAGAAAACATACGCGCTGTGATGGATAAACAGATAGAAGAGTTTATTACTGGAGGAGAAAGGTAATGGCAAATTGGGAAAATGAAGCTGAAGCTAGAGAACAGATAAAAGCACTGGTTGCAGAATATTATCACGCTTTTAAAAAGAATAAAGGAGAGTTCAAGCCGGGTGATCGTGTTAGTTATGCATCAAGAGTGTTTGATGAGAAGGAGATGCAGGCTCTTACTGATGCTACCCTGGATTTCTGGCTGACTACAGGAAGATTCGCAGATCAATTTGAAAAAGAATTCGCGAAGTGGATAGGCGTGAAGTACGCACATCTTGTTAACAGTGGATCATCTGCAAATCTGCTCGCATTTATGATACTCACGGCTCCTGAATTAGAAGAGAGACGAATCAAGCCGGGTGACGAGGTAATAACAGTAGCCGCCGGATTCCCAACCACAGTTACTCCGATTCTGCAATACGGAGCAGTACCTGTATTCGTTGATGTTACAGTGCCACAATACAATATTGACGTGACTCAGCTTGAAGCTGCCCTTAGCTCAAAAACCAAGGCTGTGATGATCGCGCATACTTTGGGAAATCCATTTGATATTAAAGCGATAAAAGAATTTTGCAGAAAGCATGAGCTGTGGCTTATCGAAGACAACTGCGATGCCCTGGGTTCTAAATACACGATTGATGGTGTAACGAAGTATACCGGAACATGGGGGGATGTAGGAGCATCGTCCTTCTATCCTCCTCATCATATGACTATGGGAGAGGGTGGATGTGTTTATACAGATAATCCGTTGTTGCACAAGCTAATTCTTTCATATCGCGACTGGGGACGCGACTGTGTTTGTCCGTCCGGTAGGGATAATCTATGTGGTCATAGATTTGATGGGAAGTTTGGAGAGCTTCCGTTCGGATATGATCATAAGTATGTATACAGTCACTTTGGTTACAATCTTAAGGTGACGGATATGCAGGCGGCCGTTGGCTGTGAGCAGCTTAAGAAATTTCCCTCATTCATTGAAAGAAGAAGATACAACTGGAACAGACTCCGTGAAGAACTCCAGGTTGTTGCAGATAAGTTGATTTTGCCAGAACCGGCAGAGAACAGCGAGCCATCATGGTTTGGATTCCTAATCTCGGTAAAGCCAGAGAGCGGCTTGGAAAGAAACAAAGTCACAAAAAATATAGAGGAACATAACGTACAGACGAGACTCCTCTTCTCCGGAAATCTGACAAAGCATCCTTGCTTCGACCAAATCAGAGGGACAGATGCATATAGAGTAGTCGGAAGTCTTGAAACTACGGACTTCATCATGAATAACTCTTTCTGGGTCGGCGTGTATCCGGGGATGACAGATGAGATGATAGATTATATGGCAGAGGTAATAATCAAATCTGTGAAATAAGTTATATATAAATGCTTAAATATAAAAATGCAGTAGATTAAAAGGTATGATTAATAGTAATTCAAAAGATTTAGTAAGCATATGTATTCCAGTATTTAATGGCGAAAATACCATTAGAGATACTTTGTTATCAGCTATAAACCAAACATATGAGAATATTGAAATAGTAGTAGTAGATAATTGTTCAGAAGATAATACTGTAAATATTGTGCAGGCGAATATGTCGGGTCATATTCGCTTGTATCAGAACAGCGAGAACCTTGGCATGGTTGGTAATTGGAATAAATGTTTAGAGTATGCTAAAGGTGAATACATAACCATATTATGTGCTGACGATTTACTCAACAGAGATTGTATAGAGAAAAAAGTCAATATCATGAGGGAAAATAAAGATGTTGTTATGGTATTTAGTGCCTCTGAAATAATAAATGAAAACGGGACGTCGCTGATGAAGCGGCGTATTTTCAATAATAACAAGATAATGGAAGGGAAAAAGATATCATTAAGGTCATACCGTGAAAAGAATCTCTTTGGGGAACCTTCTAATGTGTTGTTCAGGAAGTCAGCACTTAATGAAACGGGAGGCTTTGATGCGTCAATGTATTACTCTGCAGATTGGGATATGTGGCTAAAAATCGCTAATACAGGTAAAGTGGGTTACATATCGGAAGTGCTCATGAAATACAGAGTGTCAAAAAATAATCAAACAAGTAAAACCAAATTACAGACTTATATTAAGGATGACTCAAGAATGATGAGTAATATCCATAATAATAATTACATGAGTACAAAAAAAGTTGATGACTGTATACATCGAGGAATGTTTATATTCAGAATGTTTGCAAGGATAGTTTATCTGAAAGTGAAAGCGTAGATTCAAATGAAGGCAATAGTCACTGGCGCAACAGGTTTTTTGGGAAGCAATCTAATAAATGCAATGATTAGTTCAGGAGAAGAAGTCATTGCGGTGGTTCGTGATCCTCAAAAAATACCTGACAGTTGGAAAAACAAAATAACCATTTTATGTTGTGACCTGAACGAAATTAAAGACCTGAAAAAATACAGTGTTGTTAAAGACTGTGATGTCTGGTATCACCTTGGATGGAGCGCGACCTCAGGAAATGGCAGGGCAGATGTTGAGCTACAATTATGCAATGTGCTAGGAACGTATAATGCTTTAGTTACCGCAGATGAGATTAATTGTAAAAAGTTTATTAATGCTGGCAGTATTATGGAATACGAAGCAATACAATATCTTTCTGAAGATAACTGTAGGCCTGGATTGGGATATATATACAGTACCGCAAAACTATGTGCCGACTATATGGCAAAGACAGTGTCGTATAATAAAAAAATAGACTACATTAATATTGTGATATCTAATATATATGGGATAGGAGAGACATCCCCTAGATTCTTTAATAGCACTCTCAGGAAAATGATAGGGAATGAAGACATACCGCTGACAGAAGGAAATCAGCTGTATGATTTTATATATATTACCGATGCAGTACGAAAGATGCTGTTTTTAGGAAAACATGGCACTGACATGCAAAGTTATTACCTTGGCAACCCGGAACAAAGACAGCTAAAGGACTTTGTAATAGAAATGAAAAAAATCTGTGGAAGCACATCGAAATTGATGTTCGGAGAAGTTCCTTTCAATGGACCTTTTCTGGATTATAAAAACATTGAGACAAACAAGATTGACAAGATGGGCTGTAAAAATGAAATTTCGTTTTATGAAGGGGTTGCTAGAACAATATCATGGATGAAGGAGACAAAAGAAGTATGAATACGGACTTCAAAATAGAAACACTTGATATAGAAGGAGTAAAAGTTATTACACCCTTTGTAAGAGAAGATAGAAGAGGATATTTTCTTAAATACTACGAAAAGGATGTGTTCGAGATGCTCGGAATAGAAGGCATAACTGCTGAAGATTTTGAATCGTATTCAGTTAAAGGTGTAATAAGAGGATTACATTTTCAGACGGCAAATCCACAGATAAAAATAGTCCATACGGTTTATGGGGAAATAAATGATGTTGTCGTTGACCTTAGAAAAGGATCAGCTTCATTTGGGAGACATTTAAAAGTAAACTTATCAGCAGAAAACCATAAAGTATTGTATATACCACGTGGATTTGCACATGGATTCGAAGTTCTTTCTGACTTTGCAGTTATGTCATATAAATGTATTGGAGAATATATAAAAGGCGCAGATACAGGACTTATATATAATTCACCAGAATTAGGAATAGCTTGGGAAACGAAGCATCCCATAGTATCAGAGAAAGACAAAAATCTGATGAGCTTTGAAACATTTCGCTTGAAATATGAAGGTTTATAATGAAAAACACAGTGGGATATTCCCGGAACGACAACTTTTCAGGACTCCGACATTCCATATGACAATACAAGGGACGGAATTTTTGCAATAGAATCTGGTGTAGACAAGCAGGATAAACATGATGCTGCAGAAACAAAGGGTATAAACGGGAAAGTCTTTGTAAAAAAAGCTTTTCTTGGGGGGTTTATTGAAAAGTACAAAAGGTTCTTTGAGGAAACAGCTTGATTTGAAAGGCTTATGTGTATGTGTAGATCTGCAAAGGAGCAAAGAAACAAAAAAAAGATTTTTCACGGAGGCAGGGCTTATATAGCGCTTGTCGTATTGGTAGCCAGCATTCTTGCTTCTACCATTATTCCGCATATAGATGATGTCACATATACTGAGGTACTTGAAAAAAACGTGCTGAATACTTCAGATATGCTTGATTCTGAAAGTCCTTATGACCATGTAGAAGAAAATGTACTGATAACAGATGCTGACAAAGGGCCTAAACTGTTTACAAGTGGAATTTTTCTCCTGAAAGGAGATTCTTTGAGGGTCAGCTTTACCGCAGTAAACAAAGCGGATAAGAAAACCAAGCTGACTGTGGATCTGTACGGAGATGGTTTTGATGATCCGTGTGATGAATTTACTGTTAAACTGAAGCACGGTGAGAATAAGATCCGGCAGGAAATAGCATTTTACAGGGGAGAGCATCCCGAAAGTTGCCAATTAAGGATATTCACCTCCGGGAGTGCCGGAATAGAGATAAAGAACCTTAAAGTAGACTTTCTTACAGTAACAAGAGACAGCAGCATACTTGTGTGGATCACAGCAAAAATCATGCAGGTGGTTCTGTTTTTAGTGCTCTCCTACCTTATTATCTATGTCTGGCTAAGGATAAAAAGGAGGGAACCGGGAAAAAGAATAAAAATGACACCGGATTTCAGAAGAGAGGTAGTTCTTTATGCCGCAATAGTGTTTTCGGTGACGATATTATTACTTTTCCTGTACAGAAAAGCAGATATTTCATTTCCGCTTGTATATGCCGGCGGAGATGAAATGGGGGTATATTATCTTGCAAAAAACATTGACCGAAATGGCTTGTCAATGGCGAATCCTTTAGTAGGAGGACTGTCAGGCGGAGATATGTTTGACTATCCGTATTCAGACAGTCTGTCGTTTATTTGTGTAAAACTGATAGGGCTGTTCAGTGACAATCCCTACCTGATCATAAACCTGTTCTATTTTGCAAACTTTTATCTTATTGCGATCATTGCGGCCGCTGCTTCCAGAAACCAGAATGTCAGTAGAAGCAGCTCTTATGTGGTTGGCATACTTTTTGCATTCAGCTCGTTTATACAGATGAGATATGTGCATATATGGCTTACACCGTATTACACACTTCCAATAGCCTGCATGCTCTCACTTAACGTCGTAAAGGGCAGGATCCCTGACCAGCTCGATCCTGACAAGCGCGACAGGCAGTTCTGGTGCGGAATGATGCTGGCTTTCATGTGTGCTTTTACAGGTATGTACTATGCTTACTTCACATGTGCCCTGCTTGCCGCTTCAATGGTTATACGGATAATAAATAAACGCGGGAGAGCAATTAAAAAGGAGATGTATCCTCTTGCATTTATTGCCTCAACTGTTACAGGTGTGGTTATCAATGCTATGCCGAATGTTCTGTATTGGGTACTGGAAGGAACAAATTCGTTTGGAGAACTGGCTGTACGCAACAGAGGTGACGTAGAGACGTTTGGGCTTAAACTGGTACAGCTGATATTGCCGAGGATAGGGCACAGGATCGCACTTTTCAACAGCATCGCAGCAGGATATTTCAGGAATTATCCTTTAGTCAATGAAAATTCAACTGCATCGATAGGTCTGATAGCATCACTCGGACTGCTTGTATCGCTCCTGCTGATCTTTTCAGATAAGAATAAGTATAAAGAGATAAGCTGGCTTAATTTTGCGACATTTATCATTGCTACCATCGGAGGAATCGGAAGCATTATCTCAGTAGCAATAGTGCTGCCAATGAGGAGTTACAACAGAATGTCGCTTATCATAATGTTCCTCAGCCTGCTGATCATCGGAATGATGATAGACGGCCTCAGGGATATAATTGATTACCGGCGGGTTATATGCATAAGCCTATGCATACTGGCAGTAGGAATTTTCGACCAGACTGTTGATTTCATACCGTATGACACTTCAGAATTTAATAATTCAAGGCAGTTCTTTGGCCGGATAGAAAGCGAACTTAATAGCGGAGATATGATCTTCACATTGCCGTATCTTGAGTGGCCGTCCTCCTATATCGAGGGTTCATACGGGATGTTTAATGGATATCTTGAGACAGAAAATATTCACTGGAGCTATGGCGCAATGCAGGGACGTGAGGAAGCACAGTGGCAAAAGGCTGTAGCCAAATGTGAAGTGCCTCAAATGATAAGTAAAATAAAAAATGCCGGGTATGGTGGAATCTATTTAGATAAAAAGTTATATGAGCGAAATTATAAAAAGAAAAAGGGAAAGGCTGAGAAGGATATAGAAAGCATAACTAGGGAAATCGGTGTTGAGCCGTTAATAAGTGAAGATGGAGCGAAGTACTTCTGGAAGATCGGTAGTGGTATATAGGTGCTCTGCCGTTTGTAAATATATTCAGTTTGCATAATGATAATAAGGAGAGGGAAAGATGAAAAAACTCAGGATAGGCGTGATTGGTACCGGACATATGGGTTTGAACCATGTGCGTAATATAAGCGATGAAAAGAGATTTGATTTTGTCGGTATCTACGATGCAAATGACGATCAGGCTGCTGCTGTAGCAGAAAAGTATGACACAAAAGCGTTTAAAACAATAGAGGAATTGTTGGACGCTGTAGATGCTGTAGTAGTTGCGGTACCATCTTCCCTGCATAAAGAAATCGGCTTGAAAGTGTTTGAGCACGGAGTAAATGCTCTTATTGAAAAGCCGCTTGCTACTACGAGCGAGGATGCGCAGTTACTGACAGATGCTTTTGAAAAGGCCGGACTCAAACTGCAGGTAGGCCATATCGAGAGATTCAATGCCGTTGTACAAGAGGCTAAAAAGATTCTTGACGGCAAGAACATCTTTTACATCGAGGCTCATCGCTACAGTCCATTCAGCGGCAGCGGACGCATCAAGGACGTCAGCGTTATTGAAGACCTCATGATCCATGACATCGATATCGTATGCGATCTCATGGAGCCTGCGACTGTTACCGATATACGCGGCAACGGAGAGCTTATAAAGTCGGGGGCTACCGATTTTGCGACTTGCATGCTGGACTTTTCATCCAATGCACATGCAGTTATAAATGCAAGCAGAGTTTCGCAGAGCAAGGAAAGAACGCTTGAGATTCATACTGATGAAAGCGTTGTATATGCAGACCTGCTCAACAAGACACTTACAGTGACAAAGGGCACTGAGATGATGGTTGACAGCGGACATTCCGGAGCTTACAAACAGGATGCTGTAGTGCAGAAGATATTTGTGCCGATCATAGAGCCGCTCAGAGCAGAGCTTCAGAGTTTTTATGAGGCAGTCGTCAACGGGCAGGATGTTCTGGTAGACGGAAAGGTAGCTATCCGCGCAATACAGATATGCGAAAAAGCGCTTGAACGCGCAACTTATGACTGATAATAATTTTTATAGTTAATATAATAATAAAGGGCAGCATAAAAGGGGAGGAAAAACACAGATGAACGTACCGTTTTTAGATCTAAAGGCTCAATATAAAGAAATAAAAGATGAAATCGCGCCTGCACTTCTTGATATTCTCGACAAGTGCTGCTTTATCAACGGTCCTTATGTAAGCGGATTTGAGAAAGAAATGGAGGACTATCTGAAGGCAAAACATGTAGCCGGATGCTCAAGCGGAACAGAAGCGCTTGTACTCGGACTGAAGGCATGCAATGTGAAGCCTGGTGATGAGGTCATTACCACCGCGTTCTCTTTCTTCGCAACAGCCGAAGCAATCGCTTCTGTCGGTGCTGTTCCGGTATTTGTGGATGTCAGGGAGAACGATTACAACATCGATCCTGATAAGATCGAGGAGGCGATCACAGAAAAAACAAAGGCGATTCTTCCGGTACATATTTTCGGTGCTCCGGCAGAAATGGACAGGATTAATGCGATCGCAAAGAAGCACGGCCTCAAAGTGATAGAGGATGATGCTCAGGCTATAGGAAGTGAATATAAGGGGAAAAAGGCCGGAACACTTGGTGATGTCGGATGTTTCTCTTTCTATCCTACCAAAAATCTTGGCGGTGCAGGCGACGGCGGCATGGTCACCACTAATGATGATGACATCTACACTATGCTTAAAGCATATAAAGAGCATGGCGCAGGCGAAGCAGGAGCGAAAACTCTTGAACTTCAGGAAGGTATCAAGGAGTCTATCGATACGGCTGAAGAGGCTACAGAGCTGTATAACCCTTATAAGTACTTCAACTATGTTATCGGACACAACTCGCGTCTTGATGCTATGCAGGCGGCTGTTCTTTCGGTAAAGCTCAAACATCTTGATGAGTACAACGCAAAGCGTGCTGCTATCGCAAAGAAGTATTTTGACGGACTCACAGACAAGATCAAACTGCCTCAGTATGCTGAAGACACAAAGCCTTGCTGGCATCAGTTCGTAATACGTTCTGAGTATAAGAGTGAGCTTTGCGCATTCCTTTCGGAGAATGGTGTAGGCAATGGCACATTCTACCCGGTACCGCTTCATCAGCAGAAAGCATTTAATGCGAAAAACAGCAGGATCTCAGGAGACAGCCTGCCTGTAGCAGAGATGATCTCTGCTCAGTCGGTATGCCTGCCGGTATTCCCTGAAATGACAGATGAGCAGGTAAATTACGTTATTGAAACGGTTAACAGATTCTACGAGGACAAATAATATGAGTAATATTTTCATACATCCGACAGCAGAAGTAAGTGATGCAGCAGTGATCGGAGACGGAACAAAGATCTGGAATCAGGCCCAGGTAAGGAATGATGCAGAGATCGGTGAGAACTGCATCATCAGCAAAAACGTATATATCGACGAGCATGTAAAGCTTGGAAACCGTGTCAAAGTCCAGAACAATGTAAATGTGTATCATGGAGTAACAGTAGAGGATGATGTGTTCCTCGGACCATCAATGACCTTCACAAATGACATGTTCCCAAGAGCTTTCAATGCTGACTGGCAGATTTCCGACACGCTTGTCAAAAAAGGAGCTTCCATCGGTGCAAACAGCACGGTAAGATGCGGTATAACTATCAACGAATACGCCATGGTAGGATGCGGCAGCACGGTCACAAAGGATGTTCCTGCATATGCATTGGTAGTAGGTAACCCTGCACGCAGAATTGCATGGGTATGCAAGTGCGGTCAGAAGCTTGATGACAACCTGAAATGCCCATGCTGCGGAAGGCAGTACGAGCTTAATGACGGCGTCATGACGGAAAAGGGTGAATAAGATGAGAAAAATTCCGGTTACAAAACCATATTTTGATGAAGAAGAGCTTGAACAGATCAAAGGATCCCTTGACTCAGGATGGGTCGCAAACGGACCGAGATGTGTTGAATTCGAAAAGAAGATAGCCGAGCATGAAGGCATTAAAGAGGGAGTCGCGACGACTTCCTGTACAACAGCTTTGCATCTTGCTATGGTAGGCGAGTGGATGGGTCCCGGCATGGATGCTATCGTCCCTGCATTCACATTCGTTGCCACCGAGAATTCCATCGTGGCGGCGGGTGCAACTCCTGTCATGGTAGATATACACGAAGAAACCTTCAATGTTGATGCTGAAGCGGTCAGAGAGATCATCAGCAGAGACTATGTCATGAAGGACGGCAAGCTTGTGAACAGCGAAACCGGAAACGTTCTTTGGGGAATCGTGCCTGTCCATGAATTCGGACTGTGCTGCGATATTTATGCAATCAATGCGATTGCTGAAGAGTATGGCCTGAAAGTCATAGAAGATGCTGCATGTGCACTGGGAGCGAAGATCGGTGATAAGCATCAGGGCGGATTCGGAAACACATCATGCGTCAGCTTCCATCCGAGAAAGTCCATAACGACTGGAGAAGGTGGTATGGTGCTTACTGATGATCCGGAGCTTGCTACAAGAATGCGCGAACTCAGATCTCACGGGAACTCGGTGTCTGCAGCTGAAAGAGACAAGGGCAAGGGATTCCTTCTTCCTGAATTCAATGTTGCAGGTTTTAATTATCGTATGACAGATATCCAGGGAGGCATGGGGCTTGCACAGGTCAAGAAGCTTGACTTCATCATAGACAGCAAAAGAGAAAAAGCAAAATACTATAACGAACTGATCACCGAAAAACTTCCTGAACTGATATTCCCGATAGAGCCGGAAGGATATTTCCATACATATCAGTCATATGTATGCATGCTTGATCTCAAAAAGCTTGGTATCGGCAGTGTTGAAGAAGGTGGAGAGTACAGAAACAAGCTGCTCGCACTTCTTGAGGAGCGTGGTGTAGCTACAAGACAGGGTACGCATGCAGTACACACACTGGGATACTATAAAAACAGATTCGGATATAAAGCTGAAGACTTCCCTCATGCATACGCATGCGACAGACTGTCGATCACACTTCCTCTGTACGTTCAGATGACAGATGAAGATCAGCAGTACGTGATCGATCAGTTCAGGGATGTAATAGACAACATGTAGAGGAGATAAAATGCCTAAAATCGAAGGTAAAAAAGTATTGGTCACAGGCGGTGCCGGCTTCATCGGCAGCCATCTGTGTGACGGCCTGCTGGAGAAAGGCGCAGCAAAGGTAGTATGCCTTGACAACTTCTTCCTCGGCAAGGAGGAGAATATTGCAGAAGCGATGACAGACCCGAGATTTGTGCTGTATCGCGATGATGCAAGACACTACGGCGTCGTAGAAGCGATTATAGACAAAGAAGATATTGATGTGGTCTTCAACATGGCCACCATCGCACTCAACTATTCTTTCTTCAATCCGTTTGACGCATATATGGTCAACGTTGAGATCGCAGATACGCTGCTGAAACTTCTGAAGGCAGGAGCATATAAGTCTCTCGTTCATACTTCTTCATCCGAAGCCTATGGGTCGGCTCAGTATGCACCTATGGATGAGAATCATCCGACTGATCCGACGACTCCGTATGCAGCGGGGAAAGCAGCCGCAGACCTTATGGTCCACAGCTTTTCAAAAGTTCTTGACCTAGACATTTCAATAATAAGACCGTTCAACAATTACGGTCCCAGACAGAATGCTGAGGGACCTCTTGCAGGGATCATTCCTGCAACTGCAAAAAGAGTAAAGAACGGTACTGCACCTGTAATAGAGGGTGACGGAGAACAGACCAGAGACTTTGTATTCGTAAAGGACACCGTGAAAGGGCTCATACTTGCATACGAGAATGAGAAGACCCGCGGACAGATCATTAACCTCGGCACAGGTATTGATATCTCGATGAATCATCTTTTGGGACAGATTTGCGATTACATGGGATATACAGGCGAGTGGGAGCACAGACCTGCAAGGACCAGTGACGTAAGAAGGTTATGTGCTGATTCAACAAAAGCGAAAGAACTGATAGGTTACAGTCCTGACACGGATTTTGAGACCGGACTTAAAGTAACCCTCGACTGGTATGAGAACAACGCTTTGATTTAGGTGTTGACATGGACAAACAGGAATTCGAACAGCTTTTTGACGAAATGATTCGTGACAGACGCGAGGAAATGCGAAGAAAGTACAACCGTGTGCTTCCTTCCGGTGAGATCATCTACAACAGATTCGATAAATCCAGGGACCTCGGGTTTGGAGAGGGATCCTCCGTATATGACACAGCTGTCATAATGGGAGAAATAAAGGTAGGAGCTCATGTGTGGATTGGCCCGTATACGCTCGTAGAAGGCGCAACGGATACAGTTGAGATCGGTGATTACGTGACTCTGGATTCAGGTGTCATGGTATACACGCATGACTCCACAAAATACTATGTCTCCGGAGGCGTCAATCCGTTCGAATCAGGACCGGTCAAAATAGGGAGCTATACTGTCATCGGAACAATGAGTATTATAAACTGCGGAGTTACGATAGGTGAGCACTGTGTAGTGGCTGCCAACAGTTTTGTAAATGCTGATGTTCCCGACAATACGATAGTAGCCGGAAATCCGGCAAAGGCCATCGGCAAGGTTATTGTGAAGGATAACGGGGAGGTAGAATTTGACTACAAATAAAAATGAGGGGCTGTCAATAATAGTCCCTTTTCTTAATGAAGAAGATGGAATTGAACTATTCTGTTCAACGATTGATGACCATGCCTCAAAACTGTCCTTCCCTATAGAACTCGTATTTGTTGACGACGGTTCAACGGACAAATCGGTCGAGATCCTGGGCAATTATTCTTTTAATAATATAAGCAGAGCAAAGCTTGTGCAGTTTTCGCGCAATTTCGGATCTCATGCCGCAATAAGAGCCGGGGTTAAGAATGCGTACTATCCTGTCTGCACATGGCTTGGAAGCGATCTGCAGGAACCTCTTGAACTGCTTGAAGCATCTTTCAAGCTGATCAATGAGGAAGGCTATGATGCTGTCTATGTCTGCAAGAAGTCCATCGCTGTTTCCAAGATGAACAGGGCATTCTCAAAGACATACTCTCATCTTATGCAGAAATATGCCGTCAGCAATTATTCTTCTGACGGAGTAAGCACAATTGTGTTTAACGGAAAAATCAAAGAGCTGCTCAACAATAATGTTGAAGGCAATTCCTCGATAATGCTTCAGATTATAGATGCCGGGTTCAAAACGACCAATCTCGAAATGGATTTCCATGAGAGAAGCGCCGGAAAGTCAAAATGGACACTGTCAAAGAAAGTAAAGCTGATGATAGATTCATTTGTCGCGTTTTCTTTCGCTCCGATAAGGATGGTAAGCATCCTTGGAATGATCATGCTCTTTGTCGGTGTTGTGGTCGGTATCGTCACAATATTTACCAAGATATTGAACGATACCCCTGCAGGTTACGCGACTCTTGCCAGTCTGATAGCCCTGGGATTCGGTATAACCAATATTTCATTGGGGATCATAGCCGAATATTTGTGGAGAGCGCTTGATGCTGCAAGACAAAGACCGGTTTTCATCATATCTGAAATAAAAGACCTTACAGACAAGTAAAAGTGATCTGCCGATAAAAGAATTGGAATGAATAACGAAGGGTAATAATAATGATTGCATTGTTAATATATGTATGCATGTCTGCTGCCGGACTGACGATGATAAAAATCGGAACAGCAAGAGAAAGCACTCTTTTGCTTGACACAGCAGGCTTTGATTTGAAACTGAGCTGGATACTGGTCATAGGACTCTGCATCTATGTACTTAGTTTTTTAATGTCCATCATGGTAATGAAGAGAATGAATCTTACCATTTTCTATCCTTTATCAGCAGGACTTATATATATATTGGTTTCTTTAGCCGGCTTTATCGTTTTGAAAGAAACGTTCACGGTACAGCAGCTTATAGGAATGGCTATAATCCTTGTGGGTATAGTAGTCATGAATCTTGGGAAGGCTTGATTTGCCTGAAAAAAGGAGCAGTAATGAGAACTAAACAGGAAATTGATAAAGAGTATTCATGTTGGATGGAGAAAGCATCAGAACTGCATGCCGAGCTGTCTCAGCTTGACGAAAAGGCAAAGGAGGATGCTTTTTTCCGTGATCTTGCATTTGGAACAGGCGGTCTCAGAGGCACAATAGGTGCCGGCACGAACCGCATTAATATTTATACTGTAGGAAAGGCAACGCAGGGATTAGCTGATTATGTCAATTCATTTTTTTCTGAGAATCCTTCGGTAGCAATCGCTTATGACAGCCGTATCAAGTCTGATGTTTTCAGCCGTACTGCTGCTTGTGTGCTGGCTGCGAACGGAATCAAAGCGCATATATACCCACAGCTCATGCCGACACCGTGTCTGTCATTCGCTGTACGCGAGCTTAAGTGCTCTGCAGGCATCGTGATCACAGCTTCGCATAATCCGTCGAAATACAACGGTTATAAAGTGTATGGAGCCGACGGATGCCAGATCACAACTGAAGCTGCAGCGGCTATTCTTGCACAGATCGAGAAAGTCGACATTTTTGATGATGTAAAGAGCATGGACTTCGATGCAGCTCTGGAGGAAGGCCTCATCAGCTACATAGATGATTCCGTTTATACAGCATTTACACAGAAGGTGAAAGAACACTCGGTGCTTTTCGGTGATGAAATCGACCGCAATGTTGCGATCGTATATACTCCGCTCAACGGTACAGGTCTCAGGCCTGTTACGCGAGCTTTGAGTGAATCCGGGTTTACCAATATCACTGTGGTTGAAGAACAGCGTGAGCCGGACGGGAATTTCCCTACGTGCCCGTATCCTAATCCGGAGATCCGTGAGGCGATGGAACTCGGCCTGCAGTACTGCGCTGAGACCGGAGCAGATCTACTGCTTGCGACTGACCCGGATGCGGATAGATGTGGGATAGCTGTACGCGATGGCGACGGTTACAAACTTATCACGGGAAACGAAGTCGGACTGCTTCTTCTGGACTATATCTGCTCACAGAGGATCAAACATGGAAGGATGCCTGAACATCCGGTGTTTGTCAAGACTATCGTAACTATGGACCTGGCAGAAAAAATAGCCGATCATTATGGCGTAGAGACTGTCAACGTGCTGACAGGATTCAAGTTTATTGGCGAAGTCATTGGCCGCTTGGAGGCCGAAGGACGTGAGAGTGACTATATTTGCGGCTTTGAGGAATCATATGGTTACCTGACAGGTACATACGTACGGGACAAAGATGCTGTAAACGCTGCATTCATGATCTGCGAGATGTTTGCATATTACAAGACTCGTGGGATCAGCCTTATCGAGAAACTGAATGAGCTTTATGACACTTATGGATACTGCATGAACACCCTTCACAGCTACCAGTTTGAAGGCGCAAGCGGTATGCTCAAAATGCAGGACATCATGAAAGCTTTCCATAATGAGTTTAACGAGGGTGACAGCATAGGCGGGCTGGACGTTCTGAAAGTGCTAGACTATAGTAAAGGCCTTGACGGATTGCCAAAATCAGATGTGATCAAATACCTGCTTAGGGGAGGCTCTTCGGTAGTAGTCCGCCCGAGCGGTACCGAGCCTAAGCTAAAGACCTATATAAGTGTAACAGCAGGTGATTCTAAAGAAGCTACAGCTCAGGAGACAACTATCGTAAGCAATCTGGAATCTTACCTTAAGTAAGGTAAAGCGGAGGTTATTCTTCGAATATGCAAAAAGAATCCATAAAGTTTGTTGATATGGCCAAGACTATAGTGGTAGTTGTAACTACGCTGTTCTTTTGCTTGTCAATGACAACATTTGATGACAGCAGAGCATGGTTCAAACTTTGCTTTGATCTGATAACGTCAGCCTGTATTGTATATGGGCTTGCTTCTAACTTTATAAAATACAAAAAAATAGACAAGCCGGTTCTGGTGCTGACTATACTCTACTTTGTCGCCAGACTCGCATCATATTTAATAAACGGGATTCCGATAACTTTTGGCGGAGCTATCATGCTGCAGGCTTTTTATCTTATAGGCATCAGTAAGTATCTGTATGGAGGCAGATCGAGACAGAGAGTAGCGATTGGCACTTTCCTTGTATTCGACATAGGAATTCTGCTTTTAAACTATTACAATCTGTATTTCAGACCCGGCTATGTTGAGAGGGCTCTCGAGAAGTACGCTGAGAAGGGTATGCTTGCGGAAACAAATATGTTCCAGAGCAAAAACTATGCGGGGATGATAGCCGGAGCAACTATAGTAATATGCTGCGCAGAGATACTCAATAAGAAGTTTGAGAAGAAAACAACACTACTGCTTGCACCTGTGATCGTACTCAATCTTAATATGCTTTATGTACACTCGCACTGCCGCTCAGGTCAGACGGGTGTGATCGTGATAGCAGTCCTGACGGCCGCTATTATGGTACTAAAAAAGATCGATTCAACCAGGAGGATAGTCGGACTTTCACTAATCTTCTGTTTTCTGACTCTGATACCGCTTTACGGACTTGTATACTCGCATCAAAACAATGAGTATCTGACAAATGAGGCAGCGATAGAGCAGAAAATAGACGATGCTTCTTCATACAGATATGCAATATGGAAAACGACAATTCTGTCACAAAAGAAACATCTTCTTTTAGGGTATGGAAATAATACCAAAGCTGCAAAGAAGAAGACAGAGTATATAAACAGCTATGACCCGGAAAAGGTATCTTTGTCATATCAGATGGCGACTGAACATAAAAGGCAGCATAACGGTTACCTGGCACAGATGAATGAGACAGGTATTATAGGAAGTGTGCTTCTTCTCCTTTTGCTGCTGGCAAGAATAAAAGGATTCAAAGGGCGATTCAGAGACGGACAATGGGAGAAGCTGCTGCTTGTTTACATATTTTGGCTGAATCTGTTTGAGGCTAAGCTGATACTGGCAAATTTCTTTACGGGGTTTTTGCTGATGATCATGTTATTGCCATCACCGGAAGAAGATACGGAACAAGCGATATAATGTAAAACTAAGAGGGAATTATCAAAAAATGAAAAAGTTTCTGAAAAGATTAAAACGAGGATTAAAGCGGAGACTTGACTTCTCTACAGAAGGAAAGCGCCAGAGGGTCATAGCTGATCCTCCGGCAGTCAGGGAAGATTCTATTGTGCTTGTGTCGAATCCGGACTATACAGGCAACCCTAAGGCGCTGTTCCAGTACATGATAGATCACGGGTATAACGAGAAGTATAAGATAACCTGGCTTTTCAACCGCAGGGAAGATTTTTTCGAATTCAACCTTCCGAATGTAAGTTCTGTATGTATAAAGAACGAGAAAAAAGAGAGGACACCGGAAGCTCAGAAGATACTCATGAGCGCAAAGTATGTCATTTATTCACATAATGTAAACTGGTGTAAGAAGTACAGACCGGAACAGACATTCATCAACTTATGGCACGGCAGTGCATATAAAGGCCCGCACCAGGGCGACAAGGTCATCTACTTTGACTATCTGATGGTGACCGGAAAGAAGTTTATCGAAGTATTCAGAAACTATATGAAACATAAGGACGGCGAGATTATTGATCTCGGCTATCCGAGAAACGAGATGCTCTTCACCGACAGGTCCGGTGCGCACGCATATATGGATAAACTGAAGGCCGGTGCAGATGCATGCAAGGCCGTGATCTGGATGCCTACATTCAGAAAGAGCACTTTAAAAAGGCTTGACTCTGATACGGAACTTGGAGAGACGGGACTGCCGATCCTCTACGATCAGAAGCTGATCAAAGACTTAGACAAAGTGTGCCGTGACAATAAAGTGCTTCTGCTGATCAAACAGCATTTTTTGCAGTCAGACTACGAAGCGTCGGATGAAGGACTCAGCAATATCAGATTCCTTACGGACAGGGAGCTTTTGGGAGAAGGCGTTGATCTGTATGAACTGATCGGATCCACTGATGCAATGATCTCAGACTATTCATCAGCTGCGATCGATTATATGCTTGCAGACAGACCTATAGGCTATACCCTCGATGATTTTGACAAATACGAAAAGGTGCGTGGCTGGGCCTTTGACAACATACTGGATTACATGCCGGGCCACCACATGTATACTTTCGCAGATCTGGCGGATTTCATCAGGGACATCGCCGAATCTAAAGATCCTCACAAAGAGTGGAGGGCAAAGGTCACGGAAGAATTCCATACTTACAGAGACGGCTTCAGTGAAAGGATCCTGGAATATTTCAACATCTAGGGATAATCTCATATGCTTAACGAAAAAATAAAGGACAATCAGGTAATAGAAACCAGGCATATTTCCGGTGATAACTGGAAGTGGTCAATTTGGGTGCTTCCGGATGGAGAGGATGTTTCTGAATCATCAGAACTGACTCTGATCAACCAAAGAAGCGGAAAAAGCTGCAGCTGCTCAATAATAAATACCCGGAAACACAGTGAGAAAGGGTTTATCCTTGATGTGGATCTGAGCCCCCTCAAAGAAACGATCGAGAATTGCAAAAGTGAAAAATGGAAGGTAACTCTATCAGGAAAAGATCTTATAGATTCCGGGCGCATTGAAGAAAAAGCAAATAAGAACAAGGATCCGTACAGGCGCAGGGATGAGTTGTTTGAGGCCCCTGCAGGACAAATTGATTATGCAGAAAGAACCGTCGAAGTCATTCCGTTCTGTACGCCCGGCGGCAGTTGGCATATCAATGTCGGAGACAGATGCCTGAGATACATGCAGGTATTCAGATGCATCGGACTGGACTCAGGATTCAGAAAAGGCAATCCGTATTTCAAGGTGTCATGTCCGGAAATAGAGGGTGTCAGATGGACCGGAATGGTTCTTACTTACAGATACAGGCTGGAGAATGACAGAAAGGACTTGTTTTTTCCGGCCGGAAGCGTCACCAGGGAAAAAAAGAGAAGCATAATTGTCACCGAATGTAACATAAAGGGGCTGGAATTCAAGCCAATCAACTGGGATGTCAGGATGGCCTTTGAAAAGGATGGTGAACAATACTGGTGCAATGTTACATCGCCGGATGAGGATATACTGAATGACAAAGACCGGAACGGAATAAAAAGTCTTTTCTCGGAACAAAGTATAAACCTGACCGGCAGCAGCCAGATGTCTATAAGCAGTACAGACTATGGAAACATGAGTGTAATTGTACAGCAGCCTACTCCTTATTCCGGATTCCTGTTTCGTCTGAAAGAGAGAATCGCTATTGGGCTTTTCAAGCTGATGCGCAGAAATCTTCGGAAGAAGAAAATATATCTGGTTTACGAAAAATTCTGCAGCATGGCGCAGGATAACGGGTTCTTCTTTTTCAAATATTGCATGGATAATGATATGGAAAAGAGGATGGGGAGCCATATCTATTATGTTATAGATAAAAAGCAGAAAGACTACTCTAAACTGGAGCCATATAAAGATCATGTAATTCAGTTCATGAGTCTCAGGCATATGATATATGTCCTTGCCGCAAAACTTTTGATTTCAAGTGACTCCAAGAGACATGCATATGCGTGGAGAGCAACGGAAAGCATTATAAGAAAGAAAGTTCTGAAAGAGAAAAAATCCGTTTTTCTGCAGCATGGTGTTTTCGGACTGAAACGCTCAGATGAGTTTAAACGCGGCACCGGCGGTGGAACAAATCTGTTTATCGCCTCCAATGAAATGGAAAAGGGCTTTATAGTCGACGATATGGACTATAAACCGGAGCAGGTCGTGGTTACCGGACTGCCTCGATGGGACGTTCTCGAAGACAAATCTGAAAAGAAAAAGGAAAAGCATATTCTTGTAATGCCGACCTGGAGAAAATGGCTCGAGGAGACAACCGATGAGATTTTCTTTGAGAGTGAGTATTATAAGAAATATATGGAACTGATCAATTCGGAAGAGATATCGAAATTCCTTGATAAGCATGACTTATATATGGATTTCTATATTCATCCGAAGTTCAGTGAACAGATCAAGCAGTTTTCAACTACCAGCGAAAGAGTCAATCTGATTCCTTTTGGAACCGAGCCTCTGAATGAGCTGATGATGGAATGCAAATTGCTTATTACTGATTACTCCAGTGTATGCTGGGATGTATATTATCAAGGCAAGCCGGTCATATTTTATCAGTTTGACCTGGCTAAATATAACGAAGTACAGGGCGCGTATATGGATCTTGAAAAGGATCTTTTCGGAGACCGGGCAGAGACGCAGGCCGAGTTGCTGGTATTTCTTGAGGAAGAAGCCTATAATGGCTTTGAGCTGAAGCCTGAATATTCCGAAATGCGCGAAGGAATGTATAAGTATATCGACCATAATAACAGTAAGCGTATTTGCGAAGAAATAATGCAGCGCGGATGGTAAGCAGGAGTAAAGAACAGAGAAGACGTTATCATGAAAGAAAAAGGCAGGAAGATAAATCAGAAGAGACGTGCCGGCAGAGTGCTGGCACTTATCATGACGGTGACACTGTTGGCATCACTTATCATGGTCCCGCAGAAAACATATGCGGCATCTATGGTAAAAAAATCCAAAACAACATATAGAGTTACGGTTCACAATATAAATTCAAACACAGTCCTCAGAAAGGGCGCAAGAGTTCAGATATCATATACCGCGACCAAAACCAAAAACGGAGTGGTCAGCGGTACAAAAGTAAAGTTCAAAAGTTCGAAAAAAAAGGTCGCATCCGTTAGTAAGAGTGGAGTCATTACGGCCAAGAAAAATGGAACTGCAAAGATTACCGTATACTGCAAGAAGAAACCGGGTAAGAAAAAAACAATAAAGATAAGAGTCGGCACTCCCGTGTCGTCCATAAGTGTGAGCGGAGACAGATATCTTCGGGTTGGCCGCAGCAGCACACTGAAGGCCTCTGCCAATAGCGGGGCTACGAACAAAAGTGTGTCGTGGTGGTCCGACAATCCCGATGTTGTAACTGTCAACGGCGATGGAAAGATTCGAGGCATAAGCAGCGGGTCTGCAACGGTATATGCAACCGCAAAGGATGGATCCGGTGTTTCCGGCTCACGTAAAGTATATGTTCACCAGTACTATGCAAACGAAGCGAACTGGATCGCTCACAGAGGACTGCATACATCGGCAACAGAGAATACTGCAAGAGCCTTTTTAGCTGCTGCTCAGTCAGGCGGCTTCTGGGGCTGCGAGTGTGACATCTGGGAGACAAGGCATGTACCTCCAACGATGCCGGCACTTCCGGGACTGCCTGATGAGGGCCCTGTCGATCCTGAACCTGACGATCCAACCGACGACAACAATCAGAATAATGGTGATGAACAGACAGGTGACCAAAACACAGGTGACCAAAACACTAATCCGAACACAGAAAGTGAACAGGAACAAGGTGATAACACGGAAAATGAAACGCTGCTTCCTGACGTTACTGAGCTAAAGGCTGTCATCGAAGCATGGCCGGGGGCTACTTCGATGGACATTCTTGAATATGATTCTGATGTGAAGTCAGCATGGTCTGAGTATTATGAGCTTACGGCAGAGCTTGATGAGGAGCAGCTTAAGCAGATTCATAAGGAGATGATCACAGAACAGGATGTCGATCTTCTTGCAAAACTCTTTAATGCATACAGTTGGGTCATGGAGTATGACAGCATCGATCTGGCAATTAATCATAACTCTACATTTGCTGAGATCTGGGGCAACGGAAATGCGGTACGCAACATGAGCGCTTATGAGATCCGTACGCAGCTCCCTGGCGTATGCTTCTTATCTGAGTATCTGGATATCTGCAAAGGAAATGTTTACAATACTGTGCCAATGGTGCCGGTCATAGAATTCAAAGATCCGTATATGAGTGCTGCAGCGATAAACAAGGCACTCGACATGATCGAAGAAAGAGGCCTTCTTGATCAGGTGTATCTGATCAGCTTTTACGACAGTACCCTTGCAGAGGTAAAAAAGCAGGCGAGGGAGAGGCTCGGCCATGATCCTATAACATACTTACTTATCGACGACAATGGCAGTGCTGTTACTATCCAAATAGCTAAGGACAGGGGATTTAAAGGCGTTTCTTTCGCCAAGTCTCTTATAAACAACGATCTCTACACAAGAGCAAAGAACTGCGGTCTCGGTGTAGGCACATGGACTTACAAAGACAAGCTTTCAAGCGATGAGTATCTCTTTAAGCATTTGTTCATGTACGGCTGGAAGCTTGATTTCGTGACAGTTGATTATCACATCTTTAGATGATGCGCTGCGGAAGGATAAAGTCATTATTTGAAACACGCAAAACAAAACGAATCAGAAAACAGAATAAATAAAAGAGATCTGTTTAAAAAGGTCATACTGACAGCCATATTATGTGCGCTGTCGGCCTTTTTATTTATCAACAGAGGGTACCTGACAAACCGCGTCACCAACAATTTGTTCCCTGAAGAAGGTACGGAGAATAATACAGTGTCGATGCTTGGTGATCACACGATTGAACAGCCTTTCGTTGCGGAAACGGCATCAATTGGTTCAGTCGGCATACGTTTCAAAAACGATGCGGTCAGCACTGCGACAGGGACAATAAAGGTCGATCTGGTCGACTCTGCCGGCAACATCACAGCGACAACAGAGCTCGATGCATCACGTATCAAAGACAGCAAGTATACGAAGTTCATCCCGGGAGGAAACTCCGAGGTGCTCAACGAGATGCACACCGTGAACGGCTATGGAAAGAGTCAGAGAACTTCAACGACATTTTTGAAAAAGGGCGAGACATATACGTTCCGGATCTCTTCAGTAAATGTAGTCAGCGAGGGTAAATTCGGTATCAGAGTGCTCACGTACAGTGACCGCACGGACGGCAAGCCTGACTTCATTACGGTTGATGGTGAAAGACAGGATGGCGCGACTCTTGGCATGTATACCAAGAATGATGTCTATTCACGAAACACGGTGATCATGTTTGTGGTGCTCATTCTCGGTGCATTCATATTCGTGATGCTGCCGTTCAAAAGGATCGATGAGAGTGTTGCCGGGCTGGTCAGAAACGACAGATTCGTACTGAGCACATGGATCAACAGGCTGTTATTCCTCATGGCACCAATGGCGGCATACTTTCTTATTCAGAAATATGTCGATTATGACATCGCCAAATTCATACGCCATCTGACCAATGACTCGGTCAAATGGCTCCTGAACCTTATAGTAATAGGGCTCATCTGGTGGATCATCTATACGATAAGCAACAGCACACGCATTACTTCTGTACTTACGATACTTATAGCATCGGCGTTTGGCTTCACCAACTACATGCTCATAATGTTCAGGTTTTCGCCGCTCGTTTACTCAGATTTTGTACAGCTGGGAACGGCACTGCAGGTGGCAGACTCGTATGTGCTGACACCAAGCAAGTACTTCCTGTGGGCTATATTGCTGACGGTCGTATGGTGTGTGGTGTGTCTGGCTCTTCCGGCGCACAAAGGGCTTCCTCTCCGTAAAAGATGGGCGCCTCTCGCGGTGCTTATCATCTGGGGTGGGGTCTTCTACTACTCTATATTTGTATCTTCGGTAATCGAAGACCACCATTTCAGGGTGTCGAGCTTCAGACCAACGGACACGTATTACAGGTACGGATGTGCGCTGTCGTTTGTGATAACGTGGAAAAACTCCATCGTAAGGGAGCCGGAAGGATACAATAAAGCCAATATCGAGGCTCTTGCGCAGCAGTATCCGTCCGACGAGGCGGCTGCAGACAGCAAGGTCTCTCCATCGACTCCAAATGTCATTTTCGTGATGAACGAATCGTTCTCAGACCTTTCGGTACTTGGCGAAATCAAGACTGATCCGGACTATATGCCATTCTACAGGAGCATCAGTGACAATGCGATAAAGGGATGGATGTCGTCATCCGTCTTCGGCGGATCGACAGCGAACTCAGAATTCGAATGCCTTACGGGTTTCTCGATCAGATACCTGCCGTTAATGTCTGTTCCTTACCGCAGTGTGATCACTGAGGAGACTCCGTCGCTTGCTTATTGCATGAAAGCGATGGGATACATAGGTAATACGGCATTTCACCCGGGACTTTACAATTCATATAACCGGAACGTGGTCTATCCGCTGCTCGGCTTCGACAAGCATGTATCCAGGGAGGATCTGAATGATCCTGAAAAAGTGAGGGACTTCGTATCCGACAAGTGTGACTACGAGTTTGTTGAAAAGGACTATGAAGCGTTCCGTGCGCAGGATCCTGATTCACCTTATTACATGTTCAATGTAACGATACAGAATCACGGCGGATACACTTACGATACCGGAATAGTCGATGCGGGAATACAGATCCTGTCGAGTGACGCTGATTATGAACAGTCAAGACAATTCCTGAACCTGATAAAATTAAGTGATGAAGCTCTTGAGCAGCTGATAAACTACTACAGCAATATTGATGAAGAGACCGTCATAGTTCTGTTCGGCGACCACCAGCCTAAAGTCGATGACGAGTTCTACACCAATATGAGGTCATATCACTCTGATATCTCTGATCTGGAATGGTCAGAGCTGACACATAAAGTGCCGTTCATGATCTGGTCAAATTATGATATTACTTCAGTAAAACCTGAAAATAAGCAAGGAGAGCTTTATCTGAGCGCCAATTATATAAGTCCTTATCTGAAGCAGCTCCTGGGAATGCCGATGACAGGTTTCGACAAATACCTCATGGACATGTATAATGAATTACCGGTCATCAATGCGATTTGCAGCAAAGACGCTGCAGGAAATATCTATGCGCCGGATGATTCTACGGAATTTGATAAGAGGCTTAATGAATATGAGCAAATACAGTATAATGGGCTTATAGATTACAGAAACCGCGTAGATGAATTCTTCAACCTGAAAACTGTGGACTGATAATCACATAATATAAACAGAAAGAAACACCATATGGGCGAAACTTTAAAACTCATAATTGCAGAGCACAAATCATACAGGCCGCAGATTTTTATGCTGGCAAAGTCTGACCTCGTAAAGACATACAGAGGTGCAGCGCTTGGATGGGCATGGGCTGTCATAAAGCCGACCATCACGCTTTTCGTGTTCTGGTTCGCGTTCTCAATCGGCTTAAGACACGGCAAACCAATAGCAGGCTATCCGTTTTTCCTGTGGCTGGTCGCAGGCTTTCTGCCTTGGTTCTATATGCAGGAACTCATCACAGGAGGTGCTCGCTGCATCCGCAAGTATAAACATCTTGTCACAAAGATGAAGTTCCCGATTTCGATAATCCCGACCTACGTCAACATATCGCATATTTACGTACATTTTGCGCTGCTTGCGGTTACGATAGCGCTGTTTGCGCTGTTCGGGCATTATCCTGATATCTATCTGCTGCAGATACCTTTCTACATGCTGATGATGTTCATGTTCTTTACTGTGTGGTCGCTTTTCGGGGGAATGCTCTCAGCGATCAGCAAGGACTTCCAGAACCTCGTTAATGCCATGTCATCGGCGATATTCTGGATGTCGGGCATCATATACAATGTAGATGATATCGAATGGCAGTGGCTCAGAGTAGCCCTCAAGTTCAACCCTGTAACAGTCATAGCGAGCGGTTACAGAAGAGCCTTCATTTACAAGAAATGGTTCTGGCAGGATAAGGTCTCTCTCGTGTGTTTCCTAATCACATTCACACTGTTTGTGCTTGGTGCTCTCTGGGCATACCGTAAGCTCCGCAAGGAGATACCTGACGTGCTGTAAGCAGACCGGCAATAAGGATCCGAACAATGAATGACAACAAAGTAGTAATAAAATTCAATAAAGTCACAAAGGTCTACAAGCTTTATAAAAGTGACAGAGCCCGCTTCAAAGCGCTGTTCAGCAACAAGGTCAAGTATAAGGAGAACCGTGCAGTCAAGAACCTTTCCTTTGAGGTAAGGCAGGGCGAAAGCCTGGCACTCTTCGGCCGTAACGGCGCAGGCAAGTCCACCATTCTCAAGATGATCACAGGAGTCTGCTTCCCGACAGAAGGTGAAGTTGAAGTCGAGGGAAAGGTGAGCGCGCTGCTGGAGCTGGCTGCCGGCTTCGATGTGGAGTCGACCGGACGTGAAAATATAGCTTTTAAGTGCAGCCTTATGGGACTGACAGAAGAGGAGATAGCCGAAGTGGAGCCGGACATCATCGCGTTTGCGGATGTCGGAGACTACATAGATCAGCCGCTACGTTCATATTCAAGCGGCATGAAAGCCAGGCTTGGATTTGCGATCAGTGTCAATGCCCGCCCGGATATACTTATTGTCGACGAGGCTCTCAGTGTAGGAGACAAGGACTTCCGTAAGAAGTGCAAGGACAAGGTCGCAGAGATAATGGCAGATGAGGATGTTACTCTGCTGTTTGTTACACACTCGCTTCAGACGGCAAAGGATTTCTGCAAGCGGGGAATAGTGCTTGAGAAGGGAAAGATGCTCTTCGACGGTGATATAGATGAGGCAATAGAATTTTACGATTCAAGGAATTAAATTGATTGGGACCGCGCATGGCGCGGTCCATTTGACAAAAGGACTATGAACATTCATCAACAACATCTGCTCGACCTTCTGAGAGAGGTCGATGCCTTTTGCAGGGAACATAATATTACGTACTACTGTGCCGGCGGCACGGTCATAGGCGCTGCACGTCATCGCGGATTCATTCCATGGGATGACGACATAGATATCTATATGACGCGCGAGAACTTTGCAAGATTCGGCGAAGCGCTTGAGAAGTACGGTCCTGAGGACAGGAAACTTGAGTATTACGAGGCAGACCATGAGCGTCAGGCAGCAGTACCGAGATACCACAAGGAGACAGACACTATGTTCTGCCACTTCAACCTGCTCGGACATTCGTCCGCAGGTACCAGTCTTGACGTGTTCATACTTGACCCTATCCCTGACGACTATGAAGCCCGCGTGGATTATTACGCAGGGCTTTTTGCGTACAGCGATCTGATCTCACCTTGCCACGTGTATTCACACAGGCTTCCGCTTTCTAAGTACGATGTATATGACAAATACAAGAAAATCGCCGATGAAGAAGGCAGACCGCATGCGGTCGAGCTTATCTCGGATAAAATATTCCACTATGAGCCGCCGGAGTGCAGCAACTACTGCCTGCGCTGGGGGTCGGTGATACTGATCTATCCTGTCGACGTGATAGGTGAGCCGACATATCTGCCTTTCGAAGACATGATGATACCTGTGCCGCATGACTGGTACCGCTATCTGGCTATCCACTATGGCATGGATTGGGCTGACCTTCCTTATGAGGAGACACAGGGCGAGCACATCAACATCGTGCGCTACGACATGAAGTATGACTACTTCTATGAAAAGCGTGATGAACTGTATACCCAGGAAGAGCTGCTCGATCTTCACTTTAAGTGGAAGGATGCTGAGCGAGAGTTTTTCCGTGCAGCAGATCCAATCGAGAAGTTTGTGCTTGAGACACAGAACAAAATATGCAGGGCAGAATTGGATAAAAGGTTTGGCAAAGCACTGAAGGAGACCGGCACAGGATCACTCAGGGAGCTGTTTGAAGCAGGCGAATACTCCGGAATAAGGGATATATACGCACCATACCTTGAGCTCCAGATGAGCCATGCGTACATGGGACGCCAGATGAGACACGGAACGCAGTTCCGCTGGCTGTTCCCGCTTATCATGCCGCTGACCGAGGATGAGATGAGCATACTGCTCAGATCAATGCTTCGGACAGGACAGCAGAGGACGGTAGAGAAACTTGTCGGCATATACAGGCGCGGCAACGTCGCTTCTGCTGCGATCGATAAAGCTGCAAAGATCGTCGATCTGATCAACACGGCCAGACGCTCTTACTATCTTGGCGAATATGATGATGCCCGCAGGCTGATAGAAGAGTCAGGGCTCCGGGAAGACATACCGACGCTCTCAGATTTCTTCTGGCTTGCAACAGTGCAGGGAGACGTATCTGATGCTCAGACAGCGGAGCTTGCAGCTAAAGCAACTGCCGGAAGCAGCGATGCGATACGCAAAGCATGGGGCGATCTGCTCTGGAAGTGCGATAAGCGCGATGAGGCAGAGTCAGTTTACAGGAACCTCATGAAGACCTGCCGTAACGGTCTGTTCTGGCTTGATATACAGAGCAAAGTACCGGATATCGCGCCTATCCCTACGAAGAGACTCACTCCGTTCACCGATACAGACCTCACGAAAAAACAGCGGGAGCTCCTCGAAGAGATCGCCGGCATCTGCAGTACAAATGGCATAAAGTACGTGATTGGTCCGGATCTCGCCAGGCGCATGTATCTGACCGGGAATATCGGATATATAAACGGAAACCGTGAGATATTCATGGATGCTGAAAACGCGCTGAAGTTCATGGATGCTTTCAGAAGCTCAGGAAGACATGACCGCAGTCTTCTGTCGTGGAAGGATGGAGACACCATCCGTGACTTTGCATTAGTCTATACTGATAAAAGCAATGTATTCTGCGACTTCCGCAGGCTCGATCAGTGGCGCGATATGGGAATCTTTATAACGATCCGCATACTGCGCAGCGAAAAGACCTCGAAGGCTTACAAGCGCAGCGTGATGCTCGATGAATTTACAGTAAATCTGATCAACCTCGAGCAGATCGACAAGAGGAATCTGCAGTCTAAAGGCAAGAAACTGGCATATGCACGCACAAAGCTCATGCTGCCGGGACACAGAGCAAATTACGGACGAAAGCTGTTTGACAGGAGCATAAGAGCCGAGATGTCAGAGGCGGGCAAAGGCGGCTTTTACTACTATACAAATACCAGGGGCATAAAACCTGTAAAGCACAAGTTCAGTCGCGCTATGTGGGATAACACCTGCGAGACGGAGATGAACGGAGTGTCGTACACTATTCCTGCGGCGATGACTGCGAAGTATGTTCCGCATGAGACTGATCTCGCTAACGTGCCGCCAATAAACAGCATTTTCATATACAGAAGCGATGAGATGTCATGGGATGAGATATCACCTCTGATTGATGATGCCGCATATGCAGCTCTCGACTGGGAGAAGTACTCCGCAACCCGCAGAAAGTTCCGCAAGATAAGTGATAAAGTATGGCACGCGTGGTGGATGGTGCTGAAGCTCGGCGAAGAACTTGATGTAAACGAAGCCGCATCAGAGACCGTTGAAGCATATCACAAAGCTGTTGATGCCGGAAACATGGCTGCCGCGGGTGACGCTATAAATACAGTCGATAATGTAGTAAAGAAATACGCGTTGCTCAATGTACCAATTGACCTTGAACCTGTCCTCCGCGATTGCTACGAGGACTACCTCAAGCGCAGCGGACAGACTGACTTTCTTAAACTGGTATGACGGCTCAATCAGTGACAGATAAAGGGTTAACAAATATCAGCAACAATCTAGTATAGCAATTATGCTTGCAAATGCTATTTTTTATTGACAACAAGGTGTCCAACTCTTAAAATTACCTTAAAGGGTGTTAAGAGTTGACACCATTTTGTTTTCTAATCTTTAATCTAAATAAAGGAGAGTGTAGTAATGAAGTTAAGAAGATGGTTATCGAGAGGTATCGTGCTCGCTATGGTAGTAGCACTTATGGTACCAATGCCGGTAGCAGCTAAGAGCAAGTCCGGCGGAAAGCTGGTTAAGTCGGTAACAGAGTATACTATCAGTGATGATGCTACTAAGTGGATACCGAGCAGCAAAACAACGTATACTTATGACAAGAAGAACAATCCAAAAGAAGAAAAAGAATTATCTTATGACATTTTAATTTTTGATACGGTTCCTCTTGGTGGTTCGGTAAGTACGACGACTTTTAAGTATAAGTATAAAGGAAAGACGGCAAAGTCGCTGAAGAAGATGAACGAAGTCGGACGCGTCATTGAATCAAGACAGTACAAGAAGGGCAAAGTAGTAAAGGTGCTCACCGATTACGTTGATATCGAGAAGAATGATGCTGGTGCTTGGGTTGATAACAGTTCGCATTACCTTGGTGCATATGCTTACAGCAAGAATGGTCTTCCTTCTGTAGCAAGCTACGTTAATACTTATACTGATAATAGTGCACCTGATGGATCAAGTGAAAGTAACTTCACTTTCTTCGCAACTCAGAAGAAGGGCGTTCCGAGCTATATGTTCAGATCATATGCAAGTGGTAAGAGAACCGATAAGGATGGAAAAGTGACACCTTACCCAGCAAGTAAGTCTGGTGCTTATGAAACCTACAATGGAAAGGGCCTCACAGTTCAGGCTGGAGCATATGATGCAGAAACCGGAAAGTATACTGCTTCAAGGAACGTTCAGTATGTTATGAAAAAAGGTAAGGTTGCAGAGGCAATCGTATTCAGCATTGAAGACGGAAAAGAAAAGCCAGTTAGGAAATATGTATTTACATACAATAAGACAAGCGTCTCGAAAGCTAGATACATGAACATGATCAACTCTTTCGTACATGGATATGACGATGATTTCGCACCAACTTTCTGGTACTAATAAAAAATCGATGTAAAAATTTGCTGATTTGGTTCAGCACTTATAAAGGGGCATCGCAAAAGCGATGCCCTTTTTGTGTATGACGGGCATGCCGTCAATCTGTGGTGAAAGTCCACGCGGGGGCGCAGTTGCCGACGAACCCCAAAGCGACTCCCAAGGTTCAAATCGC
>CADCHO010000002.1:105511-111747 GCA_902801255.1 uncultured Eubacteriales bacterium | reverse complement strand
GGGCGTGGCGTCCCAATCCCGAATTACGTTAGCCAATCACCTTCATCATAAAGAAAAGCGAAGACTGTTCAAAGTCCTCGCTTATATATTAAGAATCCCACTTTGTCTGGTTCTTGAGTTTCCTTAATAGTATCATACTCGTTGTATATAAAAATGTCTCGGAGTTTTGAACTGACCCGAGACATGTATTGTGGCCGTTGTAAATGCCGTTTGCTTGGCGCTTTTTGAGTAATTTTTGAGTAATGGAAGGGATGATGTCGCTGAACTTCCTCTCTTTACTGGGTTTCAGGCTCATGTAAGATACTTCGAGCCCGTTCGAGACTTGTCCTGACGATCAGCGAGCGCAAGCGAAGCCGGAGTCATGGAAAGTCCGATACGCAGGCGGCCTGCGACCATCAAGTGAAGCGCAGATGGAGCAGCTGCCGCCGTGCCGTTGATCATCCACCACAAAAGCCTTGAGAACATAGATTCCCAAGGCTTTCTTTTTTCTATGTATTCAGCCATCAGTTGAGCATCTCTTCCAGCGCGCTCTTATTCCTTACTGTGATCTTTCTGCCTTCAACAGTTATCAGGCCGTCATTCTGCATTCTCATAAGTTCTCTGGAAAGAGATGGTCTTGCAGTATTGAGGAAATCTGCCATTTCCTGTCTGCTCATATAAACTGACATGGATGATTTGCCCCCGATACTGAACAATATCATCTTCGCTATTTTCTGTCTTAGAGAACTGCATGTCATTATCTCAAGCCGCTCGTTGAGAGTCAGTGATTTCTGCGCCATCAGCTGCATCATATTCGAAATCAGAATAGAATGAAAACCGCATTTCCGCTCACAGGTCCCTACAAGAAAGCTTTTCGGCATCATAAGTATACGTGACTTTGTCTGCGCCTGCGCATACACTCCGTATTTGCTTTGTCCTATGAGGATATACTCATGGCCGAAAACATCGCCCTTGTTCTCAAAGATAGCGATAATTTTTCTTTTCCCGTCGCAGAAATCCATCCCAAGAGTAACAGAACCGCTGATCAGCACCGGCAGCGAAACCGGATAATCTTCTTCCGAGAAAATCATTTCTCCTTTTTCATAAACTATGCCTTCTGCCTTACTGCACTCGAGACAGCTCTGTATTTCTTCTTCGCTCAGATTCGTAAAAAGCGCGGTGCCCTGCAGTACTGACTTCAGCTTTTCGTCATTCTTAGCAAGTATCTTTACTGACATTTTTCTTACCTTATTTTTCTTTTGAGGCAAAGTGATATGGCAGTGCAACAAACAGGATCGCTCCGATCATGTTGCCCAAAGTTACAACAATAAGATTGAACCAGTATCCGCCCATGCTGATTGCTTCATTACCGCCGTTGTTGATAAGGGCCAGTGTCAGCAATGTCATGTTGGCAATACTATGCTCAAACCCTGTTGCAAAGAATGCCAGCAGACACCAGAAAACCATCAGCAGCTTACCGGCGTCTGATTTGGCCCTGAACCCGCACCATACAGCAAGACATACCAGAGTATTACACAGCATGCCTCTTGTCAGAAGCGGTATGAAACCTGCCGTCATTTTTGCTGCAGCCGCGCCTGTCATAGCACCCAGAGTCGCATCACTGTAGAGTCCTGTCAAGCTGAATACCAATGCCAGCAGCGCCGAGCCGGCAAGGTTTCCGAGCCAGCATACGCCCCATAGCTTCAATGCATCCGCAAGGGTGACAGTCTTGCGAAGTAAGCCGGCAGTCATTACAAGATTATTTCCGGTAAACAATTCTGCACCTGCTATCACCACAAGACTCAGCGCAACGCCGAAACAGCAGCCCATCACAAGTTTGGTATATGGCGCTCCTGCAAGGGCTCCGCTCAATGTAAATACCAGTAGAATACCAAAGCCGATATATGCTCCTGCCAGCATGGACAGTAAAAAGTATCCAGCCGGATTCTTTTTCAGAAGAGCGGATTTTGCAGCCGCTCCCCGGGAAGCAGCCGTGAATTCTTCATTAAACATATCATGATCCTTTCTGTCAGTTTCTGACTACTCTTCTCTTTCGGAGAAGCGGAACATCGACTGTCTAAGCTCATTGCCCTGATCATAGCGCTTACCGCCCCAGTAAATACGGCCCTGAATCTCACACTTCGGATTCGGAGTGACATCCTTCATGATGTATTTCAGAAATTCCTCAAATCCTGTACGGTCTACGATGTAGCCGATATGTTCCTTGCTCTCAACTGCTGCTTTATCCAGATACTCATCAAGATACGCATAAACATTGCAGATGACCTTTTTCACAGTGTCGTGGTCAGCCCATCTCATAAAATCTTCTGCCATACGCGGATTCTTTTTGCCGGTACGACCAAGCAACACGACACGGAAGTATTCTTCCTTGCTTCTTGTCCACGCTCTTGTCGGACAGTAATTGACGCAGAGTGCGCATCCTACGCATTTATTGGCATCACGCTCGATCTTGCCGTTTACGACTTTGAGGGCTCCGACCGATCTCTTCTTGCAGTACTTGACGCACTGCTCACATCCGACACACCGGTCCTTGTTGTACTGAGGTTCGCTCATGCCTATAATCCCAAAATCATTAAGTCGTGTGTGAGCACAGTCATTCGAGCAGCCTGTGAAAGCGATCTTTACGTGATGATCGTTCGGGAATATAGCCTTATCTATCTCCTGCGCGAATTTCTTTGTATCATAGTTAGCGAACGGGCAGAGTTGTTTGCCCGGACAAGCCACTACATTACGTGTTCCGGAGGCAGGATACCCGCCATTATAGTCTTCCTGATTTACACCTCTGTTCTCGATGATCAGCTGGAGAGCCTTGTTGACTTCTTCAACATCAGCCAGATCGATTCCAGGAATCTCAAACCCCTGACGGTTGGTGATGTTTACCATGCCCTTGCCGTATTTTCTGGCTATATCAACGACACGCTGAAGTGAATCCACATCTATCTCTCCGCCCGGGCAACGCACACGGGAAGCTGTTTCGCCTCTGACCTTGGATACACGGAAAGCGTTTTTCTTCAGTTTCTTTAAATTAGTATCTAAACTTGTCTTGTTCATGATTCCACCTCCCGCTAATCGATCAGTGTCTTATGTTCAGAGAACTTGAAAACAGGACCATCGATGCAGACATACTTGTCGTTGATGCGGCAGTGTCCACACTTTCCTATTCCACAGCTCATTCTGCGCGAATCCGAGATCCATACATTATCTTCACTGAGACCTCTCTTGACGAGTTCGATCATAGAGAACCTGATCATCGGAGGAGGACCGACTACGATGGCCTTACACTTGCTGATATCTCTGATTGGGATATCCGGAATGTATTTTGTGACCAGCCCGACTTTGCCCGCATATCCTTCAGGCGCTCCATCGACAGTAAGCGTCAGATCGATCTTCTCAGCCCAGTCCTTAAGGTCTGCTTTGAACATGATCTCGCCCGGATCCTTGAATCCTGCGATCATGTGTACGTCTTTCGCACATTCAGTCTCGCACAGATACTGGACAACGCCTCTTACAGGCGAAACTGCAGTACCGCCGACAACGATGATCAACTCACCGCCTTCAAACTCATGCACATCAAAGCCATTGCCGTAAGGTCCGCGGAGGAAGAGGCTGTCGCCTGCCTTGAAGTTTTCAAAAAGATAATCCGTTACTTTTCCTACAGCTCTCAGTGTCAGGTCAACGTAATCAGGGCCGATTCCGCTGACTGAGATAGGACACTCTCCGACCTTAGGGATCGAGATCTGGAAAAACTGTCCCGGTTTCACATCTCCCACGTAAGTAAATCTGAAGGTCCATTCCTGAGCCGTGTGTTTTATTATGTCCTGAAGCTTTGAAGGAACTGGTGTATATTCATTCTTTCCGCAGTTACACATTAGCTGACACCTCCTTCACTCTCGCGTTAAGTTTGTTTATGCAGTTCGCAAACGAGATATACTCAGGGCATACAGTATCGCAGCGACCGCAGCCTACGCACATATCGTATCCGAAGCGTTTTCTGAAGTCGTACACCTTGTGGAGCACCTTGAATCTCATTCTCTCGCCGTTGGTCTTTCTCATTACCAGACCGCCCGCTACATCGGTATATCCGTCTACCATGCAGGAAGCATTCACGCGGCGGCGCTCGCCGACTCTGCCGTTATCAGTATAGAAAATATCCTGAATGGTAAAGCATGTGCATGTCGGGCATACAAAGTTGCAGCGGCCGCAGTTGACACAACGCTTGGTATATTCATCCCACATCGGATCCTTGAACAACTCGACCGTAACTTCTTCAGGCCTTTCGACCCTGAACTCCGCCTCTGTCACAAAACGAGGTTCAACATTATCTTTTGCCCCACCTGCGCCTTCAAATGCAGCAAGCATTTCTTTATCTTTGACATCGCAGTATACCTTACCGTCTATCATATCGATCGAGAAAGCATACTCATCTGTCTTATTGCTTCCCATGTCTACGCAGAAGCTGTTCGGGCACGCCTTTCCGCATCCGATCAGAGCGAATTTCACTCTGTCTCTGAGCCTCTCGTAAAACCAGTCGTTGGCAGGCCCGTTGCCCGTATACATCTGATCAAGTCTCTTCACCGCGTGGATATCGCAGCTTCTCATCAGCACAATTACAGGACGGGCATCATAGTCTGCCTCTTTAATCTCGTCCTCTGTAAAATAGAACATAGTCTCCGAAAGGGGCATCAGGATCTCCTTAAAAGAGAAATCCGAACGTTCCTCCAGCTCTGCATCTTCAATGCGGCTGATGTAGTCGTAGCGGATCACATCGGTGTCTCTAAAGCGGCCCTCTCCGACTTTTAACACCGGCGCGAATATCCTGTACTTACTTTCAAGAGCTTCGAGGACTTTGTTGAACTCTTCAGTCTTGTAAACAAAACCCATCGTATCCCTCCGTTTCTGCATTAATCTACACATTATTACATCGAAATATATAAAATTAGGGCACGTCATTTTTTGAGCAATGTCCGTACCCAATTCGATTATATATGCATTATTTTTTGATTTCCGTAACCATGGTTACGCATTGGATTTGTATATAAAAAAACCATACTACTGCATCTGTTTCGACGGAAAGCTAATCCAGTATCCTTCCGTCTCTTGAAATAGTGACTACCTGCCACGGTATGAATTTGCTGCTGTTTCTGAGTGCGTTCTCTGCCGCTCTCTGAAGTCCGCCACAGCAAGGCACCTCCATGCGCACAATAGTCACGCTCTTTATGTCGTTGTTCCTGATAATGTCTGTAAGCTTCTCGCTGTAATCTATCGCATCAAGCTTAGGGCAGCCTATGACAGTGATCTTCCCCTTCATGAAGTCCTCATGCATGTTTGCGTAAGCATAAGCTGTACAGTCAGCCGCAATCAGGAGTTTGGCTCCGTTATAGAAAGGTGCTTCCGTCGGCAGGAGCTTGATCTGGCAAGGCCACTGACCGAGTCTCGATATGCGGCTCACATTCGCCGGCTGTTCCTCACAATTATCATGCTTTGCCATGAACTGCATCATCTTTGATCCCGGGCAGCCACCCTCATGTACACGTTCCGTCTTCTCCTCCTTTTTCTTTGCCTGTGCTGCCTTGACTGCTGCCTCATCATATGCCGGTGCCTCTCTCTCCTCGAAAGTGATCGCTCCTGTCGGGCAGTTCGGAAGGCAGTCACCAAAGCCATCGCAGAAGTTTTCTCTCACAAGCTTCGCCTTGCCGTCAACTATATCTATGGCGCCTTCATGACAAGCATTGCCGGAGAATTTTATGAATAAGGACTTTCTCAAAAAGACCGTGATATTCCGCGGCATGAATGATGACGAGTTGGATGCGGCTTTGTCGGCACTCAATTCATCTGAGAAAAAATATACAAAGGATGAGGTCATACTGCATGCAGGGAGTATAACAAATATGATGGGGCTGGTACTTGAAGGCACCGTTCGAATAGAGAGTAATGACATGTGGGGAAACAGGACCATTCTGAGTCATGTAGGGGAAGGTCAGGTATTTGCAGAGACATATGCCATGGCCAAAGATGAGCCCATGCTGGTTGATGCAGTTGCAAACGAAAAATGCAAAATATTGATGCTCCGAATAGGATCTCCTGGATCGTGTAGTCAGGATCCATCCCCTTGGAGACTCAAGCTGACCACCAATATACTGGATGTGTTCATGCGCAAAAACCTTATGCTGGCGGGCAGAAGCTTTCACACTTCGCCGAAGAGTATCCGGGGCAGAGTAATGGCATATCTGAACAGC
>CADCHO010000002.1:0-105474 GCA_902801255.1 uncultured Eubacteriales bacterium | reverse complement strand
CAGCAAAGAAGAAACATTTCATACTCTTACCACATTTTTCTATGCCTAATTATGCGTCGCAATAAAAAAGAAAAAAGCAAGACGATTTGAGGAAAGTTTGAGGAATGGATGGGATGATGTCGCTGTACCTCCAAGAAATCGGAGGTTTTCTTTTTCGGAACGCATCATAAAAGCGGGCAACTACAGTCGCCCGCTTCAGAAGCACCCAAGCCGAGGTGCTCTGCCAGCCATAATTGCACTTTCTTTTTTTCCTGTCTCATTTCGACAAACGAGAATATGCAGTCTTATAAAACAGCAACTGTCCCTCTCAATGATGACTACTGTTCAAAACGTTATTGCGCATACTCCCCCCTCATTTTAAAGCTCATGCGCAATCGGCTTTATCATTGCGCACCACCCATCTTTTTCGGATGTGATTTGCGCAATTATCATTGTGTCTGGCTCAGCTTATGATTGAAATCATTACATTTTGACGATCGTCACCTTGTTTTAAGCCATTTTCTCATAAAGTTCCCAGTGATCTCTCCACTTTTTGTTGGGATCACTGGCATCTTAATTTTTCATTGCGCATAGAGGCCGATTCTTTATGCACCTATGCACAACTTTTCCTTTGATTGCGCATACTGAGCGTTTTTAGAGATCTATATACGCAATCCACTGTATACGTCGCTCGACTGAATGAAAACAGTGCGTCAGGTCCTTCCTATTGCGCTGCTTTTTTCTGATTATAATTGTCAGTAAACGCAAATGAGGATGCATTGCACTCTTAGCGGATCACGCTCCACTTATCGTCCCATATCGCGTGTATCTCTGCTCTCTTTGCAGGGCGGAGAAGATACAGCCCCCAAATGCCGGCTATTACGTCAACTAATACTGCAAGTATCAGTGCCCTCGTAGCTATATCATTGGCCATAATTCCGTTTTCCAATGTAGGGTCCGTTGTAAAGCACATGTAGTCAAATATGCCGTGCATGAAGATCGGGATCAGTATGTTTCCGGTCCTGAGAAATACAGCAATGAAAAATATTCCTGCGAAGGTCGTAGCGACGCCCTGAGCGATTCCCATCTGTATGCTCGCACCGTTCAAAATGTTTCCGATGTGCATAAGGCCGAATACAAGAGCTGATATGAGCACAAGAATGCCCACTCTTTTTTCACTCTTGAAATATCTCATTCCGATAGGAACAGTAACTCCTCTGAATATCGTCTCTTCGTAAAAACCTGCGGCAATTGCCATGGCAAGAGCTGCTACGGTAGGTTTGAAATAAAAGCCGCTGTCTGCAAGATTCACGAAATACGCTCCGAAGAATTTAAATGCAAAAGCCAACCATACGAAAGCGAGTCCTGTTGCAAGATGACTTGTTCTGAATACACCTTTGAACTCAGGAGCAAACCACCTTGTGTAGGCTATCATAAAGAGTACCGAGAGAACGCTTGACGTTAGGCTTTCTGCTACCTTAGGAAGACCCAGCAACCCGGGTATAGTTAATAATACCAATGCGAGAACCGCCACCAGAATCATTGCAGCAAGCGGCGCTTTCTCACACAAAACATGCTTTCTTGATTTATTTTCCATCCTGACTTTCACTATCCTCCCCCCCTGCATCAGCTCTGACAGGATTGTTTCCCGACCTCGTATTTTGTTAAAACATTCTCTATTATTATATACGTTTCTTTACCACAGGCGGAGACAAAAACGGCGCATCCATATTTTCAAGGCCCGTCTTTTTATAAATGTCGTCCTTCTCAGCATATGTGCAAAAAGAGATCAACTCATCGCCTTCTGTCAGGAGCAATACTTTTGCCTCCGCTCCGATAGCATCAAAAAACATCCCTCTGCTGATTAAATCAGCTAGAAAAGATCCTGCGTTCCAATCGCTCCGCTTGATTTCTTCAAGCCAGTGGGCTTGCCTGTTGCTTTCAAAATAATTGACTACCTGCATTTCTGTTGTCCTCACTGGTAACAATCTTGCGAATGCTCTCCCAATCAGCGCATCTTTGATAGTTTCCATTCGGAAAAGCACATTCCCTGTTCCATGGTCTGTCAAACACCAGAACCTTAAGTTCCGGCAGATGTTCGAAAAATTTGAACGCCTTTGGAGAATCCTCAACTGCATAATCAAACTTCATCCTGTAATAGTCTTCAAGTTCAAGAGTGCTATTACTGTTTTTGATAAAGTGATTCCTTCCATATTTATTGAGACAGAACAGTCTGGCGTTCTTAAGTCCATGCTCATCCAGCCATATACGGGATGGCTCATAAACGCTTGATGGGCGGCCGGTAATGATCGATACTTCGTGCCCGCAGGAAATCCATTCGTTTATAGTCTCTGCAGCTCCCGGCGTCGCATCATATGACAACAGTATCTCCGGCTCGTGCGCACGAAGCATAAACCGCTCGTATTGTTCCGCATCCAGACCAAAAGACCTGTCCAGTTCAAAATAATGAATCCGGTCATAAGGAACATGCTTATTGAACATTTCCAGCACAAGCTCTGAGAATGCCCTTCCTGTCTCGCACAGGCAATCGTCAAAATCAACATAGATACGCATTATTTCACCCCCATATAAAGTGCTTTTCTATTCACTTTTATCTGTCCTCTCTTTTCTTTTTCTGCCTCAGCTCGAACCGGCGCTGCTTTTTCGCATTCTCTTGTTCTTTTACTGGTTTGTTTTCTCTCTACCTGTTTTTTAGACGTTTGAGAGCTTCCTCGTTGTTTCCTGTTATCATTTCAAGCTTTTCACATGAGCTCATTTCGTCGCAGTCTCCGCATGTTTCTACATCCTTGCTAAGTGCACACTGTCTGATCGGACAAAGGGAATCGCAGAAAGGAGTCTTCACTCCGTCTATTCGGCAACCTGCGCAGTTAATCATCTCCGGCGTGATCTCTACACCGTTCAGCTCTGACCATTCCTTTGCGACCTTGACCCGCAGATCATTATCATTGTTTACAGTTGCAATATGGGCTTCGCATGTCTCGCAGTCCAATCCACAGTACGCGATATATTCATTCACTCTGTTCCTGACCGGCACCCATATGCTGCATTCATATTCAGATGAGTTCGGATCACCCGCGGAATAAACTTCCAGTGTCGCTGTTCCGTTTGCGTGATATTTCTGCCCCTCGTTCGGGAACCAATCCTGCCATACTGCAGTATTCAATGTTTGCAGCGATCCGGGGATCGGTCCCTTTGTACTAAACACAGCCCAGTTGCTCTCTGGGAATGAATACAGTTCCAGTCCGTCCGGAACATCACCGCCCTGATACAAGCCGGCGATCCAGTAACTGAAGCCATTTTCTGACTCAGCACATATAGCGTACATGCCTACCCCGTTTTCAATGATCGCCTTCTCGACAGCATTTGCAGGCTCCATCGTCTGCCAGAGCTTCGCATATTTCATCGCGTATTCCTTGTCCCAAAATTCCGGGCACTTCTGATATGCTTCCTCCGGACGTATTTCTGTGTGATACCCGATAAATGTCATTTCTTTTTTCTTTTCATAAATCACTTCCATTTGATTTCCTCTCATATATCATCGGTGTGAATCGTATACCATTGATTGTTTTCTCTTCTTCAGTCGGGACAAATCCAAGCTTTTTGTAGAAGCCCAGACCATACGGTGAAGAGTTGACTGTTATGTTATTGCCTTTATAATTCTCCAGAAGGTAATCAAACATCTTAGTTCCGACCCCCTTTCTGTGATACTGCCCATCGACAAAGAAGAAACAGATATGCTCCAGTCCTGTACGGATCCCAATCAAACCAATAAGCTTCTGGTCGTAAAACACCCCGATATAATCTATGCCGTACAGGTATTCCTCATCATGCAGACACCTGCGGAATTCCTCAGTACCCTCATCAGAGTAATCCGGGGATTCATATTCAGAGAATACTCTCCATGCAAGATCCAAAGCTACCGGGATCTCATATTCGGTTCTCCTCTTTTGCTGCAATATCTTTGATTTTAACGATCATTATAATCGCGATCACCCATGCGCATATTATTGTGAGAAGTCCGGTCTCACTTACATAATACATCATGTCGTCGCCTCTTGTTATTACGCCAAATACTGCCTGGTCAAAGTTGTTGTGTGCCGCATGCAGGAACGCTGCCGGCCATACGCTATTGCTCATGTATGTCAGACCGCCAATAATGATCCCAACCGGTAATATGCAAAGCACGAATGCAGGCAGTTTATACCATACCGGCGCACCTGCCATATAGTCCCCGAAAGCGAGCAGCGGCAGATGCCAGCATGCCCAGAACAGGCCTGTAACTATGAGTGCTTTTACAAGGTTGCTTCTTTTCGTAAGTGCAGGAAGCATGTACCCACGCCAGCCTATTTCCTCACCCATTGCTGAAATGATGTTGGGGAAAATCCCAATTACCATCATCGGAAGACAATCTTTTAATACTACCTGAAGAGCCACGCCTGTATACCCGAAGTTTTCAGGATGTGTTTTCCAGTAGATCATATATGGGATCAGCAGATAGATCATAGGAATAAGAACAGCAAGCAGTATGTAACGGATCCTGCATTTCCTTATCCCAAGTCCGGAGATAAAATTCTTCAGGGAAAATTTCTCCTTGTTTTTTTTCAGTGAAACTGCACTTGCAAAGATTGCGGAGAACGCAGGGACCCACATCAGCACAAAATACATCCAGCGCGGGCCTCCATTTACTATAAATGCCTCTGCCGCCAGCGAAAGTATTATCACTAAAGCGAAGAATGTGATCAGCGCTTTATTGTCATATCTGGTACCAATAATGTATTTTTCTATATTCGTCTTCATGACTATTTCCACCTCCACAGTTCTCTCTTATCCCAGTCTCTGTTCTCACACCAGTAAACAGTCCTGTTTGTCACGTCATATACCATAGATACAACAGTCGGGCAGACTTCCTGAGATACTTCTCTAAGTACTTCAAAGCAATCTTCAACATCAAAATCATATGACGCTTTATCCAGCATGTCTTTTGCTTTGTGATATCTATCCCAGCCCATCCACGGATGTGTCTCCGAGTCCTGCTTATATGGTGAGAAGTTAGTTAATATCTTGTATTCAGGTTTTTCATAATAGCTGGAGCCTTGCCCCGGCACGATATGAAGCACGTTGCCGTCAGCATCTGACAGAGCTGACATAAATGTCAGTCCCGGGATGCTGTATACAGGTCTTTCAGCCGTTATTTCACGTATTTCTTGCAGTGTTTTCTTCTGCAGCAGAAGGTCGACATCCAGCATTATCACATTTTCACCGTCTCCCTTCGGATCACTTCTCTCATCGAAAGGCCAGCATGTAGGCATTCCAACGAAGTCTCCCCGGCAGTTGGCGCCAAACAGCGGCATCCACCCTTCCGCTGCATCATTTACCTCTATGTATACCCCTTCATTTGCAGGTCTGACTCTGTATTCCATATCCAGAAGATCCAGGTTCCAGCCTATTATCGTCTTTTTCTTATTTACTACTATGCTTGTACACATTACTGATCCCTCCATTTGCTCCCTATCGTTCGGTAGTTTGAGGTGTATTTTTTTACCGGTCAGCCTCAATGGCCGGCCGGTACGTATATTCTATACAATTGATTACTTGCATCGTTCTACTTTGCGTATACCTCGAAGAACTGCAGCACGTGTTTGTGAACCAGCTCCATTACTTCTTCCTCTCTGGCAGGTTCCCTGTCGCACAGGTTGATCCATACCGTTATCGGTGATGAAAGCTGCGCAGCCATGATCTCAGTATCTCCATCCTTAAGTGTATTACTACGGATAAGGAATCTGATCATACCTTCGAAATATTTCAGGATATCTGCGTAATTCATTTTAGTCTGCAGAACAGCAAGCTCTTTGTTCCGGAACTGTTCTATCAGGAGCAACTTTCTGCCCTTGCTGATAGCAGGATCATGAACTATATATCTGACCTGGCCCCGGATCATCTTCGCGGCGTCTTCGCCAGTCATCCCTTCTTTGTCTTTGGTGAATTCAGGATCATCCCAGTCAGCGTTGGCAAATATCGAATGCTCTGCGTATCCGTTCAGTACTGACTCTACGACATTATCAAGTATCTCCTGCTTGCTGCTGAAGTGGCTGTAAAGAGAGGCTTTTCGTATTCCGACCGCATCTGCGATATGTGAAATGCTTGTTGCCTCATAACCGTTTACCGAAAACAGGTCGAGTGCGACTTTCAGTATTTCGTCTCTCGTATTGCCCCTTTCCATAGTTCTCCTTTCAACAGCAAAACACATTCGATATCCGACACCGCTATTTTACCTACCGTTCGGTCGTTAGTCAAGATGTCTTCTATTTATTTTTCAGATAACTTGTTCATAATCTCCTGCATTTTGCTTTCAAATAGTTCTGCCGGGATCAATGCGACGCCCACTTCATCGCTCGCAACAATCAAACGATCTCCGCCTTTGATCCCGAGATGATCCCGGGCCGCCTTAGGAATGACTATCTGTCCTCTGTCTCCAAGCGTGACCGTACCCCAGATATTCTTTCCTTTTTCGGCAGGAGGAACTATTCCGACTCCTTCAATCGTTTCTGTCTTCAGCAGGCTGTCTAATGTCACTCCGTAAACCCTTGCGAGCAGAGCCGCTTTGTCAACATCCGGAACAGTTGCGCCGCTTTCCCACTTTGCATATGCCTGACGTGAAATGTCTATCTTTTCAGCTATCTGCTCCTGCGAGTAGCCGTTCAGTTTTCTGAGCATGACCAGATTGTCTTTCAGCATTTCGTCACCTCTTCAGAGATCGATTCTTTCAAAATTCTCACACGCTTTATTATACGACATGACAGTAAGCAGTATATATAGAATTGCCCCGGCGAGCAGTGTCGATAATTGCAGACCAATGTGGTCAAAGCCGAAAGCGTTGAGTGCTTCCATCCCCGGGAAATGATGCAATGCCTCGGCGATTCCTATCAGAAGGAAGTTCACAATGATGTATGTGATGAACGGCTTTCCAAGGCTATAAGCCGTCCTGAAAAACCCTCCGAGAAAGATCAGATTGAACGCTCCGAAGATCACCAGCGCACACCCGAGGCAGAATGGATTTGCGTTCATCAGTGCATTCTGACGGTACACAGCCGCATCTGACAGGAACGTCATTCGCACAAGGGTCAGAACTGCCATCAGCGCGAACCCGCACAGCTCTATCATGACTGAGAACTGGTACTTTCCTTTGACTACATCACGCTTAGCTACCGGCAGCAGAGCTGAGAAAACTATGTCGTTGGCCTCTCTGGCACTCTGAAAGCTCTGGAATATCCCAAGGTTTATGAAAAATGCACTGCATAGTACCGGATATCCCGGCAGCATTGTCATAAAAGCAAACCCGATGAACAAATAAGTCAGCAGCAAAGCACTGAGGCGCATCTCTTTTTTCAAAAGCGCATTCATGATCTCACCTCCCTCTCAAGTCTCAGGAATATTTCTTCGAGTGTTTCTCCCTGTCTTCCCTGATCATGCACGAAATCTGCCTTTGAACAGTCTGCTATGATCTCACCACCGCTGATATAGACAATATTGTCCGCACATTTCTCAAGGTCTGACGTTATATGAGTTGAAAAAAATATGGTAACACCATGTTCTTTGAGTGTCCTGAACAGCCCAAGCAGCTCGTCCCTGGAAAAAGGATCCAGGCCGCTTGTCGGCTCATCCAGGATCAGGACTTCTGCTTTGTGTGAAAGTGCCAGGAGCAGATTGAACTTTACCTTCATTCCTTCCGAAAGCTCTATAGGTTTCTTGTTCTCGTCTATTCCGAACAGTTCCATATATTTCCGGTAGGCAGTCCCATCCCAGTCGCGGTAAAAGCTTCTGGTAACTTCCACTATCTCGCTTATTTTCTTTCTCGGATACCAGCTGACAGTTCCGGTAGAATAACCGATCCTCTGTTTGATTTCCTTCTCATTGCCCAAAAGCGGCACGCCGAAGTATGAGATTTCTCCGCTGTCTGTATGGATCAGATTCAGCATCGATTTTATTGTTGTAGTTTTGCCGGCACCGTTTCGGCCGATAAAGCCGGTGATTTTGCCCTTTTCCAGAGAAAAGCTGACTTCTTTCAGTCGGAAAGACGGATAAGTTTTGCTCACATCCGTCAGTTCTACAATATTCATATCAGTTCCTTTCGATTCGTTTTATCAGATATATCCGATTTGTTTGATTGTTATGAATATTGTAAAGGTTGGTTGCCCTGCGGACAACCAACCATAGTTAACATTTTATGTTGTTATTAGTTGCAGCTATGCCGGCATCATGCTCCCGAATTGCAATTTGTTTAGTATCTGCCGCCAGAGATGTTTGATTCGCTTTTTATAACTGATATTATTATTCTATACTACAGTGCTTAACTGTACTCAGGAGGATACAACGATGAAAAATCACAGGAAAATGAGTGTGATAATCTGTATAGCTGTTCTTTTAGCAGCGGTCATTGGACTGGCTGTTTATACCTCCACAAGGCTTAAGTCTCCCGTGACGGAAGAGAACAGTGTGGAAAATAATGCAGCTGTTGACTCTGCGGCTATCCGTGCCCTTTCCTATGACATCGACCTGAAGCTGGATACGGAAAAGGAGCGGCTGGAGCAGACGGTCTTCATGGATATCGCAAATAAAAGTGGTGATGAAGATTTCAGCAGCCTTTATATCCGGTATTATCCAAACGGCTATATCGACGCCCTTATGAAGGAAAACCCGGAAATAAAAGAAGAGAATGAAGGAAGATCCTCCGCAGTCACCTCGGTCACATGGAAAGGAAGCGACGAACAGCTAAAAATTACATATGATCAGGATGACACACTTATTAAAGTCGATCTCGAGTCGGATCCGCTCAAAGCCGGCGAAACAAGAACGCTGCAGGTGAACGCATGGACGGATTTGCCGGTCTGTGATTACAGATTCGGAGTATATAAAAGAGACGAAGGCAGTCTTTTCCAGCTGGCGTTTTGCTATCCGTACCTGGAATACTATACGAACGACGGTTGGTGCCTTGATCCGCCGGAATATACTTTTGAGAACAGGAATCCCGAGCTTGCGGATTATCACGTTACTGTTGAGGCTCCTGAATCCTTTCTCGTTGCAGGGCCCGGTACAGTTAAGAGAGAAGGGACCAGAACCACAGTAGACGCGGAGGCTCTCAGAGATCTCGCTATCTATGTATCGGATTTCATGGGCGTTGATACTTTTGAGGTCGAGGGCGTCAAAATTGAGAATTATTATCTGAAAACAACAGGCGAGGAAACCTACCGGACTTTATCGAAACAGTTCATCACGGATGCATTTACTCTGCTGACAGAAATGGTGGGTCCTTATGTCAGGGACAGCTTTGTTATGGTCGAAGGAACTTCCAATATGGAGTACTCCGGGATCGCGGATGTCAGCGGAACGGACATGATTACGGAGGACCTGTCAGCTTACAGCTCTGCTTATAAGTATACGATCCACGAAATAACACACCAGTGGTTTTATTATGCAGTTGGAAATAATGAAAACCGTGAATCATGGATCGATGAAGGAATAACAACTTTCCTCACTAGCGAAATCATGTGTAATGACACGGAGTCTTATCATCTGCTGAAAGAATACTACAGTGAGGGGGCATCACCGGATGAATACATTTCAGAGCGTGAAATGATCGAAGAAATCTACGAATCAGATCTTGCTCCGCTGGATCACTATGATCTGGTAACCCAGGAGGATAACAAGAATTTAATAACATTCATGGGTATGGACGATGAGTTCGCGCTGGATACACCGGGTAAGACAGAATATGCCTATGCGCCGCACTTTTTGTATAAGGTGAAGCAGCTCTTAGGCGAGGAAGTGTTCTCCGCCTTCTTAAAAGATGTATACACTTCCTACCAGCTTAAGATAGCGGATACAAAAGGCGTTTTAGAGCTATTGACAAAACATAATGACAGTGAAGAAATAAGAAGACTCATAGAATTCTATTTCCCGAATGACATTGTCAAGGATATCTTATGAACAACCAAAAGCCTCCGGGGCTTGATTCAGTACTTGCTGCAGAGTAGCTTTCATGCTTGGGATATCCAGCGGTTTTGCGATATGCCCGTTCATCCCGACTTCCTCGGCTTTCTTTATATCCTCCTGGAACGCATTAGCCGTCATTGCTATGATCGGGATGCCGGCGAGTCCCGGGTCGGGAAGATTGCGTATCGCCTGCGCCGCCATATATCCATCCATAACAGGCATTTGTATATCCATCAGGATCACATCAAAGTATCCCGGCTCGGATGCTGCCGTCATTTCCACGGCTATTCTTCCATTCTCCGCTGTTTCGATCAGGAAACCCGACTGTTCAAGCAGCATCTGAGCAATTTCCATGTTGATCATATTATCTTCGACCAGCAGTGCACGCTTACCTTCAAAGGAGGCCTCATCCCTCGCGTTGGAACAGATTTCCTCTTCCGGCTCCACCAGCGGGAAGGCAGTCGTAATAATAAACTCAGTACCTTTGCCTTGCTCCGTCTGAACTGTTATCTTGCCATCCATCATGTCAACAATATGTTTTGTAATTGCAAGACCAAGTCCTGTTCCCTGGATTCTGCTGACTGTCGATGTTCGTTCTCGTTCAAATGGAGTAAACAAACGCTCCACGAATTCCTGGCTCATACCGATACCTGTATCTTTTATCCGGATTTCATATCTGCCAGTCTCTTCATCACTGGTAAGTTCCTTCATCTGCAGGGACACATTGCCATTTTCTTCCGTAAACTTTCCCGCGTTGCACAGCAGATTCATAAGAGCGCGATCCAGCATGACCTTATCGCACAGCACCCATTTGTGCGAAACATCACAAGATACGGATAATTCGATTTTTTTTGCTTCCAGCTGCGTCCTGACCAGATCGCACGCTTCCAATATGCAGCTTTCCAAATCCACACAGGTCGGTTCAAGGCTGAACTTCCCGCTTTCGATGCGGCTCATTTCCAGCACATCGTTCACGATTTCCAGAAGCTGACGGCTTGCTATTTCGATTTTATCTATATACTCGCTTTTTTCCTCGTTTGTAACACCCTCCCGTTTTGCCAGCGTAGTATAGCCTATAATGGCATTCAATGGTGTACGGATGTCATGGGACATATTGGACAGAAAAAATGTTTTCGCTTTACTCGCCTCTTCAGCAGCAGACAGCTTCGCTTCAAGCTGCTCATTCTCCTGGATCCTGTCAAACGTACGGCGGATGAGAAGAAGCATAACAAATACGAAAATGCTACCGCCAAAAAGGATACCCGCCATAACAAGATCCGGCTTCCCGAAAAACCCGACAATCAAATATCCGACGAAAAACAGGATCAGCAAAACTATAGGAATATTAAACAGCTTTTGCTCCTTATTCCAGTTTCCGTGTTTCCGGACATCTCTTGAAAAGCACACATAACGTGATATGTTATAAGCCATCAGCGCACTGCCGGCATATATCATCAGATAGAGAAAAACGTCTTTCATAATACCCACTATTTCACTTCCTTATGTCTCAGGCACATCAGTTACCATGTAAAGTGTTTTGCTTAGTTTATCGTGTGGCATCAATCTGCCTTTTCTTAATACTACATTGATGAAATATATGAAGAAAAACTTTATCAGATAGTATAACTTCAATATAGCTACAAAATGTCGCTAATTCAACAGACAGAATATATCATTACGTTCTTAAAGCGACACAATAAGAGGTTTTGTCCAGATTTACTCATCAATATCGGGGATCGCACCCCTTACTACAACCAGATTATTCTCTGAGAATTGTTTGAACTTCTCTCGATGGTCATCAGTTTTCATATGTTTTAAGAGGAAATAAAGAAAAATGCAGCCTGCATAAAAAGGCTGCATTTTTTCAGTTTACATATTATTTATCTGTATCTAAGCTCCGAGGAACATCAGTCCGTATTTCAGTGCGATACCGGATACCATACCGATAAACGGATCGGAGAAGCTTGTGACAATGATTACACAGGCGCCTACGACCGGATCTTCAGTAAGTGCCGCTTTTGCATCTTCAGGGAAGACTGCAAAGGCTCCGAGCACGAACAGGAAACCCGAGATAGTCTCTGCCGGAATGTGCTTAGCCAGCTTTGTGATCGTTCTTGTCAGGAATATTGCTGACACGATCGCAACCAGCAACACTCCCGCTAGCAACGGATGAGGTGCTGCCGCAGTGCCGCTGATGATTGCTTCTACCGGGCCACCGCCAAAGAATGCGCTTGCCGAATCCGCCAGGCCGGAATAAACGGTGATCGCGTCTACATTTGCCGTTTCTCCTGCAATGCCCGCCGTAATGGTGGCATAAGCGATATTTCCGCCTATCTGAAGAGTGCAGACAGCCAGTACGCTGCGGATGATATGAGGATTAACGGTCAGTTTCAGCGGTATGAGTCTTTCCTTGCTCATATCGACTTCCAGCAGATGATCCTGCTGGCCTGTCACTTTGACTTTGATAAGGTGTGCAACATCACTGACAATAACAGAGACTGCGATCGTCCAGATAAGATCGTTGGTTGCAAAATAGACAATAATTGCCGATGCCATGGAAATGCCGGAAACGAATCTGTTCTGTTTGATCATGTCAAATCCGGCTTTAGCCAGCATAAGGCCAACACCTGCCAGCATGGCGTTCAGAATGCACGGGCCGATAAAATCCATGGTCTTTGTCAGCACACCGCATAGACCCAGAATCGCCATTACGATACCGCTGTAGAAGATGATGTTCAGTCTCTCATTGCGGTCATGGCTGATGGTTCCTGCAAGCACGATACTTTCTGCCTGCAGTGAGATTGGTGCGATCTGATGAGTCAGAAGCATGCCGAATCCGCCGACTATGAATCCGAGCGCTGTAGGAAATGCAGCAAATCCATATGACAGCGAAAACATAGCCATAGGAATTGCGTTAAAGACAACAGCGATAGCCGCAAAAAGGTCTTTCAGATACAAGCCCATAATTACTACCCCCTTCCTCTATGCTTAGTAGGATAACCTACCACTGTCCTTCCATCTTCAATAATATGCGGTGCAAAACAGCATTTCAATTCTAATAATTTTTTAACAGGGAGGCACAGGTAGACAGGGGGACGGTTCTCTGTTTCCAACAAAAAGGAGGCCGGGAACCGTTCCCTGTCTCCTCCGGAAAAACTCCTTATCTAATGATGCAAAAGCTCCTCTAACGTTTCAAACAATATATCCGGTTCCACCGGTTTGCTCAGGTGTGCATTCAGACCTGCCTGCATACTTCGCTGAACATCTTCATCAAAAGCATTTGCCGTTAACGCTATGACAGGAATCTTCTTTGCATCAGGTCTGTCCATGGCTCTGATTCTCCGGGTCGCCTCCAGTCCATCCATTTCAGGCATACGCATATCCATCAGAACAGCATCATAATAGCCTTCTTCGTGTTTCTCAAACATTTCTACAGCGATACGTCCGTTTTCCGCGTGATCCACCTGTATCTCACGCATGGAGAGTACCATCATTATAATTTCGGCATTTACTGTGACATCTTCTGCTAACAGCACTCTGCGGCCTTTGAGATCTGCCGTTTCCCGCAAAAGCTCCGCATTCTTCTTTTTGAAAGCTTCCTTAAACTCATCAAGCACCTTCCCGGCGAATAATGGCTTTGCAACAAAGGTATCCACACCTGCAGCCTTCGCTTCATCCTCAACTTCATCCCAGTTGTATGAGGTAAGTATGATCACCGGCGTTTCGGTGCCCACGGCAGCCCGTATCTGCCGGGTCGTTTCTATGCCGTCCATATCAGGCATGCGCCAATCAACCAGGATCAGACTATAAGGTTCCCTTCTGGCATAGCGGACTTTCGCCATCTGCAGGCCTTCTGCTCCGGACAATGCCTTTTCACAATTCACACCCACCTGTCCCAGAACAAGCTGCGCATGCTCACAGGCGATCGGATCATCATCGATCACCAATACGCACAGTTCATGAGGCTGCGGAATATCAGCATCATCCCCAATACTTTTTTGATCGCAGTCGATCAGCGTGACCGTGACTGTAAATGTTGTTCCCTTTTGTTTTTCGCTCTCTACTGAAATCGTTCCGTTCATCAGCTCAATGAAGCTCTTGGTTATGGCCATTCCCAGGCCTGTGCTTCCATAGCGGTTTGTGCTGGATGAATCCTCCTGACTGAATGCATCATAAAGCTTAGGAAGGAATTCCTGACTCATTCCGATACCAGTATCGCTGATGATAAATCGAAGCGTAGTTTTTCCATCGAATCTTGCGGTTGGTTCCACAACAAACGTGACGCTGCCGCCTGACGGTGTAAACTTGACTGCGTTCCCCAGGATATTGATCATAACCTGACGCAGCTTCATTTCATCGCCGATATAGTAATCGTCAACCGTACCTTTTACACGGCATTCATATTCAATATCCTTGTCCCTGCACTGGCCGCTTATGATCGTATTGACCTGGGCTAACGCCTTTGCGAAAGAAAACTCTTCATTCTTCACGGTCATGCGGCCGGATTCGATGCGGCTCATGTCAAGGATGTCGTTGATTATGCTGAGCAGATGCTGGGCTGAAAGCCCGATCTTCTCAAGGTGTTCCCTGGTCGCATCAGATATTCCGGGATCATTCAGAGCGATACGGTCCAGTCCGATGATCGCATTCATCGGAGTTCGGATCTCATGGCTCATATTAGACAGGAAAGCCGTCTTTGCTTTGTTGGCCTGATTGGCTTCCTCCAGCGCAATGCTAAGCGATTCCCGCTGCTGAGCCAGTTCCTGCATCATTTCCTTTTGCTCGGTGATATCTATGAACACACCGACATAAGTTTTAGGCGAGCCATCAGAGCGGCGTGTCGGTTTGCCGACAGCCCGGTACCAGCGGTAACCTCTGTTTTTCGTCAGCAGCCGGTATTCCACGTCATAGGTCTTCTGACCGGTATAGTCATAGAGTGTTTCGTTATATTCCCGCAGCACGCGATCCTTGTCATCAGGATGCAGCAGGTCGGACCAGGATTCCAGCACGTCCGGAAAATCATCCGCGTCATTGTAACCGAGCATCCTTCGGAACTCATCGCTCCAGGTGACGCTCTCCATCACGCCATCTTCGTCGAAATCCATCGTCCATTTGCCGGATCCGAGCATTTCATGTATGGTGTCGAGGGACGCAGCTTCATTTTGCAGTTCAGCATACAGATCATCATGCTCCTTCGCCTGGGTTATGTCGATCGTAACGCCTCTATGCTGCACCGGCCTGCCTTCAGAATCACGGGTCAGTATGCCGCTGCTGCGAAACCAACGGACTGAGCCGTCCTTTCTGCAAAAGCGGAATTCCTTGCCCGATGTGCTCATGATATTTTCATCAAAAACACTGGCGGTCATATCGCCCATCAGCAATTCCCTGTCTTCCGGGTAAATTCCCCGCACGAAGGATTCTATTTCATCCGGAAAATCACTTTGGTCGCTGTAGCCCATCAGCCTGCGGAATCCATCGCCCCATTGTACAGATTCCAAAGAGCCGTCCGGTGCATAGTTAATAATCCAGCTTCCCGCCTTTGTAAGATCGGTAAAAAGACGGATAGTTGCGGCCTGCTCTTCTATTATTTGCCTGTTCTTTTCATCGTCTGTCAAGTTCATAAAGAGCTCCTCTCTTTATCCCTATAACAAAATATTATACCGTGCCATTAAAGACCTCAATACCGGATTGTCAACATCATATGCGATATCACCGATATTTGCGACAGGAAGCACTTTAGGGGAGGTGCCGCTTATGAATGCAGCATCGAATCCACTCAGTTCTTCCTGCTTTATCGCACTATAATGAAGAGGTATGCCTGCATCTTCCAGGATTCTTATAATTACGGTTCTGGTGACGCCGGGCAGTACTGTATCTGTCGGCGAAGTGTATACCTCACCATTTTTAATAAAGAACACATTTGAACGGCTGCCCTCCGTTATGATCCCATCCCTGTTTACCAGGAACACTTCGTACAGATTTCCCGACTTTATAGCTTTATCGGTCGCATCTCTGAGCTCACGGTCCATCATCTTGATGTTAGGGTTCTTTCTCTCGCCTCTGAACAGATCAGTTCTGACACCCTTTTCGTATTGTTCCGCAGATGGATAGTGTGTTGGGTTGAGATACATCGTTGAATGCCCGCTGATATCTGCCTCTATCTTTATATTATGATCTTTTATCCCGCTCTCTTCTGCAAGCTGAGCTATGCATCCGGCCAGCTCATCACATGTGAAAGGCACCGGTATCCTCATGCTTGCAAGGGATCTCTCGAGCCTGTCATAGTGTTCCTTCAGGAACTGCGGTTTTCCTCCGCTCAGCCTTATGACTTCATATACTGCCGGAAGGCCGAGGCTGCCTTTTGTTACATCAGATTTGAAGCCTTCGATCATGGTTTTGACAGCATTTCTGATGCGCCCAAGCGGGATCTGGTTATAGTAGAACACCATATATATCTGGCCGTCATGATCGAGCTGATCGATGTCTCTCACTTTGACGCCGGCTTTGGCAGCTGTATGCACCAGACGATCCGCCATTTCCCGGCGTATCTCCAGGCTTCTGGCATCACCGTTTTGTCCCTTCGTGATCACCTTTGTATGGGTATTCAGTCTGAATATTATGTTTATGCCGGACTGAGTATTCTCGGCTGTCAGAAATTCGCCGTCACTCCCGTACTCTCTGATAGCATCAAGTGTCTCCTGAAGCTTGATTGAGTAAAGCTTGCGCACCCGTCTGAGGTTTGTGTGAAAGAAGCCCCTCTTCATAAACTCTGCCAGAGTCAGCTGCTCCGTTTTAGAGCAGGTCTGGTCATAGTTATTTCGTATTTTCTCGTAAAGCTTCACCATTCTTTCCGGCAGCACCATATAGCTGATCCTTATTGCCGGAAACAGTGTGGATGTGAAAGAGCCAAGGTATACTACCCTGTTGCCGTGATCTATACCCTGCAGTGCCGGGATCGGCATTCCTGTATAACGAAGCTCGCTGTCGTAATCATCTTCTATGATTATGCTGTCGTTGGCTTCGGCCCAGTCAAGGATCTCATGTCTGCGGCTGATCGGCATCAGAGCTCCGGTCGGGAACTGGTTCTGAGGGCAGATATATGCAGCCGTCCTGATGTTTACCGGAAGCCGCTCTATTACTATGCCGTCTTTTTTGACCGGGATGCAGCTCATGCCGAAACCCCAGTCCCGGAAAATACTCCTTACAGGCATATATCCGGGATCTTCAACGGACACATGGGCTATATCCATCATTTTAAGTATCCTGGCCAGATGATTAATGAGCTGCTGGGTGCCGGCACTGATCACCACCTGCTCCTGAGTGCAGATCACTCCTCTTGACTTATACAGATATCTTGCTATTTCCTCTCTGAGAGCCGGCTCTCCCTGACGGTCTGCCTCAGAGAGCAGCAGCTCCGGTGTTTCGTTGAGAACCGTTGACATGCATTTTTTCCATTTGACGAAATCAAAGGAGTCCAGGTCGCAATTTAACGGAAGCGCACCGCTCTTTTGTGCTTCTGCATTGCTTTCCTGCGCCTTTACATCCGCGACCTCTTCTCTGTCATGGCCTTTTGGCCTCTTATGTGAATCCTTTATTACAGCTCCGCGTGCGGCATAATACCCTGACTGCGGTTTGCTTGTCAGATATCCTTCTACCATCAGCTGCTCATAAGCCGCTTTAACAGTAGTGACGCTCATACCGGCAGTTTCAGACATCGTCCTCAGCGAAGGAAGTCTCTCTCCTGTCTCGATCCTGCCTTTCTCGATCTCCCCTTTGAGATATTCATAAAGCTGTACATAAAGGCTTTTATCTGAATTGTGATCAATTTCCACAGAAATCATCCGTTTTCTCCTAAATATAAGCAAATTGTTATTAATAATAATCGCAAAATGAGCATTTTTACAATCTCAGTTGCCTGTTATTATAGTCCATATATATGTACCGTTCAAGAATAGCTGCTAAAAGGAGGTTCACATGAGTTCCAATTCTTCAGACATCAGAACAAATAAACTCGTCTTCACCGCACTCATGACATGCCTCGTTCTGCTTGGCACTATCCTGTTCAGAATACCCATCCCGATGACACAGGGCTATGTGCATCTCGGAGACGCAATGATCTACATTGGAGTACTTATAATCGGGAAAAAACAGGGCGCAGTTGCTGCAGCCCTCGGTTCTTCGCTCGGCGATGTTCTTGGCGGTTTTGCCTTTTGGGCACCATGGAGCTTCATAATAAAATTTGCCATGGCATTTCTTGCCGGTTCTCTGATTGAAAAAAGATCAAAAGTATTTTCCCTGATCGCCGGTGGGCTTGTCATGTGCGCGGGCTATCTGATAGCTGAACGCATTATGTATGGCAGCTGGGCACTTGCGGCAGTCAGCCTTCCGTGGAATATCGGACAGTTCACCGTGGGTATTGCCGTGGCACTGGCAGCTCAGCCGCTTTTCAGACATCTCCCGCATTAGCCGGATTGCAAAACTCGGTTGCCCGCACTTGTTACAACCTTAATAAAAAACAGGCATTGCTGCCTGTTTTTTCTGTAACCAATTATTGCATGGCTATGCTCTTCTGCCCTCCTGCCTGTGAGGCATTCCTCGTGATCGCTTATCTGCGGTCTTCAGGCTTTACCCAGAAGTGCCATTCAGGTGCTTTCGGCATCGGCTCATTCTTGATAACGGCCTTGATAACTCTTCTGTGAGTATACAGGCAGCAGCATGTAAGAGCACATACTGTGCACGCGATAATTTTTCCTTTCATCTTACCCTCCTTATTAATCATATATGAAACAGAAAACACGTTTTCTTCGTCAGGCCAGGTGCATCACATTAAGAAGCAGCAGCCAGCTGCCTTTTTTACATCCATTTCGTCGAGGTATTTCCCTGCATCATCCTCATCAAAATACTCAAAGATCTCCGCGAGCATCCCCGCAGGACACACGTGGTAAAACTTCTTTCTTTCCTGTACTGTAAGCTCGGAAATGACCTCTGCTATATCATTCTCATGATAGTCCTCGAGCCTGATAAGCTTTACTTTTGGAGAATCATCACCTCTTATGATCGCGATTATCTCCTGTGCATAGTCAGGCTTTTTATCCGCAGTTAAAATCTTTTCATCTTCATTCATTGAAAAGCCCCCATTATTTTTATACTGCTTTATCAAATATCTTATTCAACCTGCAGTTTTAAAACATTGTCATTAGTGCATATCTGTCTGATCCCGCCATCACGTATCATATATGCTTCACCACGGATCTCCGCCCGGTCTTCCGTCTGCAACAGATAACTGCCATCTGTGATCGCATAGATGGTTTTTCCTGTGCTGTCAGCGAATGCGATGTCTTCTATCAGGCGCATGCCATCAAGGATGTCATTTTTTACAGCGTTGTAGTGAGGCAGCAGGTTGTATTCTGTCAGTCCTAGGCCAGGTATAAACCGTTCGTAGTCAGGATCAGCTGCTTCGCCCGGCAGTTCTGGCTGCGCATAAACGATTCGGGCACAGTTCATGGTTCCGGCGCTGATGCCCATTACTATTCCATCGAACCCTCTGAACCCTTCTTCAAGCCCTATCCTTCTGAAAAACGCATTCTCAGTCGGCACATGACCTCCTCCGAGTATGACAAAATCATAGCTCAGTAGTCCGTCGGCCTTCTCTTTTCCGTTCCGCGAATCGCATATGTCCATGCATGATAATGACAGTCCCGTATCTTTAACGATACGCTCATAGTCATATCTCATTCTGTCGTTTATTTCATACTCATCATGAAAAGCAGATATGAGAAGACATCTGGCATTATCCGGCCAGAATTCCCTCAGAGTGTCCACCATCCCGTTTGCAGGATTGAAACCTTTATAGTTCAGCGGTTCGTTACTTCTGTAAATACCTATAGGGCTGCTTGTCAATAATAGCTTCATATTCAAATTCCGTGACATGCTCCCGCCACCTATAGAGGATGGGGGATTTCTTGCTAAGTTATATAAAAGGTTTATTTTATATTATATTATATTATTTGACAACTGGTTGACAAAGTAGTATTATCCCAACTTGTAGCAATATATATAAGGAAAGGAGGCCATAGAAATGGTAATTATTAAGTGGACAAATAAGTTTAGCAATGAGACAGGTTATGTTGCATCGCTTTCAACAAAGAATAAATGCTTTATTAACACTTTCGAAGAGAGTGAGGCAAAGCGTTATTCTGAAAAGTCTGTTACTTCTCTGATGACTAAGCTTGAATCCTTCCACGAGACAGATGACAATGATTTCGAAGTCATCACTGTGCAGGAATAATAAAAACCGCAGTTCGATGTTGTGATAACAAAGACTGCGGTTTTTCCTTTTTACAGTAATCAGTTATTTTGTAAAGTTAGCGCTGAGAATCTCCATATTTTCTTTAAGTTCCTCGCGTGCTTTCTCTTTCTGTTCCTTGCGGAGCTCCATTCTTGCCTGTCTTGCCATTTCAGCCTGCTTCTCATAAGCTCTGTCTACTTCTTCAGCTACAGCTTCAGCATCAAAACGTGCAATTATCGTATCATATGCAGATAGTTTTGCGTCAAGAGCTTCTTCATTCTCTTCTTCAGTCAGTGCAACGAGAGCTACCATGCCGTCATCCAGCTTATCAGCGATCTGATCAAGCATTGAAGCTCCGAACATAGCTTCGCCTGCATCGACTGTCGATCCGACGAGTGCGCCGTAGCTTCCTCCGAGAAGCATTCCGAGGGGACCTCCGAGAATTCCTATCGTCATTCCGATGAGTCCGCCTATCATCGTATCATTTGTTGTCTGCACGCCTGTGTCAAATCCGTCAAGATAGAAGCATGAGTCTTTTTCTTTCTTTACAAGTGCTGCTGCGGAAACGAGATATGTCTCAGCACCTGCTGCCTGTCTGAGTTCTGAAAGTGCCTGATAACCTTCACTCTCAACTTTGAATACTGCTACGACTACATTTTTTTCCATTTTATCTTACTCCTCCTTTAGGTTTTCTCTAGTCCACCCTTTTTCAATGGGAACAAAAAAGATGCAATTATTTTATATTAATTGCCCTACTGACTACAAATCCTTTTCCCCTTATTCTTCAGCATTTTCCGCTGAAAAGCCCTTTCTTTTATTCAGACCGTTGAAATTCCAATGCTTTATATGATAATTTGATTATGATTGTGTCTCCTAAAGTTTCAGAGAGGTGAACATCATCCAAAACGATCAGGAAAACTTAAAGCCTAAACACTCCAAAGCAGACCGTGCAAACCCCAAACATATCAGGGATGAAAGCGCCAACCCTCCTAAACATATAAGGAAAACAAGCGCAAAGCCCAAAATACTGAAGGGAATCATCGCGGTCGAGCTGATATCAGTGATACTGGCCTGCTGTTTTGTATACAGGATCTGGTGTCATAATGTTGAAGTGCGCGTTTTCGATCAGGTCTGTTCTTCCACTCTTGCGAGTTCATCCTATTTCATGGACGAGCACGCAAATGAGGTTGCAGCGGCAACGCTGAAGACATACGCGGAAACCGTTGTTGAGGAAGTATATGAATACCTGTGGACCACCGAAAAGATCGAATACAGAACAGGCGCAGACATGTCTTATAAAAGCGCAGGGACGCTTGAGAAGGACAAGATGGTGAAGCGCACAGGCATAACCCGCAACGGCTGGAGCCGCGTTTCTGTGGATGACGAAGATTATTACATCCCTGAGGACAAGTTAACTGACGATATTCCTGATTCGCTGCCGATCGCATCCGGCACCAAGGGAGAATACCAGAAATATGCTCTTTCGCTTCTGCCGGATTTCGGATGGGACTCATCGGAGCTTGAACCGCTGATATATCTGTGGAACAGGGAATCGGGCTGGAACCCGCGGTCGCATAACAAGAGCAGCGGAGCCCACGGCATCCCGCAGGCATTACCTGCCAAAAAGATGGCTTCCGAGGGAAGCGACTATTATACAAACGCTGAGCCTCAGATAAGATGGGGACTTAAATACATAGCCCGCAGGTACGGTTCTCCGTCCAGAGCATGGGCGCATTTCCGCTCCTCAGGCTGGTATTAATAATACAGAACGGAGTAGAGTGAATTGAACACACAAAAGATAAGGATCCTGCTTACTGCCATAGACAAGGGAAGCCTCACCAAAGCCGGTCAGGCTCTCGGATACACGCAGTCCTACCTTACGCAGATAATGAAGGCTTTTGAAGACGAAGTCGGTTTTCCTCTTCTTGTCAAAACCAACCGCGGTGTTGAACCGACTCAGGAAGCCAGGACGCTCCTGCCCGCGATGAGAAGGATCGTCGAAAGCGAAGAACGATTTGATCAGGAAGTCGCGGAGCTTAATGGGCTGCGCAAAGGCACCATCAGGATAGGGACCTTCGTAAGCACTTCAGTCTATTGGGTTCCTCAGATCATCGAATACTTTCAGAATAATTACCCTCAGGTCGTCTTTCAGATCGAAGAGCTTGGTCACGATGAGATGATAGACGGTCTGGTTGATGGTTCACTCGACATTGCTCTCATGAGCTATCCCGGGGATAAGGCAAGCATAGATTTCATACCTATTCTCGAGGATCCGATGCTGATCGCCTTCCCTCCCGGCCACGAGCTTAGTAAGTATGATTATGTGCCTGTTGAAAAACTTAAGGATTATCCTTTTATTATGACCTATAAGAGCTACGACAAGGATCCCCAAAGGGTTTTCGAAGATGCGGGATTCATGCCTCAGGTAAGGTATTATTCAAGGGATGACTTCGCCGTTCTGTCAATGGTGCAGCGCGGACTGGGGCTGGCGATACTGCCGGAGCTCACTATAAATGAATTCCCCGGTGATTATGATACACGCATGCTCCAGCCTGAAGCCTACCGCACTCTGGGGATAGGCATCAGATCATACGAATACGCCGGTCCCCTTGCGAAGTTTGTTATCAAATACATCATGAAAAATATTCGTTAGAAGAAAAGAACGATCCGTCATTGCTGCCGGATCGTTTCCTTTATAAGATATGGATTTTTAAGTTTTTATTAGTTGTTCTTCGGAGCGATCTTCTCTTCGAACTCATAAGTGAGAATTCCGGAAACTGTAACGATTCCTGCTACTGCGATGATTCCTACCATTTTATTGCCTCCTATATAATGAATATATTATTTTATCTTCTATGCCGCTCTCATCAGTATGCTGATGTGCGGCTCTCTTTGTCTGATAAAAAAATAACACTCTTATAGCTAACAGTAAAATGGTTATTTTGCATGTCCGATATTACAAAAGCTAATATCGCTCCACATTTCTTTGTCTGTTATTTTATCCCCTGGTATTGCCAGTTCTCAGTATCTATCAGGATGAACTCCTGTGTTCCGATAGGATCTCCGTTTCTGTAAGTCGAAAACAGATCACATGAAAACACACTGCCGGAACGCTCTGATTCTTTCACCGGCGTATGCCCGACTACCTGCAGAAGATCTTTCTCCCTGTACATTTTCTCATTATAATACTGCGGCCGGAACCATATAGGTGATGCATCATCCCATATCTCCAGAAAGCCCAGGCTGTTGATCCTTTTTATTACCGCATCTGTATCCTTATAGTCAATATCAGGCGCATAGGTCCTGACGAATTCGTGTGTCAGTCCTCCGTGCATGAACAGCACATTGTCTATCCTGTGAATATATGCCAGCTGACTGCTGTCTCTCAAAGCTTTCCTTAACTCTGCCAGCTTGCTGCTGACTGTCTGTATGGCATAAGCAGAAAACCCGCTTTCAGGTTGCAGCCAGATATATGAAAGATCATGATTCCCATAGCACCACAGTGTTTCCGGAAACTTCCGGGCATACTCTATCGCTTTGTCGAATGTTTCTCTATATAACTCGAGGTCACTTCCATGACCCCATTCATCCGGTATATCCATCAGACATACTGTTTTGTCTGCCATACCGTAATTCATAAGTTCTGCGGCTCTGTCAAACATCCACCCCTTCAGGTGAATATCAGGTATAACTAATACGTTCAATTATTACTCCTGCTTGCAGCTTTCTTCATGAATACCGTCGCTGCTTTATGTTTTACTGACTTACCTGAAGAGTATACCACGTGAAAATGAAAAATCCTTTGAGTTGAAAAACTATTAATGTATTATTCTTTAAAGAGAGTACTTCTCAGCGGCGCATCAGCGCGGCAAATTGTTCAGGAAGGGTCAAAATGAGAAAACTGGATAAATATTACAATCAGGAATATATGACAAAAGCGATATATGCAGTCGCGTCCGCACTTACGGTATTCGTACTGTGCCTTATAATATACTATCTTGCAGGTAAGACAGGGAACGTTCTGTCCTTTGCTTCTTCAGTTCTGAGGCCTCTCGTGCTGGGGCTTGTATTCACATATCTGCTCAGTCCTGTCGTAAAGTTGTTTGAGAAGAAGCTTTTCGGCTCGATGAAAAAACCGTCTGCAAAAAAGATCGCAGCAGTTGTGTTGACTTTCGTCATTGTGCTGCTGGCCCTGGGCGTTATTCTGGGAATAATCGCCGTTACTGTCACAAAGAGTCTGTCAGCATTCAACCCTGCGGAAATCAAAGAATATCTTGTTGCTCTGGCCGATCAGTTTTCAAGATTCTGGACAACCATAGAAAAGCAGCTGGCCAGTATGAACATCAACCTCGGAAGTGCCGGGGACAAACTGGGCAAGATATTCAACGGCATCAAATCCGGCGCATCTACCCTGCTTTTTGCAGTGATATTTGCAATATACTTCCTTCTTGATGAAAAAATATTCAAATATTGGGCTGAAGTACTGCATATAATGGCCAGCGACAGTACCAGGAACAGACTTTCTCAGCTCTCCGCAGATGCTAACAGAGTTTTCTCAGGCTATATAAGGGGGCAGTCAATAGATGCGGCCTTAGTCGGCTTACTGTCCTCTATTGCACTTCTTATAGCAGGAGTGCCATATGCGGTAGTAATCGGCATTCTTACAGGAATAGGCAATCTGGTACCTTATGTAGGGCCGGTCGTGGGATTCGGATCACTGATAATCGTATGCCTGGCAGAAGGCTCCTTAAGCCATCTGATCATCGGCGGCATAATACTCGCAGCTGTTATGTTTATCGACGGTAATATAATCAATCCGAGGATGCTGAGCAGCAACGTGGAAGTACATCCTGTATTGGTCATAATCGCACTTCTTGCCGGCGGTAAAGTCGGTGGTGTTGTAGGAATGCTCGTTGCCGTCCCGATAGCTGCTTTACTCAAGCTGCAGTTTGAGAGATATATCGAAAGAAGGAAGGCGAAACAGCAAGTCTGACGCCTCCCCTCTCAGTTTTAGTGAATATTTATGATACCTTAACAGTTTACGATATCCAGAAAAAAACGCTGAAGCATAGGCTCCAGCGTTTTTGAATTGCGAGTTTAGATGTTTTACAGAGGAAGTTCGCGTCCTTCCTTTTTCCACGAATAGAATTCTGCAGTTGCTGTGAAGATAGCGTCTCCGGAGGAGTTCAGAGCTGTCTCTACAGAATCCTGAATAACGCTGATGATGAATCCGATTCCTACCATCTGCATGGCAATATCCTGAGGGATTCCGAACATCGAGCATCCGAGAGGTACCAGCAGCAGCGAGCCGCCTGCAACGCCGGAAGTTCCGCATGCGGAAAGTGTAGCTACGATACTCAGCAGGATAGCCATAGGGAATGTCACATCCACTCCTGTTGTCCAGCAGGCAACCAGCGTAAGAGTTGTGATTGTAACTGCAGCTCCGTCCATGTTGATAGTCGAGCCGAGAGGAATGGATACAGAATACATATCCTCGTCAAGTCCGAGATCCTTGCAGAGCTCCATGTTTACAGGGATGTTCGCAGCAGAGCTTCTTGTGAAGAAAGCTGTGAGAGCACTTCTCTTGATGCAGTACCACATGAGCGGATAAGGGTTACGTCTTAGTACCAGACCTACGATGATCGCATTGATACCGAGCGAAGTAAGGCACATTGTGCTTACCAGCAGAGCTACCAGCTGACCATAGTGCATGAAGATAGCGAGTCCGCTTGTTGAAACTGCGTTAAATACGAGACCCATGATACCGAATGGTGCGCAGTTGATGACCCAGCGAACTACAACTGAAAGTGATTCCGCCAGATCGCTGAAGACTTTCTTTGTTCCCGCACTGGCCGCCTTGAGAGCAAGACCGATCACTACTGCCCAGAACAGGATAGCGATGTAGTTTGCACTTGCAATGGCGTTGATCGGGTTGTTGACAAAGCTCAGACACAGATTCTTGAGAACCTCGAATACCGATCCCGGAGGAGTCAGGTCTTCGGCAACGTTCTCAACGCCTGTCAGAGGAACCTTAACTCTGAAAGTGAAGTTCATGCATACTGCGACGAATGCTGCGATGAGCGTACTGAGCATGTACAGGAAAATAACTACTTTGAATCTGTCCGCGTTACCGCCCTTTGCGTTGGCAAGCGATGATGCGACCAGTACGAATACCAGTACAGGTGCGATGCCCTTGAGTGCTCCGACGAACACGTCACCGAAAATCGAGATCCACTGCTGCGACGGGATGATGAATCCAAGGATAGCTCCTATGATAAGACCGATGAAAATTCTCAGTACGAGACTGATGTTCATCCACTTTTGAAATAAATTCATATAATCTCTTCTCCTTACCGAAAAAAAAGGAAGACACAGAATCTTCCTTAAAAACAACATGATAAATTAATAACAAATTTCCTGCATGTTTTACAGTACTTTTTCGGATACAAGTTTTTATCTGTCTATAAAGTGCAGCCACGTCAATGCGATCGTATTCTGCGCTTCATCACTTTGCCTCCAGGATGCTCATGAATTCATCGCCTGTAATGGTCTCCTTTTCATAAAGGTAACCCGCAAGTTCATCGAGTTTTGCGCGGTTATCACTGAGTATCTTTCTGGCTTTTTCGTGCTGCTTCTTTACAAGTTCAACTACCTTCTTATCTATTATTGTCTGTGTCTCGGCGGAACATGAAAGTGCAGTGTCTCCTCCCAGATACTGATTCTGTACGGCTTCCATCGCTACCATGTCAAAGTCATCGCTCATGCCGAAGCGCGTGATCATGGTACGTGCGATCTTTGTAGCCTGCTCTATGTCATTGGAAGCACCTGTCGTGACAGATCCGAAGGCAACTTCTTCGGCTGAACGGCCTCCTGTCAGGGTAGCTATCTTGTTCTCAAGCTCTTCTTTAGTCATCAGATAGTGATCACCTTCATCGACCTGAAGCGTATATCCGAGGGCGCCTGATGTGCGCGGTACGATCGTTATCTTCTGTACAGGAGCCGAATGCGTCTGCATTGCTGCCACAAGAGCATGGCCTATTTCGTGATATGCCACTACCTTCTTCTCATGATCTGTAAGTATCGAATTCTTCTTCTCGTATCCTGCGATGACGACTTCTATGCTTTCCTCAAAGTCAGTCTGCGATGCAGCTTTGCGTCCGTCTCTTACCGCGCGGAGTGCTGCTTCATTTACTATATTCGCAAGTTCTGCTCCGGATGCCCCAGCTGCCATGCGCGCGATAACCGAGTAATCGATATTATCTTCAGTCTTGACCTTTGCGGCATGTACTTTGAGAATTGCTTCCCTGCCTTTGAGATCAGGCAGCTCTACAGGTACTGTACGGTCGAAACGTCCCGGTCTGGTGAGAGCCGGATCGAGCGACTCAGGTCTGTTGGTCGCTGCGAGGATTATGACTCCGCTGTTGCCTTCAAATCCGTCCATTTCTGTCAGCAGCTGGTTGAGCGTCTGCTCTCTCTCATCGTTGCCTCCGAAATTGCCGCTGTTTCTTTTCTGTCCGATCGCATCTATCTCATCGATGAATACGATACAAGGCGCCTTCTCTTTAGCCTGTTTGAACAGGTCGCGGACCTTTGACGCACCCATGCCGACAAACATCTCTACGAATTCAGAACCCGACATCGAGAAGAACGGTACATTTGCTTCGCCTGCAACAGCCTTGGCAAGCATGGTCTTTCCTGTTCCCGGAGGGCCTACCAGCAGTACGCCTTTCGGCATCGATGCTCCGATATCCTTGTACTTTGCAGGATCATGCAGATAGTCCACTATCTCCTGAAGATTTTCTTCTGCCTCGTCAACACCTTCAACGTCATCGAATTTGATTCCGTCGGAGGACTTTACATAGACTCTGGCATTGCTCTTGCCCATGTTGAACATCATGGATCCCGGGCCGCCGGCTTTGTCCATCATCCTCTTGCTCAGGAACTGTCCAAGAGCGATGAATATGAAGATCGGCAGTATCCAGCTCAGGAAGAAGCTAGCCAGCGGGGACATCTGCTTTACAATCTTGGTTGTGAACTCTGCGCCTGATGCGTGCAGGCGGTTGACAAGGTCAGGATCGTTCATCACTCCGGTGCGGTACACATCCTTGCCGTCCTTGCTGGTGAATAATATCTGGTTTTCTTCGACCTGAACCGATCCTATTTTGCCTTCTTCAGTCATGGTCATGAACGTGCCGTAGTCCACATCCTTGATCTTAGGCTCTTCAGCAAGCATCGGAGCTATCAGGGAATTGAACGCAAACATGACAAGCAGCATGATTATATAGAAAACTATCAGCGGTTTTCTTGGATTCTTTACTTCGTTCATTGCTTTCTCCTGTCTTTACTTAAATTCCTTTATCATTTTCTGACATATCGTTTATCTCGTTATGATGCAGCTGACGACTTTGCCGCCGTCCTTTTCTATAACATAGGCTTCGTTTTCAGAATCACAGCGATACATGCTGAGTCTGTCGCCCTCATGTGTCTGGGCCGCATACTGTACCTCAATGGTCTTGACCGGATTCCCGATCAGATCATCGACATCTATCTGATTAACAAAGTAACGCACATACGCAACGTTATTGGTATGGTGACAGTAATCGATATCTGCAGAGCGCACTGTGATCTCATCGATCAGGTCTCCGCGTACAGGTTTTTCCTTTGTATAAGCAATCTCAAACATAGGCTCCTCAGCAGGAGTCTTTTCTCCTACTCCAACACTATCCGACTTTCTGATCTTACCGGTCTCCAGGTCTACCGCGCAGAGCTCGAGTCTGGATTTGAGCGCAATGCTGCCGTCCGCTTTCTGAAGCACGGTATCTATGTACAGTCTGATTTTTGAGAATGAACTTATATAGCTGGTGGCTGTGTACTCGTCCATCCACGCAAGAGCCTGCGGCATCTCGATTCTGTTACGGACGAATACCCACATTCCGCCGTATTCGCGCATGCATGTGACTCCGTCAATATGCTGGTCCCCCATAAGTTCGGTGACCATGTCCTCCACGATGCGGAAAGCTCCTTCAACGGAAAACTTTACATCAGCTCCGCAGTTGCTTGCTGCCAATCTGTCTTTTTTTACCAGTTTCATCTGTAACAATCATCTCCTTGTCATTTTGTTCCTATTTACCGGCTGATTTCATTGACAGCGCTATCTTTCCGCGTTTTTCGTCTATCGACAGCACTTTAACGTTCACTATATCCCCTACTTTGACGACATCAAGCGGATGCTTCACGTATCTGTCAGCCAGCTCGGATATATGCACGAGGCCATCCTGATGCACTCCGATATCCACGAATGCACCGAAATCAACTATGTTGCGCACAGTTCCTTTCAGCTCCATGCCGGGAACCAGATCTGACATCTCCAGCACGTCGCTTCTGAGAACAGGCGCCTGCACATCTTCTCTCGGATCCCTTCCCGGTTTTTCGAGTTCTGCGGCTATATCGGCAAATGTGTACTTTCCGATGCCCAGCTTTTCCGCGACATCCTTCCTCGATGCAAGATCTTTGACCTTTCCGGCAGTTATGTCTTTTACATCAAAACCGTATTCTTTAAGTATGGCTCTGGCAGCATCGTAACTCTCAGGATGCACGGATGTGGCATCGAGCGGTTCACTTCCGTCCGCGATCCTTAGGAAGCCTGCGCACTGCTCAAAAGCCTTAGGCCCAAGCTTCGGGACTTTCAGCAGCTCTTTACGCGTGCTGAATCTTCCGTTCTCATCCCTGTAAGCAACGATGTTTGCAGCTATCTGTTTGCTGATGCCCGAAACATAGCCAAGAAGAGAAGGTGATGCCGTATTGAGGTCAACACCTACCATGTTTACGCATTTTTCAACGACTGCTGTCAGCACCTCTCCAAGACGCTTCTGGTTCATGTCATGCTGATACTGTCCGACGCCTATCGCCTTAGGATCGATCTTTACGAGTTCGGAAAGCGGATCCTGCAGCCTGCGGGCGATCGAAGCTGAACTTCTCTCCCCTACGTTGAGGTCGGGGTGCTCCTGGGTCGCAAGCTTGCTTGCGGAATAAACAGATGCACCGGCCTCGTTGACTATTGCGTACTGCAGCTTTCTTCCGCGCCTTTTCCTGTCATAGTCACGTATGAAGTCAGCAATTATCTTTTCAGATTCCCTTGATGCGGTACCGTTTCCGACCGAAATGATGTCAACGTTATATTTGTCACAGAGCTCTTCGAGAACCTTTACAGCCTCTGCCACTCTGTTCTGCGGCGCAGTCGGATATATCACTGCAGTCTTCAGTATCTTGCCTGTCGGGTCACATACGGCAAGCTTACATCCGGTCCTGAAAGCCGGATCCCATCCGAGCACGGTCTTCTCCTTCATCGGTGGCTGCATCAGAAGCTGCTCCAGGTTTGATCCGAATACCTTTATCGCACCTTCCTCAGCTGCCTCAGTCAGGCTGCCGCGTATCTCCGTCTCAATTGATTGAGCAATAAGTCTCTTGTATCCGTCTTCGACCGCAGCTTCAACGTATGGCGCACAGACATCCGTTACTCCGCGCAGCATCCTGCGCTTTAAAAATCTGTCTATTTCTTCTTCAGGAGCATCCACGGATACCGAAAGCACTTTCTCCTTTTCTCCGCGGTTTATCGCAAGCACTCTGTGCCCCGGTATCTTCGATACTGCTTCGCTGTACTCATAGTAGTTCTCATACACCGAGCGTTCTCCGGCTTCGACGAGTTTCTTGCCCTCTGCGCCAAGCCCGCAAGTTATGAATCCTTTTTCGAGTGTCTTCTTTCTTATCCATGCTCTTATATCGGCATCATCGGACATATCGTCTGCAATTATATCCTGTGCCATCCCCAGAGCGGTCTGTGCATCAGGTATCTCCTTTTCTTCAGAGATGTATTTCTCTGCCTCCTTTGCAGGATCATCCTTTGCATTTTTTGACAGCAGATAGTCAGCGAGCCCCTGCAAACCTTTTTCCCTGGCGACACTCGCACGAGTTTTTCTCTTTGGCTTATATGGCCTGTACAGATCTTCAAGGACAGCAGCAGTATCTGCAGCTTCTATCTTTGCCTTTAGCTCATCCGTAAGCTTCCCCTGCTCTTCTATCGCCGCCAGCACAGTCTGCTTTCGGTCTTCAAGATTTCGCAGGTATTTCAACCTTTCGTCAAAGCTGCGAAGCACCTCATCGTCCATAGCCCCGGTCGCTTCCTTACGGTAACGTGCGATGAACGGGATAGTACAGCCGCTGTCGATCAGCTCCGTTGCCGCCTCAGCCTGCCATAGCTTTATCCCCAGTTCATCAGCTATCTTTTTCAGAATATTTTCCAAATATATAACCTCTCTTGTTTCTAATGTTCTTTCTGCGGCCTATAGTCCATACCAATCCATACCGCAGCAACCCATTTATTATAGCACATATAAGGGAATCCGCATTCTTTAGCAATCTTAGGAAATCGTTGCGATGATTCTTGAACCTGCTTGATTAATATCCATTATTTTCAAGATTTATTTGAATTTGTCTTGAAAATTCAGTCCTAAAGGCATTAGATATTCAACCTTCTTCTCTAAATCCATGCTTTGTAGCCTGACATTACAAACAAAAAATGACCGGAGATGGTCTCCGGCCATTTTCAGATTACATTTTTAATTAACCGTGCGACTGGCGCGGCAAAAGGCGTACAGCTGCATATACTACGATGCATACAGGCAGCCATCCAAGGCTGTAAGCGGAGAGTGACAGGCTGCCGTACAGTCTTTCCGCCCAGCTCCATCCGAGTCCGAACATCTCACTGTATCTTGATATCAGCTCAACAACGCTTATGACAAAAGTGACTATAAACGCCCACTTTGCTGCCCTGAGATTTGCCTGTGAAGTATTGTTTCTGCAAAGGCAGTAATACATTGCAATGACTATTGCCGCCGGGTAGCAGGCATCCAGTACAGGTCCTACCACTTTAACGATCGTATCGAGATCTGCAAACGAAACGATACACGAAAGCACGCAGGATACTATGCAGAAGTTTCTGTAGGTATAAAGCTTACCGTTTTTTTCATGCAGGATCTCTTCCCAGATCTCAGAGGTCGATGAGACTGCGCCAACGGCTGTCGTAAGTGCTGCTGCAACAAGCGCAATATTGAACAGTATTCCTCCGGCCTTGCCCCACAGCACCAGCACCATTTCGGTATAGAGGGCTGAAAGTGTCAGATCTATCGTACCGCCGGTGTTGGCGCCTGCTATCATGTGACCTAGAATAGTCACCAGCAGAAGGCCCAATCCGATGATTCCAATCTTTATCAGGTTTTTATTGATCGACTTCTCGCCTATACCGGCATTCCGGATTCCCTGCACCACAACGATTCCGAAAAGCAGCGCACATTGAAGGTCGGCTGTTGCATAACCCTGGAGAAAGCCATATATCACAGGATTCTGGTCAAATGACGGCGCAGCCCACTCGCGGGATATAGGCGTCACAAGGCTTTTTACGATGACCGCTGTAACTACAACAAGAAGTACCGGGAACAGGATTTTTCCTATCTTATCCATCACCTCTCCCGGATTTACAACAAACCAGTAAGTAATCAGATAGTAAACGATCGAGAACAGCACTACAGGAAGCATGCTCTCTGTTTCAAGTCCTGTGATCTGCACTATGGCCGCCCAGGCCGCGGCGCTCATTCTCGGCACCATGTATAACGGACCTATGACGAATATTGTCAGTGCTGCAAAGAATGTCCCGAATTTCGGGGAGATCCTCTTTGTTATTTCCAGGAAGGTTCCATTACCCTTTACAAGAGCCAGATAACCGAAATACGGGAGAAGTACTCCCGAGAGCGCTACTCCTGCGAATACCAGCCAGAGCGCAATTCCTGCATCCTTGCCCCACTGCACGGGAAACAGCATGCACGCTGCACCGAAGTGCATCGAAAACAACGCTCCTCCCATTACCAGCAATTCCTTAGCTCCAAGATCCCTCTTCATTTTTTAACCTCTCTCATTCAATTGCATATTATACTACCTTCCTTTTTATGCGGAAAGCGACGGCAGCTAAAACACCGCCATCGCCTCCGCATCTGCTATTGAATTTTGAAAGGTCTATTTTCTTTTATCGTCCGAAGGAACGATTTCAGTTACCTTGACCATAACGAATGTCATGAGTGCTGTGTAAGCCATTGTGATGAGAATATCCATTTTGTTACCTCCTTTTGTTGGTCTTTTATCTCCATGACCTTTGTGGTCCTTCTTTCTGATATCAATATAACCCGGCTCATAAGAAACGAAAAATTAATGGATATGATGCTTGATATTAATTTGCTTAATGATTAGTATTTTATTAGAAAAACATCCAGAGATAAAATCCGGCCCAATCAGGCGAGTCCGTGGAGGCGCTTATGAACACGCAGAAGATGATACAGGTGCTGCTCACCGCAATAGACAGCGGGAGTCTCACAAAGGCAGGAGAGATCCTCGGCTATACGCAGTCAAATCTGACTCAGATGGTTAAGTCCTTTGAGGATGAGATAGGATTCCCTCTCCTGATCAAAACAAAGAAAGGTGTTGAACCGACACGGGAGGCTCTTCAGCTGCTCCCGACGATGCGGGCCATGCGAGCTCATGAAGAGAAGTTCTTTCAGGAGATAGCGGATATAAGCGGTATAAAGCGGGGCACCATAAGGATAGGTACCTTCGTAAGTACTTCCACTTCCTGGCTGCCACAGCTGCTTGATTATTTCCAGGACAACTACCCGGAAGTGGTATTCGAGATAGTGGAAAGCGGTCAGGATGAGATGGAGCATGGAATTGCCGATGGCTCTCTTGACATCGCTCTCCTCAGCGAACCGGAGCGTAAATCCATCGACTTCATTCCTCTTCTGGATGATCCGATGCTTGTGGTTTTCTCAGATAAGCATGATCTCAGCGATTATGACTATGTTCCGGTGGACGTTCTCAGGGACTATCCTCTCATCATGACATATCAGTCCTACGACCGCGATGTGCGTAAGGTATTTGATCAGGCCGGATTTGCTCCTGAAGTAAAGTACTATTTCAGGGACGACTTTGCCGTGCTGTCGATGGTGCAGCATGGACTCGGCATAGCTGTTCTTCCTGAACTTATAGTAGAGAAGCATCCGGGAGAATATGACAGCCGCATGCTCGATCCAGAGTCATACAGAACGCTTGGTATTGGCATTAAATCAATAAAAGAAGCGGGCCCTTTAGCCCGCTCCGTAATATCATATCTTAAAGAAAACGTCCGGTAATTTCTATTCAACGGTAACTGATTTTGCGAGGTTACGCGGCTTGTCCACATCGAGGCCCTTTGCAACGCTGATATAATACCCGAGCAGCTGCAGAGGTATTACAGCCAGGCTTCCGACGAAGTGTTCGTCTGCCCTCGGTACGTAAATTGTGAAATTGACCGAGTCTTCCACGTTATATCTGCCTTCGGTAGTCACGCCAAGCAGGTATGCTCCACGAGCCTTGCACTCTGCCATGTTGCTGACAGTCTTCTCGAGCAGATCTCCCTGTGTCAGCAGTCCGATTACAAGGATTCCGTTCTCTACCAGACTGATCGTCCCGTGCTTCAGCTCTCCTGCTGCATATGCTTCGCTGTGGATGTAGCTGATCTCTTTCATCTTGAGGCTTCCCTCAAGGCTTATCGCATAATCAAGTCCCCTTCCGAGGAAGAACACGTCGCGCGCATTCGAGTATTTAGCTGCGAACCACTGTATCCTTTCCTTGGCTTCAAGAGCTTTTTCTATTTTGTCAGGCAGAGCCTGCAGTTCCTCGATATAGTATTTGTAATCCGGTTCGCTGATCTTTCCCTTTGCTTCTCCAAGAGCAACAGCCAGAGTGTACAGCGCAGCCAGCTGCGCACTGTATGCCTTTGTGGTGGCTACAGCGATCTCCGGGCCTGCCAGTGTGTACAGCACGTTGTCAGCCTCTCTTGCTATGGTGGAGCCGACTACATTGACGATACCCAGTGTGCGGATGCCTTTTGCCTTAGCTGCTCTGAGTGCTGCAAGCGTGTCAGCGGTTTCTCCGGACTGTGAGATGATTATCACAAGTGCATCCTTGTCGATAAGTATCTTTTTATATCTGAATTCGGATGCGATCTCGGTACTTACCGGGATCTCCGCGAGATCCTCTATGACATACTTGCCCACCATTCCGGCATGCCATGCAGAGCCGCATGCAACGATGTGTATCCCGCTTATGCCTGACAGCACATCCGGCGTGAGTCCGGCAGCAGAAAGATCTATCTGTCCGTCATGTATCACGCTGCTGAGGGTGTCGCGTATAGCTTTAGGCTGCTCATGGATCTCTTTGATCATGAAGTGCTCAAATCCGCCCTTTTCAGCCGCTTCAGCATCCCATGTGATATGCTTCTGTTCCACTTCGACCTCATCGCCGTTTAGGTCGAAGAAGTGAAGTTCGCCCGGAAGTATCCTTACCGAGTGAAGGTCATCAATGTAATAGATGTCACGGGTATACTTCAGAAGAGCCGGTACGTCGGATGCGAGGAACGACTCTCCGTCTGCTGTTCCGATTACCATCGGGCTGTCCTTGCGGGCAGCGTAGATCTCACCCGGATAGTCCTTGAACATCAGAGCAAGGGCATATGAACCTCTTACACGAACCATCATTCTGTTGATGGCGTCGATAGGTCCGATCTTATATTTCTTGTAATAATAATCGACAAGTTTTATGGCAACTTCGGTATCTGTCGAGCTGTAAAATGCATAGCCCTGGCTTACGAGCTTTGCTTTCAGCTCCTCATAATTCTCAATTATGCCGTTATGAACTCCCACAACATCAGATTCGACCGGTCCCGATGCTGAACCTGCAGCATTGCCGCTGACGTGCGGATGCGCGTTGTTCTGAGAAGGCTCACCGTGTGTTGCCCATCTTGTATGTCCTATGCCGCATGTTCCCGGAAGAGCTTTTCCGTTGTCGATCTTTTCCGCCAGATTCTTCAGCTTGCCGGTTGCTTTCACGACCTCGGCAAGCGACTCCCCGTCACGTACGGCAAGCCCGGCAGAATCGTATCCTCTGTATTCCAGTTTTGACAGACCGTTAAGCAATATAGGCGCTGCCTGCTGCCTTCCGGTAAATCCTACTATTCCACACATGTACTAAACACTCCTTTTCTGTGCTTTTGCCGTGGCTATGAATTCCCTGAACAGTGGGTGTGGTCTGTCAGGACGGCTTTTGAATTCAGGATGGAACTGTACCCCGATAAAGAACTTCTTATCGCTGATCTCTACCGTTTCGACAAGCTTTCCGTCAGGCGAAATGCCGCTCAGTGTAAGACCGGCTTCCGTGAACCTTTCCCGGTAATCATTGTTAAATTCATAGCGATGGCGATGACGCTCACTTATAGTTATTATACCATAGCAAGCGGCAATCTTAGTACCTTCACCTAGAATACATGGGTACGCTCCCAGCCTTAGTGTGCCTCCCTTGTCTATGTGTTCGCTCTGCCCGGGTATAAAATGTATGACTTTATTTTCGCATTGTTCATCAAATTCGCCTGAGTTGGCATCAGTCAGCCCCAATACGTTTCTCGCATACTCTATTACCGCTATCTGCATGCCGAGGCAGAGGCCCAGATACGGAACATCGTGCGTTCTCGCATATCCTGCCGCTGCTATCATTCCTTCGATGCCGCGGTTTCCGAAACCGCCGGGTACAATGATACCGTCCACATCTCCGAGTTCACTGTCGAGATCTCTTTCTTCAAGGCCCTCGGAGTCGATCCACTTTATATCTACTTGAGCTCCGTTGCTGCTGCCGGCGTGATTCAGCGCTTCAAGCACGGAAAGGTACGCGTCGTGCAGGCCGGTATATTTCCCGACAAGCCCTATCCTGACGCTGTCCTTGCAGCTCTTTATCCTGTCCACCATTGCGGTCCACTCAGACATATCAGGTTCAGTAGTTTCTATCCCGAGCTCCCTGCATACTATTCTTGAGAAACGGGACTTCTCGAGCATGAGCGGCGCCTCGTAAAGGACCGGCAGTGTCATGTTCTCAATCACGCAGTCTTCCTTGACATTACAGAACAGGGCGATTTTTCTGAACACCTCTTCCTCAAGCGGTTCGTCACATCTCAAAACGATGATATCCGGCTTTACTCCGGCGCCCTGCAGTTCCTTTACCGAATGCTGTGTCGGCTTTGTCTTGTGCTCGTCAGAACCTCTCAGGAAAGGCACCAGTGTCACGTGTATGAACAGGCTGTTTTCGCTGCCTGCCTCAAGGGAGATCTGCCTTGCCGCCTCTATAAAAGGCTGGGATTCTATGTCTCCGATAGTACCGCCGATCTCTGTTATGACTACGTCTGCATCTGTCCTTCTGCCAACGCTGTAAACGAATTCCTTGATCTCATTTGTTATATGCGGGATCACCTGCACTGTCGAGCCGAGGTATTCTCCTCTGCGCTCCTTATTAAGCACATTCCAGTAGACTTTTCCGGTGGTGAGGTTGGAGTATTTGTTAAGATCTTCGTCGATGAATCTTTCGTAATGCCCCAGATCCAGGTCCGTTTCAGCGCCGTCTTCAGTCACATAAACTTCTCCGTGCTGGAAGGGGCTCATGGTTCCCGGGTCCACGTTGATATACGGATCCATTTTCTGCGCCGCTACTTTGAGGCCGCGGGCTTTGAGCAACCTTCCGAGAGAAGCCGCAGTGATTCCTTTTCCGAGCCCGGATACTACTCCTCCGGTAACAAATATGTACTTCTTCTCCATGATCGTCCCCTTTCCTACTTTCCGCTGTCGCCGTAGTTCGAGAGGACTCTCGCAGACGGATCGTTCACATCACAGCCCTCCCATTCCTTGTTAGGCATCCAGAAATCGACTATCATCTCTGCCTGACCGGGATAATATTTCTCGAATATGTCTCGGTAAAGCAATGACTCCTTAGTAAACGGAACAGCATAGTCGTACCTCCTGCACCCTGCTTCGAATTCTTCATCCGTATACACAGTTTCCGCATACGCCTTCAGGTCGTCGACCATAGAGTGTCCTACAGCATCCGAAAAGGCCGCCTTTTCTCTCCAGAGTATCTCATCCGGAAGATAATCTCCCTCAAAAGCTTTTCTGAGGAGGTACTTCCCTTTTCCATACTTGTTCAGTTTCATCTCAGGATCTATCGACATTACATATTTGACGAAATCCAGATCCCCGAACGGCACTCTTCCCTCAAGACTGTTGCCCGATATGCATCTGTCGGCTCTTAATACATCGTACATGTGAAGCTCTCTCATGCGCTTGCAGGCTTCCTCCTGGAATGCCTCAGCGGACGGAGCAAAGTCGGTGTATTTATAGCCGAAGAGCTCATCGGATATTTCGCCCGTCAGGATCACGCGTATGTCCGTAGTCTCGTGTATCGCCTTGCACATAAGATACATACCCATAGATGCTCTTATCGTGGTAATGTCGTATGTTCCCAGCAGATATATCACTTCCTCGAGGGCATCCAGAACATCCTGCCTGCTCATTATCACTTCAGTGTGATCGCTTTTTATGTAGTCTGCCACTACTCTGGCATATTTAAGATCGATCGGATCTATGTCCATTCCGACCGAGAATGTTTTGATAGGCTCATCGCTCTCCCTTGCAGCTATGGCGCACACAAGCGAGGAGTCAAGGCCTCCGGACAGCAGGAATCCCACCCGGGCATCGGCAACCAGTCTTTTTCTCACCCCTTCTGTGAGTTTTTCCCTGATATTTCTGAAAACAATGTCAGCATCATCTGAAAGATACCCATCGATTGCCGTTACATCGTTATAGCTGACAAATTCCCCGTTTTTCCAGTAATGTCCGGGTGGAAACGGCATAATCCTGCCTGTGATCCCCAGCAGGCTTTTGGGCTCGCTGGCGAACACTATATCCCCACGGGAATCATAGCCGTAGTAAAGCGGCCTGATCCCGATCGGATCCCTTGCTGCTATGTATTCACCTGTCGCTCCGTTATACAGGACACATGCATATTCGGCGTCCAGCATGCCGAACATATCCGTGCCGTATTCAAAGAACATCGGCAGGAGTATTTCACAGTCAGAGCCCGACCTGAATGTATAGCCTTTTTCAATAAGTTCGCGCTTTATTTTCTCAAATCCGTATACTTCTCCGTTGCAGATCACCTTCCAGCCGTTCATGCTGAAAGGCTGCATGCCTTCCGGTGTAAGACCCATAATTGAAAGCCTGTGGAAGCCCATTATCCCGTTCGGGTTCGCCTCTATCCGTGTGTCATCCGGTCCTCTGTATTTAGTCCTTGCAAACGCGGTTTCAAATTCTTCCGGGCTTATCGTGCTTCCTGTTGAAGCCATTATCGTACACATATATATACCTCCTGTCAGATGAACGTCTGTAACCTACTTTTCCCCAAACATAAGCAGACCATAGTTTGGAAGCGGCCAGTACTTCTTGGACGTGAGCATCTCCGCAGCATCCCCGTCTTCCCTGAGCTTTCTCATAGCCGGAAGCAGTTCATCGCGTATCACCTGCGCATCCCTGAAATAATCATCACCGCTCAGGGTATTGAGCACGCAGATCATGTCCTGCACATCGCTGTAGATCATGTCAGTTTTAGCGGAAAGCTTTGTGATGATCTCTTTTTCGAACCTGCATTCCAGATCCGGCATGGCGCGCTTTTTTTCGTTCATGTTGGCTGAAAGTTCTGCAGTATACTCCTCGACTGCAGGTGCTATCCTTTTGATTGCCATGGACCTCATGGTTCTTGCCTCAATGCAGATGGTCTTGCAGTAGGTCTCAAGTATTATCTCGGATCTGGATTCCAGCTCTGATTTGCTGAAGACCTTCTGTCCTGTCAGCATATTAACGTTCTTTTCATCCATCAGATGCGGCACGCAGTCAGGCGTGGTTCTGTAGTTTGAAAGTCCTCTACTTTCGGCTTCGACGACCCATTCCTCATCGTATCCATTGCCGTTGAACACTATCCTTTTATGATCGTGAACCGTCTCTCTTATGAGGGAATACACGGTCTCACTAAAGTTTTCGGCTTTTTCCAGTCTGTCCGCGTAATATCCCAGCGCATCTGCCACTGCACTATTAAGAATCACGTTCGGAAAAGCCAGACTGCTCATGGCTCCCGGCATTCTGAACTCGAATTTGTTACCGGTGAACGCGAAAGGCGAAGTACGGTTTCTGTCGGTGTTATCCCTTCTGAATCCCGGTATCACTTCTGTGCCGAGTTTCATCAGCACTTCACCGCTGTTTTCATAAGGAATGTCCTTCTCGATCGACTCAAGGACTGCTGTAAGCTCATCACCCAGGAATATGGAGACCACTGCCGGAGGCGCTTCGCTTGCGCCGAGTCTGTGGTCGTTGCCGGCAGACGCGACGGATATCCTCAGAAGATCCTGATAATCATCAACTGCCTTGATGACCGCGCAAAGGAAAAGCAGGAACTGTGCGTTATCGTGAGGAGTGTCTCCCGGTGCAAGCAGGTTATCTCCTTTGTCCGTAGACAGAGACCAGTTGTTATGCTTACCGCTTCCATTCACTCCGTCATATGGCTTCTCATGAAGCAGAGCTACGAAGCCATGCCTTTCCGCCACCTTTTTGATCATCTCCATGACCAGCTGGTTCTGGTCGACAGTAACATTTACTTTTGTATATATGCACGCAAGCTCGTGCTGCGATGGAGCTACCTCATTGTGTTCTGTCTTTGCGAACACTCCGAGCTTCCACAGTTCTTCATTCAGCTCCTCCATGAATCTTGCTATCTCAGGCTTTATAGCCCCGAAATAGTGGTCGTCGAGTTCCTGCCCTTTCGGAGGCATGACGCCGAAGAGTGTCCTTCCCGTAAATCTGAGGTCAGGCCTCTTGTCGTAAAGATCACGCGGAACAAGAAAATACTCCTGCTCGGCACCCGCAACAGCATGGACTCTCTTTACTGAGTCATTGCCCAGAAGATGGAGTACTCTCAGCGCCTGATGATTAAGCGCATCCATCGATCTCAGAAGAGAGGTCTTTTCATCCATTGCCTCTCCGCTGTATGAACAGAATGCAGTCGGTATGCATAGTGTGCGGTCCCTTATGAAAGCGTAGGACGTAGGATCCCATGCTGTATAGCCTCTCGCCTCGAATGTGGCTCTGAGGCCTCCCGAAGGAAAAGATGATGCATCAGGCTCACCTTTTATAAGCTCCTTGCCGGAGAATTCCATTATTACTCTTCCGTCCGGCGACGACTGGATGAAGCTGTCGTGCTTCTCAGCAGTGATGCCGGTAAGAGGCTGGAACCAATGTGTGAAGTGAGTAGCTCCGTTTGCGACTGCCCAGTCCTTCATTGCCTGGGCAACGGCATTTGCTATCTCCTGATTCAGAGGATCTCCCCTGTTGATAGTATTTCGCATTGAGCGATATGCGTCTTCTGGCAGCATCGCTCTCATTACTTTGTCATCGAATACCATAGATCCGAAACGATCCAGTACCCTGCTCATCTCACCGATCCTCCTTTCACTTGCTTCACGCTATAAAAGCCCGATAATTTTTAAAATATGCTTCAAAAATAAACCCTGCGGTTTTAAGAATGAAATACATATATAATTAGCATTATCATATTTTTTGCATATGAAAAGAGGCCTTTTTAAAAAGGAAGTCTCTTTAAGAATCGAAGCCCTTAAGTTAAGGTGCCAACGTGGTTCACTGACTTCCGTATCGGAAGCCTGTTTTCGGCATTTGATACGGAAGTTTTTCTTCCTGTGTGCTTGCTGACTTCCGTATCGGGAGCCCGTTTTCAGCATTTGATACGGAAGTCTATCTCCTTGTATGCTTGCTGACTTCCGTATCGGGAGCCCGTTTTCAGCATTTGATACGGAAGTCGCCTTATACACAAAGAAAAAAAGGGATCTGCATATCTGCAGTTCCCAGTAAAGAATTTCGTAATCTTAAACTTAATGTTGTCCTAAAGATGCTCTCCGTCTTCAGGTCATTGCGCTATATGACTAACCTGAAACCATTTCCTTTACATAATCGATGAATGTTGTCTCTATTGTTGGGAGCGGATGCCCCTTGCGCCACACAAACAGGTACTCCATCTTCTTATCATTTCCTGAAATCTCTTTGAATATAAGGGAGTCATTCGGAACATAGGCGGTCCTCGGATAAATACTGACTCCTACCATTCTGCCTGCAAGCGCTGCCGCATCGAGATAGCTGTCCATCTCGCAGACTATCTTCGGTTCTGCTCCGGCTTTCTCGAACCATTTGTAAATGGTTTCAATCAGCGCCTTTCTGCTTGGCACGATAAGGTTCTCCCCTGCGAGCTCCCTGATGTCAATCTCGTCTCCATCTTTCATCGCCAGAGGATGAGTCTTGTTTATCAGTGCTGCTATTCTTTCCTCCCCTACGTGGAAGCTGTGAAGAAGGGAATGGTCGCACGGTGAAGTGATGACTGCCAGACTTATAAGGCCTGTGCGCATCTTTTCGAGCAGATCATCCGTACTTCCGTCAAGGATCCTGAATCGTATATTCGGATATTTGCCTATAAAGCCTGCGAACCATTCAGCGGCTATATCCGGAGCCATACCTTCCACGAGGCCAATGGAGATCGTTCCTCTCATTCCCTCACCCATAGAATGAACTTCTGACCGCGTCTTTTCGGCAAGACTCAGTATTTCCTTTGCACGTCTGTAGAGCAGCTGTCCGGATTCGGTCAGCTTAAGGTGTCTCTTTCCTCTTATAAAAAGAACCGTGTCAAGCTCTTCCTCAAGACTTTTTATCTGTGCGCTGAGAGGCGGCTGACTCATATGCAGTTTCTCAGCGGCTCTTGTTATATTCAGTTCTTCTGCTACTGTAACAAAGTAGCGCAGACTTCTTAGATCCATACTTCAATCCCTCTGCTCTAATACCCTTGTCTCTTGCTCCTGTTTTATCATTCCTGCCAGAGGAAAGGCATGAAGATCCCCAGCTGCTTCTCCCAGTCTGCTTCGCAGTGTCTTCCGCCTATCTGGCAATATAGTTTAGCTTCGCCTCCTGCTGCGATCACCTTGTTCGCTGTGCCGCGGCACGTCTTATATATCCAGCTCGACGTATCTTCAACATTCGGATCTTTTATCTTTCCGTATCCTTCCTGTGTTCCCCATGAAAGGTATACGCGTGTATCCGGGCTCATATAAGTATTGTTCATATCGTGCCAGAATTTACCGCTCACGCTTCCGATCGATGGTGAGACGCAGGCTGCCTTGGATATGTAATTGTTGTATTTTACCACCGCATATGCAGACATCAGACCTCCCATGCTTGAGCCTCCGATAGCAGTGCACTCCCTGAAAGGTATGGTCGGGAATGTTGCGTCGATGTAAGGTTTCAGTTCATAGATTATGCCCTGCATCGTCGCCTCGCCCAGAGGTTCGATACCTTTCAGCCATCCGTAATTGACTCCGTACGGCAGATACTCCGACATACGCTCGTTGTGTCCGTGAGCGCATTCGACGCCGACGATGATTATCTGCTTGTCCCAGTTGCTGCAGTATTCATCAAGTCCCCATGACTTGCCGAATGTAGCGTCCTCATCTCTGAAAAGATTGTGTCCGTCAAAAAAGTAGAATACCGGAAACGGCGGTTCGCCGTGATCCGGGATACGTATGTGTAACGGTCTGTTTGCACCTAATGAGTTAAAATAGAAATCCTGTTTTAAAAGCATTTTCTCTGCCCCTTTTGGTTTATTTTTTGATTTATTATTAGGTACTGAGCATTTTCAGCACCTGTTCTCTGTTTTGCAATGCTGTTCCTGTACCAACAGCCGTAGTGCAGATCGCTCCGCACGCATTTGCGAAAGCCAGCGCATCCCGCACATCACTTCCGCGTATGAGCTCAGAAACGAATCCGGCCATAAAGTTGTCACCGGCGCCGGTGGCGTCGACCACATTGATACTGTGCGCAGGCATGAATATGGTCTCATCGTTGTTCATCAGGAGGCATCCCTTGCCGCCGAGTTTTAAGACCACATTCTTAACTCCTTTTTCGAGGAAGACCCTGGCCATCTTTTCAGGCTCCTCTTCACCGGTGAAGAATCTGGCTTCGTCCTCATTCGGAGTTATGTAATCTATCATCGAAAGCGAATCCGCTATTTCGTCCAGTGTGAGTTTTCTGAAATTCGGGATCTTAGTATCCGCAAATACCTGTATCCCTCTTGAATGCGCTTCCGAAACGACCGCTCTTATAACATCCGGGTCGTTGAAAGGCGCTCTGAACAGCGAACCAATAACGACTGCCTTCGTGTCCGTAAACCTGTCCGTATACTGCTCAGGATGAAAGTTATATTTATGAGCGTTGTTTGTTATAGATTTTCGGTTCCCGTCTTCGGCCACAAAGATAGTTGTGACCGGAGTAGGATTCTGGGAGGTGCGGACTATACAGCTTGTGTCCACTCCGTTTTTCTCAAGCTCCACCTCAATAAGATCACCTGCCTGATCATTCCCCAGGAAACACAGCAGGGCGCTTTTCATGCCGAGCTTTGCCGAGGCGATGGACCCATTGACGCCTTCTCCTCCGGCATTTATGGATCCGCTTTCCGCTCTGTATCCTGCCACTGAAACAGGCTTTGGGTCAAAACCCTTGATCACTGTATCAAGTATGGCTGTTCCTATGAAAACTATGTCATATCTGCTCATATCGTTCCCTTATACAAAGAAGAATGCAGCGCCTATCATGATGTAAACGGTTACCAGCTGAAGGCCTTCAAGCCAGTTTGACTCGCCGTCTGACGCAACACGGTTTGCTATCAGCACGGAACCTGTTACCGCAACCAGTTCGAACGGCGTGAAGACTATACTCATCGGCGTAAAGAACAGGCTCAGCAGCGTAAGTACAGGCAACACGAACAGGATGATCTGCAGGCTCGAACCAAGCGCGATCTCGATCGCGGCGTTCATCTTATCCTTCATCGCCATGATTATCGCGGACGAGTGCTCCGCAGCATTACCTATTATAGGCACCAGAATGATTCCTACGAATGCCTTGTGAAGACCGGCACTTTCTGCCATCGGCTCTACAGTACCGACAAAGATCTCAGAAATGATAGCTATGGCAACAGTAGAAGCGATCAGCAGCACAATTGCGCGAGGAAGGTTCGCATCATGGCTTTCCTCTTCACCCGGCACCGACTCCTCATAGAGCGCGCGGTGCGTCACAAAGGTGAACACGAACTGCATCACATACACCAGCAGCATCAGAAGTGCGACGATAACACTGAATCCTTCATATTCCGTTGTGAGGCTGGACTCAGGCAGTGCATGCGTGAAGATCGCCGGTATGCCGAGGCCCAGCACTGAAAACAGAAGCATGCTGGAGGTTATATTGATCGAGTGGATATTGAATCTTTGTATCTTATGCTTGATTCCTCCCGCCAGCATCGACATTCCGAGTACCAGCAGGATGTTTCCGATCACGGAACCTGCAAGCGATGCTTTTACTACATCAAACAGGCCTTCTTTCATGGCTACGAAGGCGATTATGAGCTCGGTGGCATTGCCGAATGTAGCGTTCAGCAGCCCGCCTATCTTCTGCCCGCAGAAGCAGGCGATGTCATCAGTGCTTTTGCCCATCACTCCTGCAAGAGGAATGATTGCGAGCGCACTGAAAATGAAAAGCATGGTATCCGAGAAACCGGCTATTTCTCCGTATATCGTAATCGGTATGAAAACCAGCAGAATGTTAAGGTATTTCATATTACTCTTCTTTCCCAAGCAGACCCAGTTCTTCTGCGTGTTCCTCCATACCTCTGATGCAGATCTCTGCCACATCGCGGAGTTCCATTCCCAGACGCGCGCAGCCGTCTTTTATCAGTTCACGGTCGCACTTGGCGGCGAATCTCTTATCCTTGAATCTCTTCATGAAGCCCTTCGTCTGCATGCCGATGATGCCCTCTCCTCTGAGGATGGCATAAGCCTGGATTATCCCGGTCAGTTCATCGACTGTATAGAGCGACTTTTCCATGTTGGTGAGCGGCTCCACATCATTGATCAGGCCGTAGCCGTGCGCAAGGATCGCACGTACGTCATCAGGGTCGACACCCGCATCGAGAAGCGGCTGTTCCGTGTGCAGAAGATGCTCATCCGGATACTGTTCGTAGTCATAATCGTGCAGATATCCGACAGCCATCCAGTGTTCTTTGTCTTCGCCAAAATGCTCTGCCATGGCTCCCATAGCTGCCATGACGTTAAGCGCATGAAGTCTGAGGTGATCCTCAGTCACCACTGCATCATTAAGTTCCTTTGCTCTTTCAAGTGTAAGCATTATCTCTGTCCCCTTTCTAATAGGTGTATCTTCCAAACTGGTCAAATTCCAGGTCGTCCTGATTGCGGTAAGGTCCGATGTACGACTCCAGTATCGCTACTATCAGGTCGGCCATGTACCACAGACCGAAGCCTCCGAACGTCATCATCTTGAGCAGGCCAAGACCTATCTGACCGCGCGCGAACCTGTCGACACCATACATTCCCAGAACAAAATTGAATATCCAGGTGAAAATATGCTTGTTGCACTTTCTGTAAGCAGTCCTTCTGCGGTTATACCCGCGGTTATAATCATAGCCACGGTTATAGCCATAGCCGCGGTCGTAACCATAGCCCCTGTTATAGCTTGGTCCATAAGTGACCTCCTCGGTGACTTCTTCGGTTACGGTCTCCTCGTAAGGCTGTGGCTGCGGCTCCGGTGCAGGCTCGGTCTCGACTTCAAATTCGATGTTGTTCTCATTGTTCTCAAGATCGACATCATACTTGATCTCTTTTTCCGGTACTTTCGCTTCCGCCGTTCCGCCGTCTTCTGTCAGCTCATCGGTGATCTCGTCAGTATATCCGTCTACATATTCTAATGTCTTTGTCTGTTCTTCTGTTGCCATTAGTTTATCCTCTTGTGTTTTCCAAACCCATTATCCCGTATGCTTTTTGCTGTTACAGCAGGTATTTTTCAGCGATTTCAGCTGCAGCTCTGCAGGCTCCGATACACGGCCTGCTCTGATAATATTCCTCAGTACGTACTGAAGGTTCTGCCGGGTCTTCGCCTTCTTTCAGGCCAAGCAGATCTCTGCATATGATCGTGCCCTCACGTTCCTTAAACTCCGCGCACATCTTCTGAATGAGTGCATACAGTGCCTTCTTGCCCTCGTAATCTGCAGGGTCATCATATCCCTTCAGATACCCTGCTGCAAGTGTCATGCCGCTCACAGCACCGCATACTTCTCTCAGCTTGCCGAATCCGGCACCGAAAGGGCTGGCTATTTTTGCCGCCTCTTCAGCAGACATACCCAGCTCATCCGCAAATGCCGCGAACACCGACTGACTGCAATTATACCCTTTTCTGAACAGTTCTTCTGCTTTATCCGGTCTATTCATTACAGCGCCTTCTTCATTACCTTTTTAATTACGAAATATGAAAATGTCATATCAAAAGCATACAGCGCAAGATACAGTGCTGTACAAAATCTCGCATGCTTTTTATAATCCCAATCCTGAAAATAATCTGCGTTAAACTTCTTCATGACTTTTCCTCCCTGTTTCTTTTGTTTTATTCAAGCCCCGGAAAATCCAGCTGCCTCAGCGCCTCAAACAGTACTATGTTTGCGGCGTTTGACAGGTTGAACGATCTGAGGCGTGTATCGCTGCTCATCGGTATGCGGATCGCCCACTCTTTATTTGCTTCGATGAAGTCCTTTGGAAGGCCGGCTGTCTCGCGTCCGAACAGTATCATGTCCTCATCCCTGAAGTCAGCTTCAGTGTACAGCTTTTCACCCTTTGTAGTCGAGAGCCACATTCTGCGTCCCGTGTACTTCTTAAGGAACTCTTCCAGGCTTTCGTGCACTTCCAGTTTTACATACGGCCAGTAATCAAGGCCGGCGCGCCTCAGACTCTTTTCGTCGAGGCTGAAGCCAAGTGGTTTCACCAGATGCAGTACGCTGTCCGTCGCGGCGGCCGTTCTGGCGATATTGCCGGTGTTAGGCGGTATTTCAGGTTCTACTAATACGATGTGTATTGCCATTTATATTACTTGAAGTATTTTCCTATCTCATCCTTATATACGAAGTCGGTCGTGCCACCGCATGATCTGCATTTGAAAGATTTATATTCGAATCCTTCTCCGAATCCGCCGAAGCCCGTCTGAAGGTCCTCAGACCCGCAGAAGGAGCATTTCGCATCAGCATCGCCTCCGCGGTCATCCACAGCCCTGTGCAGGCCGTAGTTAGGCAGTTCCCTCATGTTCTGCAGTCCGGAGCCGCTGTGTGTAAGATCGACTCTTTTCGCGTCATCTTCTGTCATTACCCACTTGCCGTCAGCCATTACTCTGTCTCCCTTTAAACTGGTGTGCCTACTTCAATCAGGTTGCCGTCCGGATCATAGAACCTGACTACTGTCTGTCCCCAGGAATGCGTCATCAGCCTGTTGACAAATTTTGTGTCCGGATACAGGCGCTCCAGCTTTTCGACGAAGGCCTCAATATCGCTTTCCTCAAAGTAAAGCTCGCTGGAATTGTTCTCAGGTATAACATCCCTCTGCAGAAACTCTTTCCAGTACTTCTCTTCCTGCAGGACCAGCCCGTCTGAGAGTATAATGTTGCCGTCAAAATCGACCAGCACTTCAAATCCGAACAGATCATGATAGAACTGCTTCGACTTTTCTATGTCTTTTACGACTATAAGAAAGTTTTTTAATCTCATGCTGCTCCTCCGGAGATCAATGGTTTCATCCTTACGGCAAAGCCGCTACAATCTATGAAACCATTATAGCACGCGAATCGCTTCCATAATGATATAAAACAATGTGTCTTTCGTGATAGAATAACGATACTGTCGGAAAGGATGGTGGTGACTATGGATTTCAGGAATGCAAAAGTAGGATTTATCGGATTCGGGAGCATGGCAAGTGCTATCTGCGACGGCCTGCTTATCAAAAATGTGGTGGAGCCTTCGTCCATCTATGCCTGCGCAAGAAACATGGATAAGCTGCGTGCAGCATGTGAAAAGCGCGGCATCAAAGCATGTGCAAGTGCTGAAGCAGTCGCGGCAGCTAGCGACATCATCGTGATAGCCGTACTGCCTCAGCAGGTCGAAGGTGTAGTAAAGGCATCGGCCGGTGCACTGAAAGGCAAGCCTATGTTCTCAATCGCAGCCGGGATCGATTATGAACGTTACATCAGTTATCTCGGCGAAGGATTCAATCATATCAGCACCGTCCCTAACACTCCGATCGCTATCGGCGAGGGCATCATAGTTGCAGAGTCCGTGCATTCGCTTACACCTGAGCAGCTCGAGCTCTTTGAAGGCGTGTTCGGGCAGATCGCGAAGATCGAGTATTTCAGCTCAGAACTCCTGTCGCTTGGCGGCACCGGAGCGGGATGTGCGCCTGCTTTCGTAGATGTGTTCATTGAGGCCATGGCGGACGGTCTTGTAAAAAACGGCATGAGCCGTGCCCAGGCATATAAAATAGTGCCGCAGATGATCAGCGGCACTGCTAAATACATGATGGAAAGCGGTAAGCATCCGGGTGAACTCAAGGATGCCATCTGCACCCCGGGCGGAACTACGATCGTTGGCATCAGCGCTCTCGAAGAGACCGGTTTCAGGTATTCGCTGATACACGCAATCGACAAAATAATGGAGAAAAAACACTGTATGTGATCACTTCGGCAGATAAAGCTTGCGGAGTATGAACTCCTTGCTTCTGTCGGGCAGCACGCGAAGCAGCATCATAAGTGCCTTGTAATCCAACCCTACCGGTACTCTTGCCGGAGGGTTTTTTCTTACCGCCAGAGTGAGCGCTACCTTTGCCACGCTTTCAGGTGACCTGCCGTTCTGTTCATCCGCAGCCATCTTTGCGACGCTCTTCTCAAGGGTGCTGCCGTATCCGGCTCCGCCGGCATCCTGCGTCTCCCTGGCGGCAGTGAAACCGGTTTTAGTGTCACCCGGCTCAATGATGCAGGCTTTGACACCGTACTGTTTCATCTCCATGCGGACTGCATCAGTGAACGCTTCGAGCGCATACTTGCTCGCGGAGTACTGGCTCTGCATCGGTATGGATACTCTTCCGGCAATTGAGCCGATTATGATCAGCAGTCCGTTTCCACGTGCCCTCATCCTCGTAAGACACGGCTGTGCAGCATTGAGAGTGCCGAAGTAATTGACTTCCATCTGCTTTCTGGTCAGATCTGAAGGAGCTGTTTCCGCAGGTCCGGCAACTCCCATGCCGGCGCACAGGATCGCTATATCCACCTCCGCAAGACCTTCAATGAATTTCCTTGTCGCGGCTTCATCAGTGACATCCAGCCTTCTGAGAGTCAGGCTTCCGCCCCCGGTGAAGTGCTCAGTCCTTTCTTCGGTATTTCTCGAAACACCTGTGACATCGCATCCGTTCATCGCGAACATCCTGGCGCATGCCCGGCCGATACCCGACGAGGCTCCGGTCACAAATACTTTTTTTCCGTAAAGATTCTTCTTCATAATCAGTATTTCACGATCCATTTATCTCCAATATCCTAATTCGGAGTATAGCATACGCTTTTTCTACATAACAATCGTCTTTATAGTATACTTTGGGGGTAACAATTAATTATAATGAATAGTGTAGATAAACAACGATGCTATAGTTCGTCATCACGGAGGTGAAGGATCCATGGAACACAGCGCTGAAACATTTGTAGCGACTTTCGATAAATCTGAAGTGAGCAAATGTATGATCTGCCTTGATCCGCCTTGTACAAAGGCTTGTCCGCAGCATGCTGATGTAGGTAATGTCCTCAAGTCATTGTACTTCAGTAATTATATCGGAGCAGTCAATAAGCTGATTTGCGACTGCACATACTGCAATGCTCCATGCGAAAAGGCCTGTGTGCTTAAAGAGAGGAGCCTTCCGGTTGAAATCCATGAGGTTCTGATGCAGGTGAAAAAGAATGCCGGTTTACTTCCCGTAAGCAGGATAGAGCAGGTTGATCTGTCCACTGATATCTGCGGAGTAAAACTGGAGAACCCTTTCCTGCTGTCATCGTCGGTAGTTGCAAGCTCTTATGACATGTGTAAACGTGCTTTTGAAGCAGGATGGGCAGGAGCTTCTTTCAAAACCATCTGCAGCTTTCCTCAGCACGAGACTTCTCCAAGGTTCTCTGCTATAAGGCATCATTCAAACGCTTTCTGCGGATTCAAGAATATAGAGCAGCTTTCCGACCACAGTGTTGAAGAGAACATGCAGATTTTCGAAAAGCTCAGACAGGAATTCCCTACGAAGGTGATCGTTGCTTCGATCATGGGTCAGAATGAGCAGGAGTGGACTGATCTTGCGGCTAAATGTGAAAAAGCCGGTGCATCGGTGATCGAATGCAACTTCTCATGTCCGAACATGGAAGCTGATGACCTGGGCGTTACGATAGGCCAGTCAGCTGAGCTGGTTGAAAGGTTCACAAGAGCTACCAAGAAAGGAACTAAACTGCCTGTCCTTGCAAAACTCACGCCGAATATCACAGACATGGTGCCGATCGCGCTCGCAGCAAAGCGCGGAGGAGCTGACGGTATCGCAGCCATCAATACAATAAATTCCATTACAGGTGTCGATATCGATACTCTTGTAGCGGAGCCGGCTGTCCGCGGCAAATCCATCATAGGCGGATACTCGGGCAATGCGGTAAAACCGATAGCTCTCAGATTCATTTCAGACCTCTCAAGATGCAGCGAGCTCAACGACATGCACATAAGCGGAATGGGCGGAATAGAGACCTGGCGCGATGCACTTGAGTTCCTGCTTCTCGGTTCCGGAAGTCTTCAGATAACAACAGCTGTAATGCAGTACGGATACAGGATCATCGATGATCTGATCGAAGGCCTTGAGATTTATATGAAGTGCAAAGGCATAGCATCGGTGAAGGATCTCATAGGCGGTGCAGCAGGCACAGTAGTCGATCATCACAGCATCGAAAGAGATACCATACTGTACCCGGTATTCGATTATGAACTGTGCAGCGGATGCGGCAGATGCTATATATCGTGCATGGACGGCGGCCATCAGGCCATCAAATTTGACGAAGAAATGCGCAAGCCAATACTTATCGGCAGCAAATGCGTAGGATGCCATCTTTGCAGACTGGTTTGCGCCGATAAGGCGATCAAAACCGCAAGAAAAGCTGTAATTAAATAGAAAAGCGGCATAAAAGAGCCCCTGATGCTTCAGGCATCAGGGGCTTATTGTTTATATATGTTATCTGCAGGCTATATAGTTACTTGGACCCAGCAGACCGGGTCGGAAAGCTTTTCGAGTTCATCTACCGTAAGCTCCACGACCGAATCCTCCCCGCCTATACCCGGGAACACGGTCTCACCCACATGCTTTCTGATCGAAAGGTCCAGGTAAAGCTTCGCCGTGTCTTTCAGACAGAACGGATTGATGGTTCCCGCGATGTGGCCTACCAGCTCTTCTGTCTGCTCCGCCGGCAGCATTGTCGGTCTGAACCCGAAAACATTCCTGAACATCCCGTTGTTGACGCGTGACTTTCCCGACGCGATCACAACTATCGCCTTACCACCCTTGCCCTTGAACGCCAGGCCCTTGCAGATGCGGTCAACATCAACGTCAAGCGCCAGCGCGGTGCTTTCAGCAGTTATATCTGTATTTTTGAAATCTATTATTCGGTCGCTCATGCCCTTGCTTTCCAGAAATGCGCGGCCTCTTACTTCAGCTTCGTTCATTTATTATTCCTCTAATTCAGATGTGTTACCGTTCCGTCACCGTCTACAGGTATCTCGTCTCCGAGATATGTCGGCTTAGCCTTTATGATTCCTTTGAAAAGATCCTTGTCGCGCGCCAGTACTTCACGCGCTTCTCTGTAATATCTGCCTGCATATTTCTGCTGGTTGGATGCCACTCCTTTTGCCTCTATGCCAAGAGCATCGCATGCCTTGAGCGCTCTGAACAGGTGATATTTCTGTGTGACCACTATCATGCGGTCTGCCATAAATACTGCGTGTGATCTGTATACCGACTCGTAGGTCGAGAACCCGGCGAAGTCCAGGAATATGTCCTCTGGCGGAACACCCTGCGCAAGAGTGTACTTCAGCATGCAGTCCGGCTCGCTGTACTCTACGATACTGTTGTCTCCGCTCAGAAGCAGCTTAGGAGCAACACCGGTCTTGTATAAGGCTATGGCTGTATCGAGTCTGTCCTTAAGCATGGGTGACGGCTCATTGTCCGCCCACACCGCACAGCCCAGCACCAGTATGCACTGAGGATCTATGCTCCTGCAGTCTTCAGCTTCCGCCTCACTTATGCCGCTTCCGGCATCGACTCCGGCGATCTCAGCCTTTACGGACTGTGTCACATAGGCACTGAGCCCGAGTACCAGCGCCGCCGCAATAATTATCAGAATCAGTATTCTTTTTATCAGTTTATTCATTCAAGTTCCCGTTTTGCAGCCAGGGCACGCGGCACGTATGCCTTAACGTGTATGCCATCCTCTTCATACTCTTCCGAGAGGAGCTGACCTGCTTTTCTTATCTCCGCCACTACGGCGGTATTTTTGTAAGGAATAGTCGTATCTACATAGACCCGGCTCTCCCTGAGTATTCTTGCCAGTTCACTGTAAAATTCGTCGAGTCCGGAACCTGTCTTCGCAGATATCTTCACCGACGCATCTGCACCGAAATCCCTGAACAGCGCATCCTCATCTACCAGATCCACCTTGTTCCAGACCGTGATCACCGGCTTGTCGCTTATCCCGAGGTCTATGAGTGTATCATAAACCACTCTGCGATGCATCTCCGCCTGCGGGTCAGAAGCATCTATCACATGCACTATGATGTCAGCATATCCGGCTTCTTCCAGAGTGCTTCGGAATGCGTCGACGAGATTATGAGGCAGCTTGTTGATGAATCCTACAGTATCTGTGAACAGCACCTGCTGGCCGTCAGGCAGCAGCGCTGCTCTGGTCGTTGGGTCAAGTGTCGCGAAGAGCTTGTCCTCAGACAGCACATCCGAGCCTGTAAGTCTGTTGAGCAGTGTCGACTTGCCTGCGTTGGTGTATCCGACTATCGCAGCTGTCGGAACTGCATTGACCGAACGTTTCTTTCGCGCAGTGTCGCGTGCTCTCTTCATCGCTTCGATGTCGTCAGAGAGTATCTTGATGCGCTTCTGGATCACACGTCTGTCAGTCTCGAGTTTAGTCTCACCCGGACCTCTCGTGCCTATACCCGCGCCAAGTCTCGAAAGAGCCTCGCCCATGCCCCGGAGCCTTGCATATCTGTACTTCTGCTGAGCTATCTCCACCTGCAGCTTGCCTTCCCTAGTACGGGCATGGGCTGCAAAGATATCCAGAATAAGCGTCGTCCTGTCTATGACCTTCGCTCCTGTCAGCTCGGCCAGATTGCGCATCTGGGAGGCTGTCAGCTCATCATCGCATATGATCCCATCAGCCTCATGGATCTCTATCGACTCGCGGATCTCCGCGGCCTTGCCCTTGCCGATGTAAGTCGATTTGTCAGGATGAGCCAGGTTCTGCACAGTCTGCATCACGGTCTCTCCGCCTGCCGTATCCAGCAGATCCGCAAGCTCGTCAAGCGAGTCCCAGGCGGCCTCTTCATTGCCGGAGGCCACTGCGACAAGAATGTATTTTTCTATATGATCCGTGTTTTCTGTCAAAAGATCGTTCAATATTTGTCCCTTTTTCTGCTTTCAGACACCGAAACTTATCCGGACCCCCTAGCAATTGCCTGTATACACATATTTCAGTCTTTCGCGGGCGACATCAGCAAGTCTGTAAACCAGCCTTACTTTCGTTGCATCCCTGTCCGTCATGTGGAATCTCGGGAAGAATCTGGAGATGTGCAGCGGGATCTCCTCACCGATCGTATTGCCATCTGCGTCCTTAAGACCGGCAATCCATTCCGTCATCCTGCGGATCTCGTCCTCGCTGTCATTCTCGCCCGGAACGATCAGTGTGGTAAGCTCCACATGACAGTGCTTCGCGGCTTCTTCGATGAAAGCCATCGTCATGGCGCGGTCGCCTCCGAGCACCTCATTATAATAGCGGTCAGTGAAACCCTTCAGGTCTATGTTCATAGCATCGATATATGGGACGAGTTCGCTTAGCACATACAGATCTGCCGTACCGTTGGTAACGATCACATTGACCATTCCCTGCTTATGCACAAGTTTTGCGGTGTCCCGGATATACTCGTACCCTATGAGTGGTTCGTTGTATGTAAAGGCAACGCCTATATTGCCTCTGTCCCTGCACGATAGCGCTATACCCGCCATTTCCTCAGGCGATATGTATTCAGCCCTGTCTGCGAACCTGTACGCCTCCTCTGACCAGGATATCTGATAGTTCTGGCAGAACGGACATCTGAGGTTGCAGCCATAGCTTCCCGCCGAAAGTATCATCGTACCAGGGTGAAACCTTGCGAGAGGCTTCTTCTCTATAGGGTCGAGGGCAAGCGAAGTGACCCTGCCGTAGTTTGCGGCAGTCACCTCTCCGTCAGTGCAGGTGCGGACTCCACAGAAGCCCAGCCCGCCTTCGGGAATATTGCAATGTCTGAAGCATACTTTACAAACAGCCATATCAATAATGTCTTATTACTTCGAATCTCTGCAGTTTGTATTTCTCGAACCTGTGGATGCCGCCTTTCTTCATCGCGATCTCCACCTGCTGCCGCGGCGTATCAATGCCGTCGAGGTCAGGGAGCAGCAGTCCCCTCCTGTGTCCGCAGCTTACTATGACCCCGTATCTCTTTACATCGAGTTCATCCTCGGATTCAATATCCTCAGGTTCACCAAGCACGTCCACATTTATATCGAGCCACGGGAGCTCATCAGGCGTTATTGCCGGGAATCTCGGATCCCTCGTTGAAGCGCTTATGGCATTGCCGATTATTTCTTCGGCTACGCAGTCTCTTGTCGGAGCGATCGTTCCGATGCATCCTCTCAGGTCACCGTGCTCGTGTATCGATACGAATGCTCCGGCCTGAGTAGACAGCATCTCGTCAGGGAGATTTGCCGGAACTTTCAGGACTTCTCTCCTGAGTACATATGCTTCAACAGCTTCACGCGCCAGCCTCACATATTCGTCGGACTGCTCACGCTTCGATTTCAGCTCCTTCTCGATCTCTGTCATCTTCTGCTCCAGAAAGTTCCTGCTTTTGTCTGCACCTTCAGGATAGAAGGTGCATATGCCGTAACCTACTCCCGTAACGTCCTGATGGACCAGTTTTTCTGCCCTTACATCCGTGCCGTCAAACGCGCCGCCCATTATAACGAATGAACGGTGACCGCATTCGGCAGCCTTGTCACAGAAAGTACTGTCAAAGTCAAGGAGCTCACCGAAGGCGGCGCGCCCCATCACGTCCATGATACGCTCATCGTACACCGGTCCCTCCGGTACAAATCCATACGGACCATAATCCTGCAGTTTGTGTGATAGATCTCCGCTGGCCACGAACACAGCTTTACGCCCGGTGCTCTCAACAGCCTCGCGTATAATCATGCCGAACCTGTAGTGGTCTATCAGCGGAAGCCCTGAAAGGCCTATGCGCACTATCTTACCGCCCTTATACCTGTTCCTTATGAACCAGAGCGGCACCATAGTGCCGTGATCGAGCTCCTTATCGCGCTCACCCAGTGTGCCTGCAGGGAAATCTTCCTTATCGGCCAGTCTGCATATCTCTCTGACGAGCTCGGTATCGTATTCCTCGTTGAATCTGACGCCCGGAGCCCTGAATCCGGCAAAGCTTCCGCTCGCGCTTTTGCCGGGTGAAATGTGAAAGTAGTCCGCGTACATTATCGAGTGCGGACTTGTTATTATTATTGTTTCCGGCGCGAGCGAAGCTATTTCGTCCGCTACTCTCTCATAGGCTGCGGCAGTATCTGCCACCTGTGCTTCGCTTCCCCTGCCTATGTCCGGTACGATCATAGGCGGATGCGGCACCATGAATCCTGCAATTATACCCATGTTGTCCTCCTGACCTCAGCCATTCAGCCTTACTTTCCCAGATACTCCTCAAGTGTTAAGCCCTTGTCGGTGATCTCTTTTGCGATCTCCGGGCTGTCAAGAAAGCGTATGTGCCATGGCTCGTACGCGTAGCCGGTTATTGCCTCGCCTTCCTCCGGGAACCGAAGAATAAATCCAAACTCAGGGAGCCTTGCGTGGACCGCATCCCAGATATCCGGATACTGAACCAGATCCTCATTTTCGTAGACTTCCTTGCCGTCTATGGTGAAATAAAGATCCAGAGCAAGCCCCGTATGATGTTCTGAATATCCCGGAACAGCCACATACTTTTTGACGTAGTCTTCTCCATACTTTTCGGTAAAGTCATCTACTATCTTCTGCTGAGCGGCAACGCTTCTGTAAGCGGAATCCAGTTCGAATCTGACCTCCCCTTTATCATAGCCTTCCAGGTCTTTTTCGACTGCTTCCTTAAGCGCGCAGTATGCCTCATAAGCCTTGCTTTCAACATAGACCTCATCGCCTACGGAATTCGTAATGGTTGTTGTCTGCAGTGCCTCTTCCCAGCCGTCAGGCAATGGATTGTTCTGATTTACTAACACCATATAGTCGATCACCGACCCTTCTTCTGTTTCAGTTTCAGTTTCTGTCTCTGCAGCTGCATCAGCCGGTTCAGAGCTCTCCTCCTGCCCACTGCAGCCTGCAAGCGGAAGCATGAATACCATCGCCGCTGCAAGCAATACGATCAAAAGTCTTGTTTTTTTCATAAGACCTCCCCTTATTATTATCGAAAGGACTCCATGGTACTGCCATGGAGTCCGTATTTTTACTTGTTTTCGCGATACAGCGTGTCACAGTATACGCAGCGGTAATCCCTCGATTCATTGCCAACAAGTCTGAACTTCTGCGGTATGCCTCTTTCTACAGAAGTGATGCATCTTGGATTGCGGCATTCCAGCACATTTGTAAGTATAGTCGGCGGTTTTGGTTTGAACTTTTTAACAAGCTCGCGGTCCTTTACGATATTTACCGTTATATCCGGGCTGATGTATCCGATCAGGTCATAATCGATCGGAATATCGGCATCGATTTTGATTATGTCCTTGGCTCCGTACTTTTCGCTGGACGCCCTCTGGATGATGGCTACCGTGCAGTCCGCCTTGTCGAGTCCGAGGAGGTGATAAAGCTCAAAGCCCTTGCCAGCCTTAATATGATCCAGTACATATCCTGTGTTGATTCCGTCTATGTTCATATGAAACCTCCTCTACTTAATGCCCAGCAGATACAATATGAGTGCCATGCGGATGTACTTGCCCATGAGCGCCTGGTAGAAATAGCACGCTCTCGGATCGTCGTCCACATCCACGTCTATCTCGTTGACACGCGGCAGCGGATGCATGACTATCATGTCTTCCTTTGCAGCGTTCAGCATTGCTCTTGTGAGTATGAAGCTGTCCTTGAGTTTTTCGTAATCTTCCCAGCTCGGGAACCTCTCCTGCTGGATCCTCGTCATGTACAGTATGTCGAGCTCAGGGATCGCATCCTCAAGGCTCTCCACTTCACACCACTCTACGCCCGCTTCGTTGAGTCTGTCTCTGACGTATCCCGGCAGTCTCAGCTCCTCAGGAGCGATCATGACGTACCTGACGCCTTCATATCTCAGCAGCGCATCGATGAGTGAGTGTACAGTTCTGCCGTACTTCAGGTCTCCGCAGAGGCCGACAGTGAAGTTGCCGATTTCGCCCTTCTTGCGGTGGATCGTCATGAGGTCCGTCAGTGTCTGCGTAGGATGAAAGTGCCCGCCGTCTCCTGCGTTGATGATAGGGACCCTGGATTTCACGGCACCTACGACCGGTGCGCCTTCTTTAGGGTGTCTCATCGCGATGATATCTGCATAGCAGCCTGCCATAACGATGGTGTCAGATACTGTCTCGCCCTTCGCCGAGGAACTCGACTGTGCCTGGTCGAAACCCAGCACATTGCCGCCAAGCTCCATCATGGCAGCCGTGAAGGACAGTCTTGTTCTGGTGCTCGGCTCAAAGAACAGTGTCGCAAGCTTCTTGTGAGCGCATGCATCCCAGTAAGCTTCCGGATGTGCGATGATGTCATCAGCAGTCTCCATCAGATGCTCGATGTCTGCTACGCTCAGATCGGTGATGTTGATAAGATGCTTTATTTCACTCATTTGGTCCCCTTTCTGTATTATTACGAGTATCTCTTCCATTCAAGACCGAGGCCGTTGGCAACGATCGTGATGAAATCCTGTACATTTGTAACAATGGTTGTTGCCGCAAGGCTTCCTCTGTCGAGAAGTTTGTTGACGACAAATTCGTCAGCATCGACCGTATAAAGGAATACCGGCCTGATCGTGCCGTCCTCAAGCACTCTGAACGATGGTGTCATGTTGCCTGTTGCAATGGTGTGGAGCATCGTTGCGAGGCAGATGACAGTGGTCGCTTTCTTCACAGTCTGTCTCATGACGTTCTGCCCCTCATATACGTCAGCAATTACTTCCGGGATAGGGCCGTCGTCTCTGATAGAGCCTGTGAGAATGATCGGTACGTCATTCTTTACACAACTGTATATGATGCCGTTATCGATATTGTAATCTTCAATGAATTGCGGGATCGAGCCGCTCCTGCGTATCTTGTTGTCGACGTCGAGATGGTTGTAGTGGCCGTTAGGCTGGGATTTCTGTGTATAGATGTCCTGGCCGAGCGCCGTGTTGAGCAGGGCTCCCTCGAGATCATGCGTAGCAAGCGCGTTGCCGGCGAGCAGCGCATCTACATAGCCGTTCTCTACCATTGCCTGCATGCACGCCCTGGCATCATGGTCGAATGCAAATGCCGGGCCCATCACCCAGACAATATTTCCATGCTCTTTCTCGTAGTTCAGCAGGTCAAAGAGCCTGTCATAGTCGCGGGCATACGAGGTTTCTCTGCTCCTGCCCTGACGGAACACAAACTGATCTTCGAGTTCTGTCTCTTCGTCTTCAAAACCCCTGGTGTGGACAAATATGCCTTCGCGTCCGTTCTCACTTCTTCCAAGCGCCACCAGATCACCTTTACGGATGTTGCGGTTTTCAACTACGTCGAGCCGGCCGTCAGGTCTGAGCACCACGCTCGAGTCCATCCTGCTCTCCTCAGCGAGCTTCCACTCTCCGCTCACCTTAAAATACTCAGGAAACATTGATGTGCTGTGGAAGTACTCCGGTGCAACTCCGTCTCTGTCTGCTTCTTCGAACCTGCAGTCAGGAGCGTTCACCAATTCAGGTGAGGTGAAATCCGGTGCCTTGTATTCAGGTATTTTGAATTCCATATTCCTTTTTTCTCCCTTGATGATTTGTATATTATTATGCGAGCGTCGCAACAACGACCGCCTTTATCGTATGGAGCCTGTTTTCGGCTTCATCGAATACTACCGAGTTCCTGCCCGAGAAGACTTCATCCGTTACCTCTCTGATATCGTAGCCGAGTTTCAGCTGCTCCGCAGCCATCGTAGTCTTGAAGTCGTGGAACGATGGCAGGCAGTGCATGAATATATACTCAGGATTTTCGGTCTTTGCCACAAGTTCTTCCGTAACCTTGAACGGAGTCAGCAGTCTTACTCTTTCAGGGATCTGATCCTCTTCACCCATCGATGCCCAGATGTCTGTATAAATTACATCTGCACCCTTCAGCGATGCATCATCGCTCGTCACCGTGATAGTAGCTCCTGTCTCTGCGGCGACTGCATTTGCGCGCGCAAGTACATCAGGATCAACTCCTTCACAGAGCTCATCCGGTCCGTAAGCGACAAAATCCATGCCCATCTTTGCGCATCCGTACATCCATGCATAAGACATGTTGTTTCTGACGTCGCCGACGAATACCACCTTGACCTTGTTGAGCGGCTTCGCAATATGCTCTTCTATCGTAAGAAGATCTGCGAGTATCTGTGTAGGATGATCGATGTCGGTTAGTCCGTTCCATACCGGCACTCCTGATTCGGCAGCAAGCTCCTCAACTACAGACTGCTCGTAACCTCTGTATTCTATTCCGTCAAATATGCGTCCGAGCACCTTAGCGGTGTCGGCAATGCTCTCCTTCTTGCCCATCTGTGAGCTCTTGCTGTCGAGGAACGTTACTCCGGCTCCCTCATCCATTGCTGCGACCTCAAATGAGCATCTTGTTCTTGTCGATGTCTTTTCAAACAGCAGAACTATATTTTTCCCTTCAAGCGAATTTCCTTTTATTCCAAGGCGCTTTTTTGCCTTAAGATCGTGCGCAAGATCGAGCAGATATCTGATTTCTGCAGGTGTAAAATCCATCAGTGTCAGAAAACTTCTTCCTTTTAGGTTAACTCCCATTTTCCCCTCCTATAAGTCATCTCTGTTGACCGGGCATGACATGCATCTTGGGCCGCCCCTTCCCCGGGAAAGCTCCGAACTTGGCATCGTCAGCACTTCTATGCCGTTTCTGTCAAGCAGATCGTTTGTAACGTAGTTTCTTTCGTATGTGATCACCTTGCCCGGCGCAATGCAGAGAGTGTTGGATCCGTCATTCCACTGCTCTCTCTGTGCTGCCATGGCGTCGTCTCCTCCGCAGCGTATGAGCTTCACGGTCGGAAGGCCGAGCTCGCCTGCCAGAATGGAGGCAAGGTCGTCAGTCATTGAATCTAAGTGTATGTCTCCGCCTGCTCCGAGACTGAGCTCGTAGAGCTGGAGCGGACCTTCTATTTCAGGGTGGATCGAGAATTTGTCGTAGTCCACCATCGTAAATACTGTATCCAGGTGCATGAACGCTCTCTTCTTTGGGATGTTGAACACCAGCACCTTTTTAAAATCCGAGCCGGTAAGCAGGTTCCTGGCCAATGTTTCGATGCCTGCAGCTGTCGTTCTCTCGGAAAGGCCTACAGCCACAATGTACTTGCTGAGAACAAGTATGTCTCCTCCCTCAAGACTGTACGGATCGTCATAATCGTACCATTTCTCTGTCCCGGCAGGAGCAAAATCGCTGTTGAATTCATACATGTATCTGAGCAGCAGGCTCTCTCTTCTTCTGGTCGCCGTACTCATGTGGTGTATGCTTATGCCATTGCCGATGCAGGCTCCCTGATCACGCGTGAAATACATGTTAGGCATAGGATCCATGTAGAACGGATACGCCTCATCGATCTTTTCAGCGAGGGTCCTTGATCTGTAATCAGTGAGTTCGGTTTTTCGTATGCCCGCGATCACTTTCTCGACGAGCTGACGCGGATTCAGAACAATAAGATACGCGTAAACGGCTTCTTTTACTCCACGCGACGAAAAGCGGGTCTGATCGAGCATCTCTCTGATGAAGCGGTCTTTTATGTCCGGTCTTTCGAGTGCCTTCGCCACCTCATCTACATAGTATACTACCTCAACGCCATTCTTCTTCAGTATCTCGGCAAATCTGTCATGCTCCTGCTGTGCTACCTTCAGATATGGTATGTCATCAAACAGAAGCCTTGCAAAATTGTCAGGAACAAGTCCGTCAACCTCTGTGCCTATGCGGTGAAGCAGCACCTTGTTGAGTCTACCTATCTCAGAGTAATTGTGTACTCCCTTTATCATTTGCGTTGAAGCTCCCTCTCATGTTCTTCTTCAGCCTGCCTGAGTCTTTCAGACAGACCGGTCAGCGCGTCAAAAGGAGCGAACTGCTTAGCCCTTTGTGCCCGCGGCATTTTAGGCCTGGTCGATGCCGGCCGCTCCCATGGCCCGCCATTTTTTATTATACATTTTTTGTCGTTTTCTTTCATTATCTTCACACACTTCACATCATTCTTTGTGACCGCCCACCTGGTGATTTCTCTCTATGGTGGTCGCGGCCTCCTCGAGATCCATGCCTCTGATCATCGCATCCTTGCCGTACTTTTTTCTGATCGAGTTGACAGCCTCCTGCAGGGCAGCATCACGCTTGAGTCTTGCCCGGGTCTCCGATACGGGATCGGACATTCCCTCTTTCCGCATCTGTCCCTTCGTCTTTCCTTCCTCTTCATCCTCTGCATCGACGAGATCAAACAGTGTCATCTGCTTGTCAGCTTCACGCAGTTTTATGTCATTGAAGTTTACGAATATCCTTCTGACCGGATATTCATGGTTGGTGATGCTGTCATACAGATCTGCGACTGCGGGCATTATTACGGAGGCAGCGTCTGTCATATAACCGAACGACACAGAGCCATGCACCATCGGTACGCGGAGGGCATTGCTGTAACCGACCGCAATCGAAACATTAGGCGTTACCTTGCCTGCATCAGTCATCTCGTGACATAGCTGTTCGGTCATCTCCTTAATGATGAGCCGGCCTTCTTCATTCGTGTAGTCCCTCATAAGTACCTGACCGTGTGAGAGCGAGTTGCTTTTAGTCTTATATCCCTTGATGTCTGACATCTCAGTCGTTTCGATGCCGTATGCGTGATCGATCATGAGCTCGGCGTTTATACCGAACGTTTTGTAGAACCAATCCTCGTCGCGTGCGGCAAGCGCGGCTATTCCTCCCATAGTCGTAATTCCTATGCGCTCGAACTTCTTAGCCGTCTGCCGCCCTATCATCCAGAAATCGGTAAGAGGTTTATGATCCCACAGCTGAGTCTTGTATGCGTCTTCATCGAGTACCCCGATGAAATCCTCCGCATGCTTGGCGATTATGTCCATGGCTATCTTCGCAAGATACAGATTCGGGCCGACACCTGCTGTCGCTCTGACTCCTATCCTCTCATAGACTTCTCTCATCAGGAACTCCGCCATCTGCTTCGGATCCATATCGTATCTCTTCAGATAAGCGGTAACATCGAAAAAGACCTCATCTATCGAGTAGACATGCATGTCTTCAGACGCAATGTAGTCGAGATATATCTTGTATATTTCTGCGGCGTACTCCATGTAAAGCTTCATCCTCGGAGGAGCCATGATGTACTCGAAACTCTTTGGGATCTCAAACACTCTGGCCCTGCCGCTGACGCCCCTGGCCTTGAGTGAAGGTGAGACCGCAAGACAAATGGTGCGGTCACCGCGCGTCGGGTCAGCTACGACAAGGTCAGTAGTCATTGGATCGAGTCCGCGCTCCACGCATTCCACCGAAGCATAAAAAGACTTGAGATCAATACAGACGTACGATCGCTCCCATTTTTCATATTCAAAATTTCCTGCTATTGTCTTCTCCATGCTTTTATTCGGGATGCAAAAAGGTTTTTTAGACAATATTGTCTTCTGACTCACATCATATTTGACGGGAAAACTTGTACGATTTCGTCCATTCTGCTTAATTTGACAATTATTTTTCCGAAACGACTTGTCAAAACTGATGATACTGCCCGAATTGTACAAGTTTTTGGCCTCATACAGATTCTCAGCAGTCATAAAACTTGTCAAATCGCTTATTCATATCCGAATCGTTCAAGTTCTTATCCAAATTGTCTGCGGTATTCTACGGGAGTCATTCCCTCGGCTTCCGTAAAATTCTTTGTAAAGTAACTCTGTGAGCAGAACGCGAGCCTGTCGGCTATACTGGCCACCGTCAGGTCTGTATCTCTCAGCATACGTTTGGCCTCGAGCAGACGCTCCTTGAGTATGAACTCGCTGATCGTAATGCCAAGCTCCTCCTTGAACACTGCTGAGGCGTATGTGCGGCTTATCCCCACATATTCAGCAATGTCGGCAAGCTCGATCTTTTCGGTAAGATGTTCCTCGATATATGTCATCATGCGCACGAGCCTTGGCGAGCGCCTCTTTTCCCTGAGTACATACTTCATCTTTATAGCGTAGTTGTGCGCCATGCCGTGGACAAGGTCGTATATGTCCGGAAGCGATACCGCGTTGTCGAACTCTTTGATGAACTCATCACGTATGTCGTAAGCCACCATGTCCAGCAGACCGGACTGTATTGCAATCAGACACATCTCGTTGGCTGCACCGACCGCTTCATAATACATTTTGTCCATTGCCTCGCTGTACGAACCGCACCTGTTGTACAGGGCAGTCGGGTACTCGTAGTTCTCCTGCGACAGTTCGGATATCCTGTTATCGTCGCCGGACGCTATCGCCTCGAAGTACGGTTTCTTGCGCGTGTACGGAAGATATATCTGATTTCTTCTCGTGCGGCTCAATATCAGATTTGCTGTTCTTTTTTCTGCCATGTTTTGTCCTGTTTCGTAATTTTGTTACATTATTCGAAACAATATTATAACATCGCCCTCTGTCATTCAATACAATGTAGTTAACAAAATGTTGTTTTGCAGGCTGTCAGTTCAGCTCGGAAGAGCATGTTTGCGGACAACATACGAAAGACTCTCAGGTCTACGGGGAGAGCTCTTTTTAAAAAAACTCGATATGAGATAGTGCTTTGAAGAAACGGCTATGCACATGTTGATGGGGTTCAGCTTGTACAGAGTCGTTTTTTCATTGCAGTAAAAAGGGAGGTCGCAGCCTCCCTTTTTTCTCTTAAATTGTCTATCAATTATCTATCCCGGTATGGATGCGGTACCGGTTATTTTACATAGACTTTCTTGATCTTGCTCCACGATGAGTAGAACCTTGTTCCGCCGGAATCCTTGTATGTTCTGACCTGAACGTAGTAGTACCTTTTACGTGCATTGGTCTTGATGTTTTTACTGACCTTATTGTACTTCTTGCCTATGTTCTTTGTTACGCTGTCGGACATGTCATTATTTCGACTGTACCTGACCTCGTATCCGCTCGCGTTTGCCTTGGCTTTCTTCTGAACCTTTATATAGAATTTCTTCTTTTTGCCTGTGAGCTTCTTGATCTTGGTCGCCTTTACAGCAACTGCAGGCACATCCAGGTAAGCTGAATAAGCGCCTGAGGCAGGTGTCAGATAATTTGCACAGTTTATCTCCTGATCGTCGCTGCCCGAAGTCGCCGCGTCTATTCTGATCGGGATCAGTGCATATCCGCCGTAACCGCCTATACCTTTGATATATGCATAGCCGTTGCCGACCGCATTATTCCTTATGCCGCCGACCATGTAATCCACACCTTCCCTAAGGAGCGTGCCTCCATTGTAGAGTTTGAACTTAGGAGACCTCGCATCTGCAACACTCAGCGTCGTTTTTCCGGTTATTTTTGTAACTGTCGGACTCTTTGCCACGTTCTGATTAACATACCAGAAATCAGCATCGATCTTGCCTTTAGTCCCGAGGTAAGAAAGCATGCCATCGATTTTGGTACTGCTGGAGTACTGCCATTTGCTGTAGTTGACCGCGGACTGATTTACCTTGTAATACTGGGCGCACCAAAGATCGACATCCGGCGCGAACTGTCCGGTAGCCAGATATGATCCGAAGAATGAGGTGTTTGCGTATATTCCCGGAGTGTAGCCTGCCGCCTTGATAGTGTTGCAGAATGCTACAGCGGCATTCGTCGCTGCTGTGGCTTTGATGCCGTGCATCCTTCCCAGCACACCACCGGCAAACTCATAATCCATATATACAGGCAGAGCAAGATCCTTAGGACCGATGCCGAGCTCCTGCAGTCTCCTTATGGCATTAGCAGCTTCCTGAGAGCCCTCCGTTGCGTTCAGGGCCTGTGAGAATACGTATACTCCGCACATGACTCCATTCGCCTTGGCGTTCGCATACTGGCTTGCAAAGTTGTCATCATTATGCAATGTCAGATTGCTCTTGCCGTACGATGTCCACGTTACTCTCATGATCGAAAAGTCTACCCCTGCTGCTTTCGCAGAAGCAAAGTTGCAGTTCTTTGACTGCCAGTCTGAGATATCCACACCGTTAACGATGAGATTGCCCGCGAACCTGCTGTTGTGGTAATACGTGGAATAGCCCGCATTGCTGAACGGGCTCGGATAAGTGAATTCTGACGCGGCATATGCCGGATCGACTGCCGGCAGGATCCCCGCCACCAGGCTCAGTGTCAGAGCCAGTGCCATTATCATGCTGAGCAGTTTCCTTGTCTTTTTCCCGGTATTGTGATTTTTCATTTTTCTTTCCCTTCCATGATCAGAATGTCGCGACCTCAGGATTGCACGCTTCACATCTTTCAAGCTTCTTTATATACAGCACAGGGCCTTTTTCTTTATATGCCTCTGTGTATTCGCAGCGCACCTTAGCCGTTATCTCGATCCAGTCTCCCACGCTCAGTTTCTCTGCGCCGGAGTAGTATGCCAGGAGGCCTGCAAACTGTATGTCAGCCTCGCAGCATGTCATCACGTGTCTTCCGAACGCGAACTGCCCCTGCGGAAGCTCATCGGACAGCGCGACTCTTCCTTTTATGACGAAAGTCTTGCCGTCATAATTATCTTCATTCTCATTGATATCCCTATACCATTCTGCGTACCATTCATCCTCGATCTTTATTTTGGATGCATTCATATCGTAAGGCAGCGGATCCACAATATCGTCGACTTCCAGATCGTCGATTCCGTACTCGTAAACTATCATTGAGCTGCGGTTCGCGATACGGACTTCCTTGTGGTAAGGCATCTTGTCGAAGCCCTTTACGCAGCGGTTGAACACTACCATGTCTGCCGTCTGCATCTTGTTGAAGCAAAGCTGGCGCATATTCTTGTTGTACATCATGAAGGTAGTGGTGTCGAAGAGAGCCATCTCCTGCGCGATGAGCCAGCCTCGCGGCATTGCGGCGAAGAGTTTCTGGTTCTCCCACATGCCGTTCATCTCGACAACAACGCGGTCGAATCCTCCCTGCCTGTTGATACGGCCGAGGTTCACATCGTTGAGCTCAGCTTCGGATTTGATGCGCTCCACTCTGACTCCCGGACCTACGAATTTTTCGGGCTCGTACTGCACTTCTCCGTTCTCACAGATGAGCAGAAGTGTTCGTCCGTCGTCTCCGAATTCGTGGTGCTCGAGTGTTTCCTTTATGAATGATGTCTTACCGGCTCCGAGGAATCCGGTAAAAAGATATACGGGTATTTCTTTCATTTCAGTATTTGTATTAGCTCTCTCTTTGTTTTACGCAAGCTTGAAGAGCGATCTGAGTTTTTCCTTGTTTAATCTTGTACCGATAACAGCGATCATTCCGGTTGCTTCCGCCTCGGTCTCTCTTACCTCGCCTTCACCCGGAACGTAATCGAACTCGAGCCAGCCGCCGTCTGCATTTTCTACGATGCCCTTTGCTCTGAGCACTTCACCGCACTCCTCAAGGCTGTCAATGATCTCCTCGAGCTCAGCTTTTGTGTACTTGTTGCTGGTCTGCGCTCCGACCTCATCGAATACCTCATCAGCATCGTGTCCATGGTGGTGATGATGGTGATGATGATGGTGATGATGATGCTCATGCTCATGTTCATGTTCATCTTCATCATCGTCGTCTTCGTCATCGTGATCGTGGTGATGATGGTGGTGGTGATGATGCTCATGTTCGTCATCGTCGTCGTGTTCATGCTCGTGCTCATGCTCATGCGCCTCGAGCTCTTCGTAAGCTTCTTCTCTCAGCTTATCGAGCTCTGCATGCAGGGTCTTGTCGGACTCCATGACTTCGAGCATCTTGGCTCCGCTGAGCTGATCCCAGTCAGTCGTTACGATCTGGGCTGTTTTATTCAGTGTTCTTATATCATTCACAACGTCGTCGAGTTCTGCAGAAGACATTCCCTGCTGATGCGAAAGGAAAATCGAGCTTGCATGCTCTACCTGATTAGCAAAGAACTCGCCGAAGTTCTCCATGTACATCTTATATCTCTTGGCATCGACTACTGTTGTGAAGCCGTTGAGTTCAATTTTGTCGTTCTCAAGATCCTGGACCGCGATTATAACATCGGACAGCTTGCCTACTCCGGACGGCTCAATGAGGATCCTGTCAGGATCGTACTGCTCGATCACTTCGTTCAGGGCCTTTCCGAAATCTCCTACGAGAGTGCAGCAGATGCATCCTGCTACCATCTCATTGATCTTGACGCCGGACTCTCTGAGGAAACCTGTGTCGACTCCGATCTCTCCGAATTCGTTCTCGATCAGAACTATATTTTTCGTCTCATAACCTTCGGATATAAGTTTCTTGATAAGTGTGGTTTTACCTGCTCCGAGAAACCCGGAGAAAATGTCTACTTTTGCCATTTGTTCTGCCTTCCTTCTGGACATAATTCGCCATTTATACGAATAAGATTATAACATCCACCCTGATTTACCACGTGCAACTTTACAATATTTTAAGGCGTTCCCGGACTTGAACGGGCTCCCCGGCGGACTATATAATGCTTCTATGGAGGCGGACTCCTCCGCTATAAAATCAGCATGAAAAAGGGAAAACCGGAGATACAGATGAATGAGAGAATGGGCGAAGTCCTGGTGGCTATAGCGCTCGCGCTTAGATCCAGCTCTCTTTTGTTTGGAAAAATCGCCATGCGAACCATGGGACCTTTCCTGACCATAGGCTGCCGCTTTACGATCGCATTTGCCATCATCGCGATACTCTTTCGCAAACACCTTACCAGGATCGATGCCAAAACGCTGTTTCACTGCGCTCTCATAGGTATCACATTCTTTCTTGCCATGCTGACTGAGATGATGGGTCTGCAGTCGACGCCTTCATCTGTGACCGCATTTCTCGAAGGGACCGTAGTCATTCTGGTGCCTGCCATGGCATGCATACTCAAGAGGAAGCTCCCTGACAGGATCACCGTCGCATCTTCAGTTGTATGCCTCATCGGTGTTGCATTCCTCACCCTTAAAGGTGACAGGCTTGGGTTTACAAGCGGCGAGCTTCTTGTGCTTCTCGGCACTGTATGGTATTCGCTTTCAGTCATAGTTACCGATGTTGCCGCTAAAAACGACGATCTTATGGTTGTCTCGATATATCAGCTGCTCTTCATCGCCATCTTCGGTTTTATCGGAGCTTTCATCTTTGAAGACATCCGCATGCCTCAAAGCAGTACCGAGTGGGGAGCGGTGCTGGCTCTCGCCATAATCTGCAGCTGCGTAGGCTTTACCATCCAGCCATTCGGTCAGAAATATATAACCCCTGAGCGCGCCGGTGTGCTTGCGGTATTCAATCCGCTTACAGCGGCCATACTGGGAGTTTTGTTCCTTCATGAAAAAATGACCCCGTCAATGCTTCTGGGATCATTTCTCATTCTTTTATCCATTCTGGTTCCGGCCTGGATCGAAGACCGGGCTGCCCGCAAGCGTCAGACCAGAAACTGATCTTTTACAGCCTTGTAGTCTGAAAGTTTATACGGTGACAGTACGCCCTGGTCCGTAACTACCCCGCTTACAAGCTCAGGCGGAGTTATGTCGAAAGCCGGATAATATCCTTTCACTTCCCGATTCGCGGTAGGTGTCCCCATCGCCTGGAGCACAAAGTCAGGATCTCTCATTTCGATCTTCACGGTATCCACAGTCGGATGACCCTGGTCAGGTGTTCCGCTCACGTAGTAAGGAATTCCGTGATACTTCGCGGCGATCGCCGTATTATATGTGCCTACCTTGTTTACCACGTGCCCGTCACAGCAAATTACATCTGCAGCAGTAGTGAAAACATCTATGCCCTCCTTCTTCATTACGAATGCAGGCATTCCGTCGGTTATTATTGTGACATCGAATCCCATGTCGTGCCCTACGCTTGCCGTAAGGCGCGCACCCTGGAAATACGGTCTGGTCTCCGGACAGAAGAGCCTTATATCTTTGCCCTGCAGCCTGGCTTCCTTGAGCATCATACCGACTATGGTCTCGGCGAAGCAGTATGTCATTACCGCACCGTGCTCAGGGAAGAGCCCTGCCATGTACTTTCCGACCCTGCCGATGCCGGCGTATCTCTCGTTGTTCTGGTTTACTGCACATTCCTTTATGACTTCAGATACATCTGAAGCTCCGCCTGCGAGAGCTTTTTTTGCTTCCGCTATGCATGCTTCGGTTATCTTCTGCATGCGCCAAGTGGTTGTAGGTCTCGCGTGCGAGATGGTGTGCGCGGCGGCCTCCAGATATTCGATCTGATCAGCCTCGCCTCTGCCCCTGCACTCATAGGCAGCCAGTGCCATGCCCATGGCCGCCGCCGTGTACGGACCGGCACTCTGTGTCACCATATCACGTATTGCATCAGCGACTTCCTGATGGGTCCTGCACTCTACCTTTATCACCTCGATAGGATAGATGCGCCGGTCCAGTATCCTGACCACGCCGTCCTCATACCAGGCGATATTCTCATATTGGAGCATCCAGGCGAGCCCTTTGTCCTGTCTTTCCATAACCGGCCTGCTTTCTATTTTGTCTCTGCCTCTTTCGCTGCTTCCTGTTCCGCCTTATATTTCTCTGCCTCTTCTTCCTCAAGCACGCGGTAAGCGACCTTGCCTACGAGCGTCTTCGGCAGCTCCTTGCGGAACTCTATATCATACGGCATAGCATACTTCGCGATGTGCTTTCTGGCGTAAGCGAGGAGCTCTTCCTTGAGTGCATCATCTCCAACGACGCCATTCTTCGGCATAACGAACATCTTTACCTTCTGCATCTTGTAGCTGTCAGGAACTCCGACGCAGCAGCTCATCTGTACCTTCTCGTGTGCATCAAAGATATTCTCGAGCTGAGCCGGATAAATGTTGTATCCGGATGAGATGATCATTCTCTTTGCTCTTCCGCGGAAGTAGATGAAGCCCTCATCATCCATCGTACCCAGATCTCCTGTGTACAGCCACTTCAGACCATCCTCATGCTCTCTTATCGTCTCCGCAGTTTCAACAGGCATGTCGAGATAACCCGCCATGACTGTCGGACCGGACATCAGTATCTCGCCCTCTTCGCCGTACGGCAGTTCCTCAGCAGTGCCCGGCTTTACGATCTTGTAGTACATATCAGGGAACGGGATTCCTATGCTGCCTTCCTTGTGCAGCTGAGGAGGAGTAAGGCATGCAGCCGTTACGCTTTCCGTGGTACCGTATCCCTCACGTACCTGAATCTTCGAGTTGTGATCATATAGGAACTTATCGAATTTCTTCTTGAGCTCGACCGAGAGCGAGTCACCGCCCGAGAACACTCCCTTGAGAGACGAGAGGTCTTTGCCGTTCATCGATGGCAGCCTCAGAAGCGCCTCGAAGAGAGTCGGAACTCCTGCGATAAAGTTGCATTTGTACTTTGTGATCAGCTTTGCATAGCTCTTCGGTGTGAACCTAGGTACCAGCACGCAGCGTCCGCCGCCCGCCAGCATTGTGTGGATGCATACACCAAGCCCGAATCCGTGGAAAATTGGCATGGCGGAGAGCATCTTGTCGCCTGTTCTGTAAATAGGGTTCGCAGCAATTACCTGGCCGCCGAGAGCATTGAAGTTGAGATTCGTGAGAACTATGCCCTTAGTGATTCCGGTGGTGCCGCCCGAGTAGAGTATTGCAGCCGGATCATCAGGTTTTCTTTTTACTCTGTATTCGTAGCCGCAGTGTCTGCCCAGGCTCATGAAGTCAGGCCACTGGAATACAGGAGCATCCTTAGGGATCTTCTGGATTTTGCGGCCTTCAGTGAGCATGTATCCGACCTTGATAGGTCTGGTAAGCTCATCGCGGATGCGTGCTATGATTACATTCTGTATTTTTGTATTTTTACGGATAGCTTCGATCTTATGGTAGAACTGGTCGAGTGTGACCACCATGACCGAGTTCGACATGTTGAGATAATTCTCTATCTCCTTCTCCGCGCTCAGCGGGTGTACCATGTTTGCAACTCCTCCAACCAGGTTTACTGCATAAAGCATGTATATGGCTTGCGGGCAGTTAGGCATGGCGATAGTGACCCTGTCATCCTCGCGTATGCCCAGGATCCTGAGCGACTTGGCACAGAGGTTGATCATGTCCACCATGTATTTATACGTAATATGCTTGCCCATGAAATCGAGAGCTATATTGAGAGGATGCTTCTTCGCCGTCTCCTCGATTTTCTCGTACATGGTGCCGTTGAAGTATTCGATCGTAAGAGGAAGATCCCCCCTGCTTTTGTTCCAAGGAATCTTTACTGTATCCGGTACCGGGAATACAATGTTCCCGTTTTCATTGATAGTCCAATTGTTTGCCATTTTTTATTTCGCCTTTCGGTTCTTTATTAAATAGGGTCTGATATGAGACCCGAACTTAAATATTTTATCATTCTTTTGCCGTTTATGCGAGTGAACGGGATTCTTTTGTGTAGCATTTGTGAAAATCCTGTAAGTTGTCAGTGCAGTGATTGAAGATAAGCGATAAAAGATGTAGAATTTTGCATTGTAAACTTAGTATAACATGGAGAAGTGTGTCCAATGCTCGAACTGAAAGGCATCACAAAAGAATACAGAACCGGCGCTGAGACCGTTCACGCGCTCAGGGGCATTGACCTCGCCTTCAGAGAGAGCGAGTTCGTTTCTATACTCGGACCTTCGGGCTGCGGTAAGACTACCATGCTCAACATTCTCGGAGGACTCGACCAGTACACATCCGGCGATCTTCTTATCGACGGCATCAGCACCAAGGAATATAAGGATGCTGACTGGGACGCATACAGAAACGATACTATCGGATTTGTCTTCCAGAGCTACAACCTGATTTCGCATCAGACTGTACTTTCGAACGTGGAACTGGCCCTGACTCTTTCGGGAGTATCCGCATCTGAAAGAAGAGCCCGTGCTATAGAGGCTCTTGAGCAGGTAGGGCTTGGCGATCAGATAAACAAAAAGCCGGCAGAGATGTCGGGCGGCCAGGTGCAGCGCGTGGCTATAGCCCGTGCCCTCATCAATGACCCGAGTATCATCCTCGCTGATGAGCCTACAGGAGCGCTCGATACTGAAACCAGCACACAGGTAATGGCCATACTCAAGGAGATATCAACCGACAGGCTGGTCATTATGGTAACCCACAACCCGGATCTGGCCGAAGCTTATTCGACCAGAATAGTCAGGCTTTCAGACGGACAGGTCATAAGCGACAGCAACCCGTTTATACCGGGAGCGGATATGGATCCGGCCGCAGCACATGCGGCTGTCACGGGCACGGCCGCGGCAGCGGGAGCTGCCGGAGCCGCCGATGCTGCTGATGCGGCTCCTTCTTTGCGCGCAAAGAAGAGCGGCCGTGCGGCAGGCCGCCGCAACAAGTCTATGTCACTGGCGACCGCGCTGCATCTTTCCCTCAACAACCTGATGACCAAAAAGGCCCGTACCCTGCTCACGGCATTCGCAGGCAGTATAGGCATTATCGGCATTGCTCTCATCCTTTCCGTTTCAAACGGATTCCAGACATATATCGACAAACTCGAAGAGGATACACTTTCATCATATCCTCTTACCATAATGTCTGAGACTGCTGACATGACCTCGATGATCACGGCATTCATGGCCAATGCCAGCGATACCGAAGGAGAGGCATCGGGCAACAAGCTGCATGAGCAGCAGATAATGACAGACCTGCTCGCAAGCGTAGGATCCAACGACCTCGCGGCATTCAAAAAACACATCGAATCAAACATGGATACGATCAGAGACTGGTTCAACTCTTACCAGTACTCATACGGCCTTTCAGTCAACATATATTCGACCAACATGGAGCACGGTCCTTTGAGAGTAAGTCCGGGTTCTATTATGCAGTCCTACATGAGCGGTCTGCAGCAGAGCAACTTCTCGATGATGAACACCGACGTCTTTTTCCAGATGATGGACAACGAAGAGCTCCTGAAATCACAGTACAAAGTGCTTGCCGGCAAATGGCCGGAGAAGTACGACGAGCTGCTGCTGGTACTCGACAGTGAGGACCAGCTGAATGACTATATCGTCTACACGCTCGGGCTCCGCGATCCGCAGGAGCTTAAAGACATGATCAACGATGTCATGGACGGAAAGAAGGTAGAGAATACCAACGAACGTCTGGAGTGGACTTATGATGACTTCCTCGGCATGGAATTCGCTCTTGTACATGCATGCGACACCTATAGGAGCAACTCCTCCTATGATGTGTGGGAAGACATGACTGATGATGAGGACTACATGGAAGATCTCATCAAAAAATCCGAGAAGCTGCACATAAGCGGCATAGTCTGCGCAAAGGAAGTCTCAAGCGCCAATGCGATGAATTCCGGAGTGGGTTATCTCCCTTCGCTCACGCATCACATGATCGATTATGCAGCTGAGTCAGATATAGTAAAGATCCAGCTCCTCAATAAAAATATCGATGTCTTCAGCGGCAAGAGCTTCGAAGACATACGCAATAACAACAGTGACGGCCTCGGTTTTGAAGACATGATCAGCATAGACGAGGACAAGCTCAGAAAGGCCCTCGGCGGTGACATCGATCCTAAGGCAATACAGAAAGATATAGCGAATATCGCTAAGAAGGAAATCAGCGACCTCAGTAAAAACGATTCCGCAGAGAAGATCGAAAGCGACGTAAACGCAGATCTCCGAAGAGGCTGCGACGGGATGATCGACTACATCGTAGGACAGTTCAGTTCGAACCCGGAAAAATTCAATTTCAATGACGAGCTGGTCGCCAAGGCCGTTGCCGGCAATCAGAACAGCGGAAAACACGCGAGGGTGGTAAACCCGCTTATCTCCGGATACGGTGAAGTTCTCAAGATGGCCGGTCCTGAGATAATGAAAGGTCTCGCGGCCGCGGCTGATCCGGCCGCTGCAGAAATGGCAAGGAAGCAGGCGAAGGAAGCGGCTCAGAAGGAAGCGGCAAAAGAGCTGGTAAAGATGTTCCCTGAAAGCTACGGTATCACCGAGGAAGATGCTCTTAAGATTCTTCAGAACGGCGTCACAGCAGAAGAAGTGATGGAAAGATCCGGCGGTGCTCTGACCGAAGAACAGGCTGCGGCAATTGCCCAGAATCTCAACGATGCTGCTGATCAGTTCAATAAAACCATCGATGAAAATATAGCATCACAGCCGCAGGTCAATCCTGCTGATATTCTGAGGCAGGCGCTTGAGGCTACTGAAGATCCGTTTATCAAAAACAGCGAAGTCCAGAATGGCATCAAGCAGTACGGAGAAGGCATCGAGATGATGCAGAACGCTCAGATCGTAGGGCCGGCACTCGGCAAGGCTGCTGAAGCTGTAGGCAAACAGCTCAACATAGATCCTTCCGGAATAGCAGACGCCTTCACAATGAAGATGGACGAAGATGAGATCACAAGGCTCATCACAGCCTACATATCCGGCGGCGCCGAGACCAGCTACGACACCAACCTTGTGAAGCTCGGTTACGCCGATATCAACAAGCCGTTCACGATGTCTTTCTACCTGAAGGACTTTGAATCCAAGGAGAACTTCCTGAAGTTCATCGATGACTATAACCAGGAAATGAAGGACAACGGTGACGAAGACAAGGTCATAAGCTATACCGATGTAACAGGTGTGCTTATCAAGTCCGTAAAGAACATCACTAACGCCGTCAGCTATGTACTGATAGCATTCGTTGCGATCTCACTGATAGTATCCTCCATAATGATCGGAGTCATCACTTATATCTCCGTTTTGGAGCGCACCAAGGAGATCGGTATACTCCGTGCTATCGGAGCATCAAAGAAAGACATCGCACGGATATTCAATGCCGAGACGATCATCATCGGACTTTGCGCGGGTGTGATCGGCATAGGATTGAGTCTGCTGCTGCTGATACCTATAAACAAGATCCTGATAGGACTGACCAAGATCTCAGCGCTGAAGGCGATCCTGCCGGCAGCCGGAGGAGTGGCACTTGTGTTAATCAGTATATTCCTTACATTCATCGCCGGACTCATTCCGTCAGGCATGGCAGCGCGCAAGGACCCGGTAGTAGCCCTCCGCACCGAATAGCAACCGCAATGCTTATAGGACAGAGATTTCTAAAAATGTGATTATTATCAAGATGCTTTGTATTCAGCAATCTGCTGAAACGGAAAAACCGGCGGATTCGATTAATTCGAGCCCCGCCGGTTTTACATTTCCAAAAAAAGAGTGGTAATCTTGAAAAAACATGATCAAATCATCTGTTTTTCAAGACCGCAGCCTGAAATATATCTATTTCATCGATATTCTGAGGCAAATCTTGAAAATTATGCCTTTATGAACCTGTTGTTAAAGATTTTTTGTTAATTATCTTGAAAATACCAACAAAGAGGTCATGCTATTCAAGATTTGCTCACTATGATTCCATTTCTGAAGTACAAATCTTGAAAAGCTACTGCTTAATCCGGAATATTTACAAGATTTGCGAACTCTTCGAAGCCGCTGCATATGGTGCCGGCGGCATGGCTGTCCGAGCTGAGTATGAGGACGCCGCCTTTGCTCTTGATATATTCTATCTGGTCAGCCGCCGGATATGGAAGCGTTCTGTATCCCTTGGAGATCGCTCCTGTGTTGATCTCGAAAACCGGCTTGTCACCTGCCTGCAGTACTCCGAGCTTCTCCAGCCTGTTGCGGTAACCGTTCCTGTATCTTTCTGCGCAGTCGTCAAAGATGCGATCGATGGCCTTCTTCCACGCTGCAATATATCTTTCATCTGAAGTATCAAATAATTCGCTTACAAATTCTGCGGCTCCGCAGCGTGTTTTGCTGATCACATTTCCGCCCGGACCGAAGCCCCAGCCTTCCGTGAATTTGGTGATCAGATCAAAGTGCCCTATCATATCACAGTCAGTTGCGGAAATGATGCTGCCGACTGTATCAAAATACAGTTCGGCTACATCCAGCATTTTTGACTTACGACGTACCGGGTCGCCCTCCAATAATGCTGCATCGGTCTCATTGACTGCGATGCCTTCCTCTCTGAAAGCAAAGCGGCACAGGTCTTCTGCGTAGTCATCTACAGGGCTCCAGTCTTCATACTTGATCAGCGCCTCAAGCTCTGCATCTGAAGCATTAACTTCCGCATCCGCCGCTCCAAGGGCTGCACCTCCTGTGTGACGCGCGAGTATCTCATCGCGCTTCTTTCTGCCCTCTTCCGAAAAGATGTAGTGCACGGATCCGATGTAGTAATCATACGGACTCAGATCTATGTCTGCGTAACGGTCCAGCTCTGTTCCGAGCAGCAGTGTAATGCTGCCGGCATATTTTTCCTTCAGCCCGCGGATCTCATCAATATACTTCTGTGTGCCTTCGCGGCTCATGCAGTAGCTCTGATCATGAGGAGTGAAAGAATGCCCGGATATGCCCGCAAAAGCGAGACCGTTTTCAATGGCAGAAAGCACCATGGCCTCCGCGGAGTCCTTGCCATCGCAGTATGTCGTATGCATGTGAAGGTCGAAGTTCTGCATCAGACCATCTTCTCCTGTTTTACTTTTTTGTCTATAACGTGGCGTGAAGCCAGCTCTCTGTGGATATCTTCAAGAGTGATTCCTGCTTCATCCATAAGCACCATCACGTGATATGCAAGATCGGCTATCTCGTAAACGGTCTCTGCGTTGTCTCCGCTCTGCTCTGCCGACTTTGCCGCCACTATCACCTCGGTCGTTTCCTCGCCAACTTTCTTGAGGATCTTGTCGAGTCCCTTGTCAAAGAGATAGCTGGTGTATGAGCCTTCCTTCGGCTCAGTGCGACGCCCGTCGATCAGGTCCATAAGACCTTCATATGAAAACTCTTTGAGCGTGCTGCTCTCCCAGACCGGGTATTCGAAGCACGATTCAGTTCCGAGGTGGCACGCAGGACCGTCAGGCTCTACCATAACTACGAGCGCGTCCCGGTCGCAGTCTGCGGTTATGCTCACGATGTGCTGGTAGTTTCCGCTGGTCTCACCCTTGAGCCAGAGCTCCTGCCTGGAGCGGCTGAAGAAGCACGTGAGCTCCTTTTCCATCGATATGCGCAGGCTTTCTTCGTTCATATATGCGAGGGTGAGCACCCTCTTTGTGACCGCATCCACGACTATCGCCGGGATCAGCCCTTTTTCGTCAAATTTCAGTTCTTTAATGTCTATCATTATGCTGCCTTTCATTGTAGTCGTTCCGGCCGCGTCCCAGGCCGGTTTTCCACAGCCATTTTGCTAACGCCTGACCGGGATGCCTTCCTCTGCCATGCGGTCCTTCAGATCACTTATCGAGACTTCTCCGAAGTGGAATATCGATGCCGCAAGTCCCGCGTCTATATCAGGGATCCTGCGGAACAGCTCGATGAAATCTTCGATACTGCCCGCACCGCCGCTGGCGATGACAGGTACTGAAACTGCCTTGCATACTGCATCGAGCATCTCGATGTCAAAGCCGGTCTTTACGCCGTCAGTGTCGATGGAGTTGACCACAACCTCGCCGGCGCCCATGCCAACACAGCGCTTTATCCACTCAATGGCTTCCATTCCGGTATCGTCCCTGCCGCCTCTGGAAAAGACTCTGAACTCGCCGCCCACACGCTTTATATCGCACGACAGCACTACGCACTGGTCGCCATAAAGCTTAGCCGCCTCGGTAATGATGCCCGGATTCCTTATAGCACCGGAGTTCACGCTCACCTTATCGGCTCCGCACTTCAGCACACGATCGAAGTCCGCAATGCTGCTTATACCGCCTCCAACTGTCAGCGGGATAAAAACATTCGACGCAGTCTCTGTAAGAATCTCGGTGAAGAGCTTGCGCCCTTCTGCGCTCGCTGTGATATCGTAAAACACCAGCTCATCCGCGCCTGATTTCGTATATAGTTTTGCCATGTCCACCGGGGATGCTACGTCACCGAGGTTTTCGAAGTTGACCCCTTTTACGACTCTGCCGTCCTTTACGTCAAGACATGGGATTATTCTTTTTGTTATCATTTCGCAGCTCCTTTTTCTACTGCCTCAGCGAGGTCGATCGCTCCTGTGTAATACGCCTTTCCGATAATGGCTCCGTGTATGCCCAGCGCTGCCAGAGCTTCAACATCTTCGATGGTCGAGACTCCTCCCGACGCCACGATGTCTATGTCCAGAGCCTCCGAGAGCTGTCTGTACAGCCCGCGGTTCGTGCCGCGCATGGCCCCGTCTCTCGAGATGTCGGTGCAGATTATGGTCTTAACACCGGCGTCCTGCATCATACGCGCGAATTCTTCAAGTCCGTACTGTGAGAGCTCCGTCCACCCCTTTACGGCAACGAAGCCGTCTCTCACATCAATGCCGACAGCTATCTTCTCTCCGTAGCGGCTTACACAGCGCTTGAGGAACTCAGGATCGTTCACTGCCGCGGTGCCGAGTATCACTCTGTCTATACCTGCATCGAGATATTTCGCAACGGTCTCATCGTCTCTGATTCCTCCGCCGATCTCAACGAAAGCCCTGCTTCCGTCTGCCCTGTCTGCAGCTGCATCTGCCGCCTTCTTTATGGCAAGTACAGTATCGAAGTTCGGCGTGCTGCCATCCCTGGCGCCTTCGAGATCGACCGTATGTATGCGGCGTGCCCCGGCTTTTATAAATGCTTCGCCTATCTCAGGCGGGTTTTCACTGTATACAGTCATCTGAGCATAATCGCCCTTGAAAAGCCTCACAGCCTTTCCGTCATATAGATCAATTGCCGGATAGATTATCATGCTACAGCTCCATGAATGCTTTCAATATGTTCATGCCTACCTCACCGCTCTTCTCCGGATGGAACTGGCAGCCGTACACGTTTCCGTTTGCGACAGCCGCAGTGAGCTCTGCACCGTACTCCGTGACCGCGATGACTGACTCATCGCATTCCGCCGCGTAGTATGAGTGCACAAAGTACACATAATCGTCTTCTTTAATGTATTTGAACAGCGGGGATTCCCTTTTGAACTTAAGGAGGTTCCAGCCGATGTGCGGGATCTTGTAACCCTCAGGTATAACGTCGGCAATAGGACGCACACTGCCCTTTATAAGGCCGAGTCCTTCGTGGACTCCGTACTCATAACCCACGTCAAACATCAGCTGCATGCCCAGACAGATGCCCATCATAGGCTTGCCCGCGGCTGCTTCTCTCTTCACGACTTCAGCCATTCCGGATTCCCTGAGCTTGCGAGCAGCGTCCTCAAAAGCTCCCACACCCGGAAGTATTATCCTGTCGGCTTCCGCTATCACTTTTTCATCTGATGTCACAACCGCTTCTGCCCCGATCTCTCTTAGAGAGCTCTTGAGCGAAAAGAGGTTGCCGACACCGTAATCAATGATCGCTACCATTTATCGTCCTCCTATAACAGTCCCTTGGTCGAAGGGATCTCGTCCGCGTATGCCTTGTCTATCGAGACAGCCTGGCGCAGAGTTCTTGCCGCAGCCTTGAATGAACCCTCTATGATGTGGTGCGAATTACTGCCTGCAAGCTGCTTGAAGTGCAGTGTTACCCGGGCATTCCTCACGAAACCCAGCCAGAACTCCTCTGCAAGCTCCGTATCGAAGGTGCCCACCTTCTCTGTCGGTATCTCTAGCGCATATCCCAGATAATCTCTTCCCGAGATATCCAGCGCACACAGAATGAGAGCCTCATCCATCGGCAGTATACACTCGCCGAAACGGCAGATACCCTTCTTGTCTCCGACAGCTTCCGCGAAGGCTTGTCCCAGAACGATGCCGACATCTTCTACAGTGTGGTGATCGTCAACGTATACATCTCCTTTTGCCTTCACATAAAGGTCGAATCTGGCGTGCCTCGCCAGCAGCGTCAGCATGTGATCAAGGAAGCCTACGCCGGTATCGATTTCGCTTGTGCCGCTTCCATCGAGGTCGAGCGAAAGCCTGATATCTGTCTCTGCAGTCACCCTGCTTATATCTGAAGTTCTCATATGCCTGCCTCCTTAAATATATCTCTCACCTCTCTGAGCAGAATGTCCATCTGCTCACGGGATCCTATCGTGATCCTGTTGTAGTCATTTATTTCCGGTTTGAACCAGTGTCTGATTATCACGCCGCGTTCTCTCAGCTTCCGGAAGAGCACATCGCCTCCGATCTGCGGGTGTCTCACGAATATGAAGTTTGCCGTCGAATTGGTCATTTCGAAGCCCAGTGACTTCAGCTGCTCCACCGTGTATTCCCGGTTCTCCATCACCGTGCGGCAGTGCTCTCTGTTGACCTCGTCGTTCTCGAGTGAAGCAACGCCCGCCGCGATCGCCAGCCTGTCGATATTATACGGGTTGGTCGAGTAACGCAGCGCATTTAGGTCTGATATTATCTCAGGAGCCGCGATGCCGTATCCAAGCCTCATACCCGCCATTGACCTTGATTTCGAGAAGGTCTGCACCACCAGCAGATTGTCGTACTTTTTTGTGAGAGGCACAGTCGATTCGGTACCGAAGTCCACATAGGCTTCATCAACGACCACCACGTTGCCCGGGTTATGCTGAAGTATGCCTTCTATCTGGTCACGGCTGAGAGGTATGCCTGTAGGTGCGTTCGGGTTCGCGATGAATACCGTACCACCCGCATCGTAGTAATCCTCCGGATCGATGCTGAAATCACTCTTCAGCGGTATCTCCCTGAAGTTGATGCCGGTGATGTCTGCAAACACAGGATAGAATCCGTATGATAGCTTCGGGAACACCGCCGGAGTCTCACCGTCACAGTACGCGAGAAAGGCGAAATACAGAGTTTCGTCGGATCCGTTGTTACATATTATCATGTCGGGATCAACTTCGAAACGTTCCGCCAGTGCTTTGCGAAGCACAGTGCTGTCAGGATCAGGATACAGCTGAAGTATTTCAGCTTCCTTTTTTACCGCCTCTACCACCTCAGGCATCGGAGGAAACGGTGATTCGTTTGTATTCAGCTTCGTGAGCACGCGTTCCTTTGGCTGCTCGCCCGGTGTATACGGCTCAAGTGAAGCGTATTTATTGCTTAAAAACCTGCTCATAATAGTCCTTTCTGTCTACCCTTTTTCGGAACGTATCAGCACGCTCCTTGCGTGTCCGGTCAGCCCTTCCTTGCGGGCAAAAGCAGCTATATCCTCTGCGACCTCAGCCAGAGCGCTGTCCGTATAATGTATGAACTGCATCGTTTTAACAAAATCTTCCACCGAGAGCGGACTGGAGAATCTCGCTGTGCCGCTTGTCGGCAATGTGTGATTCGGGCCTGCGAAGTAATCGCCCAGAGCCTCAGGACAGCTGCGCCCGAGGAAGACCGAGCCTGCATTCTTCACACTGCCCAGCAGTTCGAACGGGTCATCCACACAGAGTTCAAGGTGTTCAGGCGCGATCTCATTTGCTATATCCACCGCCTGTCCGATGTCTGCTGCAATTATTATCTTTCCGTTGTTCTCTATGGAGGTGCGCGCTATTTCCTCGCGCTCCAGGCTGCACAGCTGCGTCTCAATGGACTTCGCAACAGCCTGTGCCAGCTCTGCCGAATCGGTCACGAGCACTGCGCTTGCATTTTTGTCGTGCTCCGCCTGTGAGAGCATATCTGCCGCCACTACATCAGGGTCGCTTTTTCCGTCGGACACAACGAGTATCTCACTCGGGCCTGCTATCATGTCGATCGCGACTTTTCCGAAGACCTGGCGCTTCGCCTCTGCAACAAAAGCGTTGCCCGGTCCGACTATTTTATCTACAGCAGGGATCGATTCCGTACCGTATGCCAGAGCTGCCACCGCCTGAGCACCGCCTGTCCTGAATATTCGGACACTGCCTGCTCCCGGAACGGTCTCCTGCGCGATGACTGCCGCGGCTATGACCGCCGGTTCTATGCCTCCGTCAGCATTCGGAGGCGTCGTCATGATGATCTCTTTGCAGCCGGCGGTGAGCGCAGGTATTGAATCCATCAGTACTGTCGAAGGGTATGCTGCAGTTCCACCGGGTACATAGATGCCGGCACGCTCCAGAGGGATCACCTTCTGGCCGGTCATCTTTCCCGACCCGTCTTCTATAACAAAACCTTCCCTGAGCTGTTTTTTGCAGAATCCGGCAATGTTTGCGGCCGCCTTTCTGAGCACATCCGTCAGCCCCGGGTCAGTCGCGTCGAGGCTTCTGACAGCCTCACTCTTCTCTGCACTGCTCAGCTCGAGTATAAAGCCTTCAGGATCGATGCCGTCGAACCTGGCAGCATAGCGGATCACGGCCTCATCACCGTTCTCCCTTACATCTTTTATTATGGAGGAAACGATATCCGACACATCTGCAGTCGGCTCGTTCCTTGCAAATACTTCTTCAGCCGTCAGTTCGGCAAAATTCAGAATCTTTATCATATCTATCCCTGTTACAGTCTTTCAAGCAGCCTGTTAATAGCTGCACTCTTGAAGTTATAGCCGGACTTGTTTGTGATCAGGCGGGTGCTGATATCCATTATCTCTTCGTACACCTCCAGATCGTTCGCCCTCAGAGTATTGCCGGTCTCAACCAGATCGACTATCACGTCTGAGAGACCAAGTATAGGCGCTATCTCTATTGAACCGTTCAGCTTTATAATATCTATGTCCCTGCCCTTTGAGGAATAATAGTCCTGCGCGATGTTCACGAACTTTGTAGCTACCCTCAAAGGATATTCGGATTCGTCCCTGAATCCTTTCGGCGCGGCAACCACCATGCGGCAAAAACCTGTGCCAAGGTCTTTGAGCTCATAAACGTTAGGTTCGTATTCGAGTAGGATGTCTTTCCCGCATGCACCGACATCCGCCGCGCCGCGCTCCACATAGATAGGAACATCAGACGGCTTCACCCAGAAGTATCTTATTCCGGCATCAAGGTTCTCGAACACAAGCTTGCGGCCGTTGAATATATCATCACAGCCGTAGCCTGCTGCTTCAAACATCTTATATACTTTTTCACCCAGCCTTCCCTTCGGAAGAGCTACATTGATTATAGTTCCCAAATCTCTTTCCTCTTGTTGTCTGTTATCTGTTGTCTGTTATCTTTCGTAGAAGTTCTCTATCGCTCTGTCTCCCGCTGTCCTTCCGAGCATGCCGAGCGTATCCATGTATATCGCAAAGCCGATGGCTCTCGACTTTTTCTTCATCCTGCGCATGAGCTTGTCATATCTGCCGCCGATAAGCACACACTCAGGTATGCTGTCTATATAGCCCTCGAAAGCCATACCGTTGTAGTAATTGGTATCGCCTACGATAGAGAAATCCAGCACGATCTTCCGTTCTGTTTTCTCCCCGCCTTCAGGGTAGAGACCCTTCAGCACGTCTGCCAGCTCACCGACCTCTTCTTCAGCTTCAGTCCCTTTGCAGATCCGCTCTATTTCAGGCATCACCTCGAGCGGAGTGCCATATAGTTTGAGCAGATCAGTGAGTGTGCTGCACTTCTCAGCCGGGATATCATTCTCAGCGCACAGGCTCTCTATGCCGTGGAGGTTCTTTGCACTTACCAGCCTCAGAAGCTCGCTTCTTACAGAACCCGAGTCCGACATCCCATCAATAAGCAGCGTAAGAATGTCTATATCCGAGACTCTCAGGATATAATCGTAGTCTTCAGCTACCAGAGCCAGGCTCTGCTCCGCAAGATCTATAACCTCAGCTGCTGCCGGATTTCCCGCATCTCCTATGCACTCAAGTCCCATCTGCATTATCTCGCGGAAGGTTCCAGTACTTCCGGATACTCTGTAGACATTTTCATCATAAAAAAGCCTGTTAAGACATGCAGGCTTATCTTCGATGTTTTTTACTATCGACAGAGTCACATCAGGCTTCAGCGCTTTGAGTCTGCCGTTTGTATCAGTAAAGGTGATGACCCTGTCTGAAAGCAGGAAGTCCTTGTTACGGCTGTAAAGGTCGTAATCCTCGAACTTTCTCATTCTGTATGAACGGTATCCTGCTCTGCTGTACAGCGTCCTCAGCGCAAATATCCTTCGTTCCGTGCGTGTCAGCACATTCTCATCATACTGCATCTGTTTCTCCAAAATTTCATTAGTCTTGATTTGCTTCACCACTTTACCACGCTAAATCGCTAAAGTCAATCGAAGCCTTGTATTTCCTCACGTCCATCATATCTTTTTACAAAAAATAACGGAAGCAACGGCCCATTCCGTCGCTTCCGTCATATTGTCTTAGGTATTATATGGAAAATGTTATATGGAGGTTTCTTTCAGAGTTTCTCTCTGTACACCCATATGATATTCCATGTTTATGTTGAACTCGTGATGTTTATGAGAATGATACTTGTAGAAAACTAGAAAAATACGCCTTTTATCCATATTTCAAGGCCTATGCCTATCAGAATAATACCTCCGAGTATAGATGCCCGCCCTGCCAGAAGCGTTCCGAGTCTGCGTCCTATCCTGAGTCCGGCCAGGCATATGAAAAGAGTCACTACTCCGATGATCAGCGACGACACCAGGGCCTGCATGATATTGTATGTCGCTGTAGTAAAGCCTACCGAGAGCGCATCTATCGACGTCGCAACGCCCTGCATCATCAGCGCCCAGAAGCTCAGCCTGGCTGCGTCTGATGGTTTGTCCGCTTCTGAAGCACCTGCCTTGCTTTCACGCAATTCTTCTATGCCGTCCTTCAGGAGACCGCCTCCAATTATAAGAAGCAGCACCAGCGCTATCCACGGGATCAGCGGACTGAACCACTTAAATAATCTGGCGGCTTCAGTCACCAGCAGCCATCCGATCATCGGCATCATGAACTGGAAGCCGGCAAATGTGCCCGCAATCGAGAACATGCGTCCCTTTTTCATTTCGCTGTCGGCTAAACCGTTCGCTATCGACACACTGAATGCATCCATCGCGAGCCCGACTCCGAGCAACACGCTGGTAATAAGTAATTCTGTACTCAAGTTATCCCTCTTACTATCTAACTTGCAGCAATTATATCCTACAGTTTATTGATCTCTCTGATCGCCTTGAGGAGTTTCGGGAACTCTCTTTTCTTTGGAAGTCTGACCCTTGCCGCGGTCGAGTCGAGCCCCTTGAAGTCATAACCGTCGATGACCAGCACCCCTCTATTAAAGAATTCATCCTTCAGATTGATATTTTTATCATCATGGTAGAGAAGAAGCAGCGAGTTGGTATCGAGAGTCTCAGCCATGTGAAGCCTGCCTGATGCGCCTTCAGGATTGTGCTTCGTGCAGCCCAGCTCTTTGCGTATCTCCTTCTTCATTCCTGCAAAGGCCTTCTTGCTCTTGGTTATAAACTCATGATGTCTCAGAGCCTCTGCAGCCACCTCTCTCGACAGTTCTCCTACCATATACGGATTCACCATCTTGTTCATGCAGTGAATGAGCTCCTTGCATGCGATGATATAGCCGACCCTCATTCCCGCAAGGCCGAAGCCTTTCGACAAGGTGCGGACCACAACAAGGTTCGGATACTTTTCACAGAGTCTGATGGCAGAGTTTCTCTTTGGCATGAACTCGCCATAGGCCTCGTCTATGATAACGGTGATATCGTTCTTCAGCGCCTTCGAGACGATCTTCTCTATATCCGCAATGTCAATGACCTGTCCCGTCGGGTTGTTTGGATTGTCGATATAGATGAAGTTATATAGCTTTTCCTGCTCGGAAGCGTTCACATATGTTTTCGCGATGTAATGCATCGACATGAACTCATATGAATCGAATTTATAGTTATGAATTCTTTTCAGCTGATACGGAGCGTATTCGATGCCCAGCATCTCAGCATGCATATAATAGTCGGTGAACTGAGGTGATATGCCCAGAACCATCGCGTTGTGCGTGTCAAACATATTGTTTATCACGTAGAGGGCGTTTATGCTGCCGTCTGTAAGAAGGATGTTATCGCGCTCAACAAAGCACTGGCTCTTCCAGTACTTTATTATGGCATCGTACAGCGCCTGGCTGTGCGGATAAGGACCCAGTCTTGACGTATCGAAATTTTTCACGACTTCGGCGCATTCACGGGGAAAGCCGTATGGATTGCATCCCTCACTGCAGTCGATCCCGCCCTTCGGCAGCTCGATCACATCTGTCGCGTAGCTGATTTTCTCGTGCTCAAGAAGCTGTTTTTTGATCTTCAATCTGTCATGCATTTGTTCATCCTCACTGGTGCCGGTTATCTGCCCTGCCGGCATTAAAACAAGCCATTGGTTTTAAGTATGAATAAGAATACCGGAATGGTAAAACAGGATGTTATGGTAGTGATCACAACGAGCTCTCCTGCAAGCTTGCCGTTGCCGCCCATGGAACTCGCCATCGCATACGATGCGAGTGCATCAGGTGCCGCAGTCATAAGTGTTACGGCTATGAGCTGCACATCTCTTATCCCCAGAAATACTGCACCGGCGATCCCGAACGTCGGGAAGAACACCAGCTTTCCGATGGTGCATACTGCGATGCGCCATCTGTCGCTGCTGAACCCTTTTAAGTTGAGCGCTGCTCCAAGCAATATCATCGCTATAGGCGCAGTGGCATCTGACAGCGTGCCGATAGTATTCACTATAGGTGTCGGCAGGTTTATGCCGAGTATCATGACTACGAACGCCGCGATACCGCCGTCGATGATAGGATTGGTCAGTATACGCTTCACCATCTTTCCGACATCGACCTTTCCGCCGCGGAACGTCTCGAAGACTATGACAGCCGTTACATTGTAAAACGGCACCACAAGCATCATGATTATCGCGACCGCTGTGATGTTGCCTTTACCGAAAAGATTGACAGCGATCGGGAACCCCATGAGCACGTAATTACTCCGGTAAAGCGCCTGTATCATTGCGCCTCTCTCGTAATTACTCTTCTCTATTTTACAAACGAACAGCCACGAGGCGGCAAACTGCAGAGCGGTGAAAATCGCTGCATAAAGGCCGAGTCTCATGTCCATATTATCAGCGATGTTCTTGCCGTACAGGTTGTCGAACATGATAAACGGATAAAGCGTAACGAAAACCACATGTGTGAATTTCTTTACATCTTTATCTGTCAGCACTCCCGTCACCTTCAGGATGATGCCGATGATGAGGTATATGGCCGACGGTATGACGGCGTTTACGCAAATAATAAAGTTCTGCAGCATGCTTAGATTCTAACACATACGAGTCATAAAAGAAGAGCGGATAAAAAGATATCCGCTCAAAATTTTAAATATTCTATTATTCACCTTTGAACATTTTTGCCTGCTCGTGATAAGGGATGTACTCGTCTCCGCTGAAGTAGTTTTTAACAAGCTTAACTACAGTTCCCGAGAGCAGGAATACGCCGATCAGGTTCGGGATCGCCATAAGTCCGTTGAAGGTCTCAGCAACTTCCCAGATAACACCGAGATCCATGGTAGCTCCCAGAATGGCTACCAGTGCATAGATAATCAGGAAAGGCTTTGCTGCCTTGCTCCCGAAGATGAACTCAGAGCAGCGTGTTCCGTAAAGACCCCATCCGAGGATGGTAGAGAACGCGAAGCAGCACATAGCAACCGCTGTGAAAATCGACACCCAGCTCCCGTATGTGTTTGTGAATCCCTGGATCGTAAGCTCAGCGCCTGCCGGCTGGCCATATTCTATCGATGCTCTTCCGCAGATGATGATCAGCGCTGTCATGGTGCAGATAACGATAGTGTCTACAAATACTTCGAAGATACCGAAGAATCCCTGTCTTACCGGATGATTGACATCTGCACTGGCATGAGCCATGGAGCCCGTACCAAGGCCTGCCTCGTTTGAGAAGATACCTCTTGCGATACCCTTCTGAACGCTGAGGAACATGCTTCCCACCACTCCTCCGGTGACTCCCTTAGGGCTGAAAGCTCCTTCAAATATTGAAGCGAGAGCACCCGGAACATATCTGTAGTTGATAATGATAACGCCCAGACCGAGGAGGATGTAGAAAACCGCCATGAACGGAACAAGCTTCTCTGTTACCGCGCCGATCCTCTGCACTCCGCCGATGAGGATGAAGGCGATGAGTATCGCGAGCACGATACCGATGATCAGGTTGAGCATCTTGATGCCCGATGTTCCGATCAGGTTGTATGATATGAGTGCTGTGTCAATCGAAGTCGTGATAGTGTTTACCTGTGTCGCATTTCCCGTTCCGAATACTGCGAGAATACCGAAGATCGAGAAGATTGCTCCGAGCCATTTCCAGTTTCTGCCGAGACCGTTCTTGATATAGTACATCGGTCCGCCGACATACGTGCCCGTATCATCGATCTCCCTGAAGTGAACGGCAAGCGTTACTTCTGAGAACTTTGTGCACATGCCGAGGATAGCCGAGATCCACATCCAGAAAACAGCTCCCGGACCGCCGATAGCGAGGGCTCCTGCTACTCCTGCAATGTTGCCTGTACCTACTGTCGCAGCAAGTGCGGTGCAAAGCGCCTGGAACGGTGTGATCGCACCTTCTTTCTTCTCGCCTTTAGTGAAGATCTTGCCGAAAGTCTCCTTCATTGCGAGCCCGAACTTCCTTATCTGAATGAATCCGGTACGGATGCTCAGGTAGAGGCCTATGCCCAGAATGCATACCATTGCCGGAATGCCCCAGACAAAGTTGTTGATTGCTGAATTGATACTTACTAAAGTTTCCATTATCTCTCCTTATCATATATTTAATGGCAAACGAAAAAGAGAACGTGATTGTACCAAGATACATCATGTTCTCTGTCCCACTGTTTTTCTTTCCCCGGAGCCGGTTGCCGGCTTTAAGCCAATGCCTCCCGGAAAAGGAAAAACCAATGTGAAAATTATCACAAAACAGCAGGCGACTTCAATTCTTGTTAAAATGTTAACGAGAATAATGCATTGAAAAACACATTGTTACCCTTTGTTGCTTTTCCTCTCTTCCCTGGCATAAACCATATCTTTTATCTCTTCTCTGTCCTCGTGTTCGAGCGAGTCTGCTCCGTACATTCCCGCAAGATTTTCCATGTGATGTCTGAACTCATGCCTTACCACACCTCTGAGCCTGTCCTTCAGCTGCTCTTCCGACATCCAGCCGCAGGTGTTCGCAAAAGATCCGTAATATATAGTGATCTTGTTCCCCTGCCGCGATCTGGTGTATTCACCCATGATCACCATATCGCCGTTCTCAGCATATGGAGAAGGCTTATACTCCTCGGACAGCTGTACTCCATAATGAAGGTCCCTGAAAAAATCATCAGGAAGCTCCTCACAGACTTCATTCAGTAACTCATAAAATCTATCTATATCGATCATCAGACCGCTCTCCTATTCCTCCCAAAAGAGCTCGTCAAGAGTTTTGCCGAGCTCACGGCATATTGCTATGCACAGATTTATCGTGGGGTTATAGTCGCCCTTTTCTATAGCGCTTATCGTCTGCCTGGATACTCCGATCAGATCTGCCAGCTGCTGCTGTGAAAGATCTTTGGCAACGCGCGCTGATTTCATTTTAAGGTTCTTCATAAGTGCTCCTTTGCCCTGCCTCAGATATTATCACATATCATCTTCTGCCGCTTCTTCTTTAGCCAGATTGCGCTGCTTTATGCTGAGCGAGATCATGATGATCACGAAGGCCAGGCAGAAAAGAAGCGATGCGCATGGACCGAAAGCCAGTTTGCCATCCTCCATGGCTCCGTCCTTCAGGCCTGTAATGCCGGAGATCGCATTGCATACAATGACGATCCACATTACTGCGCGGTACGTTCTGGTATCTGTGCCGACTCCAAAGTACGAATCGTTCTTTATGCAGTATAGTGCATATACCATCACGCCTGCCAGAATGATAACGAAGATACCAAGTGTCCTTGAGACCGGCAGAGTCTCGAAAGCGTCCAAGCTCTCTATAAGAAGGTCGATAACCAGAAGGCCGAGCATTGTGAAGCAGGCATATCTATATCCCCTGCCTCTTACGAGCTCCTGCCTTTCATCAAACGAGCCTTTTATCGACTTTTTGCTGAACTTCCAGATAAGTGCGAATATTATCAATGCGGTCACGATGCCGAATGCCAGACCGGTTGCATAGCTTGTACTCATGTCATTACCTCCTTCGGGTGGAGTTTCTTTCTGTCCCTTGCGAGGTCATAATACATCTCTTTTGCGCTAATGTCAAATATATTTGACAAAAAAGATGAAATATTACTCATTTTGTTCAAAATACCTGAAAACAATCGTGATTGTATATTTATTTGCCACGTATGTTGGTCCTTCAGAGACCAATCCTTTTTCATACATAATCATGGTTCATTGAATCATCATAGTATTTACATGATTTGTGGACACATATTTTATCAATGTGAAAAAGCAGACCTGTAAGGGTCCGCTGCGTTATATCAGTTGTTGTTATCCGGTTTTTCAGGTGGTTGCCCATTCCCATCCGGTTTTGCAGGCGGTTCGCCGCTTGGTGGATTTCCGCCAGGACCGCCGTTCCCATCCGGTTTTTCAGGTGGCTGGCCGCTTGGCGGATTTCCTCCCGGGCCACCATTCCCATCCGGAGCTCCGTCTCCGGAGCCGTTCCCTGTGCTTATGTCAAAAGCTTCGCCTGTTGATGCCGATCCGGCAGCATATTCCTTGCCGTCCACATAAAGCTTGTGGCCGTTCAGGTCGATCGCAGAGCCTTCGCTTACTGTAAGTCCGGAGACATATGAATCTGCCGAAAGTGTCCATGTGCTTCCGTCCTCTACCTCTACGTATACGTCCCCGCTCTGTCCGCTGCTGTTTATGGATCCCGTGAATGAAGACTTCTCCTTGAGATAGAGGTTGAGTGTCGAGACGTCATCTACAACCATATCGCCGTTGATGACCTGACCCGATGCGGTCATGTTTACTTTGCCGCCGTTGGAGCCCTCGCTGCCCCATCCGGCTGCTTCAGCTCTCAGAAAGACTCCCTCCGCATCCTCGTTGGTGATCTCAACTCCGCTCAGGCTGATCTCGGTAGCTGTATTGTTCACGAAGAATATGTCTCCGTTTTTGTTGGTGATACTGCCGCCGTTTGCTGTGAATGATGAAGTTCCCTCTGCCGCGTCTCCCGACATCGACTGGTAGATCATGACAGCCTGGTAGTAGTCGGATTTGTCGCTGTTCTTGGTATTGTTATCTGCGATCAGCGTATCGTTGTTAAGTGTGACCGAGTTTTTACCTTCTACTACTATGCCTTGTGAAGCTGTTGATTCCATATATGCGTCGCTGACTGTTATGTCCGCTGTTGAATATACGACAGGAGATCCCATGCCTGTGGTCTTGTAATAACCTTTTGACACGTTCACAGTACCACCTCCGCGGTCAGATCTGATGGCTGCCGAGGATCGTCCCGAAGTGTTGATCGACAGATTCTCAGCGTTCATGGTTCCTCCGCCCGTAGTCATTATTCCTCCGGAACAGTCTCCCTGCGTCTCTATCACCGAATCGGATATATTTACCGTCGTTCCTTCTCCGTAGGAGAACACGGCGTTTGCATGCTTTCCATTGGTCTCAATGAGAGAATCCGCTATGCTGAGTGTACCCTTTTCTGTCGCAAATACAGCAGAGTTCTCACCATAGAAGTCGGCCTCATCTCCATCAGCGTCGCCCGTCTTGGTAACTCCTATGTTCGAATATTCAGCTTCTTCACCGCTTACTTCTATTGCATGTTCGCCATCCCCATCATTTGAGATGGTCTCATTCACAGTGATATCTTCTTTGGTCAGGTATTCAGCAGCATTTGATGATGTATCATCTGAGGACTGCCCGGCACATGCGCACAGCCCGGACATCATTGCAAATGCCAGAATACATGCCAGTATCTTTTTCTTCTTTTTATGTTTTTTCATCGCAGGCTCCCCTCCTTGATTTTTCTTTCAAGCGTATGATAGACCCCGTTACTTAATTGAACCTAAAATGGTGGGACCGGGAAAACCGTCTCCGTGTAAAAAGTTGGGTTTTCTGATTAAAAAAGGCCCTTTTGTCAGAAGGCATCCGGCAAAAGGGTCCCAAATTGTCTGTATCTTTTAACAGTTTACTGCTGCATAGTCATGAATTCATTGACTTTGTTATAGATCTCAGCTGCGCCGATCTCTGCCACACGGCCTGATGCATACTCTGCATCCACCCAATCCTTGATAAAGATGACAACTGCACTGTGCTTGTTGACCTGCTTGTCTCCTTTGAGTCCGTAGCTCGCGTTGAGCCAGTGAGCGATGCCGGCAGCTCCGGAGCTCTGGCTCACATTGACCAGCGGCGGACGCTTGAGGAACTTCTCGGTGTCAAAGATGTTATATATCTCTTCGTTCTTGAGGAGTCCGTCAGCATGTATGCCGGCTCTTGTGACGTTGAAGTTGGCCCCTGCAAACGGAGTCTGGGCAGGCAGCGTATAGCCTACATTCTGCTCATAGTATCTGGCAAGATCGGTGATGACCGTCGTATCCATTCCATCGAGTGTACCCTTCAGCTGTGCGTATTCGAACACCATCGCTTCAAGAGGAATGTTGCCCGTCCTTTCTCCAATGCCGAAGAGAGTGCAGTTTACGGCTCCGCAGCCGTAGAGCCATGCCGTTGCCGCGTTGACTACTGCTTTGTAGAAGTCGTTATGACCATGCCACTCGAGCCATGCGCTCGGAACTCTTGCGTATTCGTGAAGACCGTAAATGATGCCCGGCACCGATCTCGGAAGAGCAACTCCGGGATACGGCACTCCGAAGCCCATAGTATCGCAGACTCTGACCTTTGCAGTCATGCCCTCCTCTGCCGCCATGTCCTGAATGGCGCTGACGAAAGGAACTACAAATCCGTAGAAGTCAGCCCTTGTTACGTCCTCGAGATGACAGCGCGGAGTGATACCTGCCTCGAACGCGTCATATACGATAGAGAGATAATGATCTATCGCCTGTTTGCGCGACATGCCAAGTTTATAAAAGATGTGATAGTCGGAGCAGCTTGTGAGAATTCCCGTCTCCTTTACACCCATCTCCTTGACTATCTTGAAGTCTTCCTTTTTAGCTCTGATCCAGGTTGTGATCTGAGGGAACTCGAGTCCGAGATCCTGGCAGGCTCTGATAGCCTCTTTATCTCTGTCTGAATAGGTGAAAAACTCAGTCTGTCTGATTATTCCCTTCGGACCGGAAAGCTTCGACATCATTTTAAAGATCTCTACGATCTGTTTGGTAGTATAAGGCTCCCTCGACTGCTGACCGTCACGGAAGGTAGAGTCAGTGATGTATACCTGATCCGGCATCCCGAATGGACTCGTTCTGAAGTTGAAGCCTACTTTAGGTATCTCAGTATATTCGAAAAACTCGCGATAAAGGTTAGGATCGGGAATGTCCTGCACCTCGTAATGGTGGTTTTCCATCTCAAGAAGATTAGTCTTCTCATTGAGCCTGGTTCTTCTCTTTGTGATGTCGTCCATTTCTATCTCATCTCTCGTTTTCATGTTCAAATCCTCCGGCCCTTTTTCGTAGCGGCACAATATATGCCACATATGCCTCAAAATGTATACACGTATTTTATGATACTTGTGTCGCCCGGTCAATCTGTTTTTTCGTTTACAGCTTGATATTTCAGTATTTTCAGGACATCTTTACATAAAAAAGAGGTGTTCCTCTTATGGAAGCACCATTGTTATTTGTTGTTCACTTGCCTTTGCATTCCCATGTTTTTGGTGTGCAAAGGCCTATTTTGTATACAATCTATAAGAACCACTCTGATTTTCTTCTCAGAACGCTCATGCGATTGAACACTCCCTGTGCGATCGCAGCAGCTTTCGGTGAGATCCTGCTTATTTTGTGTACAGGCATCCTGCCGTTCACTTCCACAGGCATAGGCTTGATTCTGAGCTCTTCTATCTCGCAGCCTGCGAGTCTCTTGATCTTTTCGGATGCCGCCTTGCTGAAATCCATGATTGCTTCGCCGTCAATGGATGGTACCGCGCTTCTGGAACTGCCCCTCCTTGCCATGTAACTGACCATGAATGCTCCGGCGCCGATGGCCTTAAAGCCACATTCCTCTGACAGCCTCTTGAGCTCAAAAAGTGCATTGCCGTACTTGCGTCCGCCATATGAGACAGCCGTCAGAGTCATCGCCCCGTTGCCTGCAATCCTTCGCAGGGCAGCTGCAGCAGGAAGCGGAATCTTTCCTACATAAGCAGGCATGCCTATGACAGCAACAGTTTCATCGTCAAAGACGATATTGTCGCTTTGTGTCTTGAGCATATCGAAACACTCAACGTTTACTCCCAGCGGGCTGCAATCGTCGAGTATCTTTCCTATTTTCCGTGCCAGAGTCTCGGTCATTATCTCCGTGCCTCCGGCCGGGCTATAGTAGATTCCAATCACTTTTCTGATCATATTACATCCGTTGATGCAGAAGCATCTTTACCTGCTTACTGACCGTACAAAGGAATTGTAACATCCTACTGTGCATGTTATTCGTTGAATGTGTGAATTTTATTAATTGTCAACCTTTTCTTGCTCTACCGTCCGGCAGGCAAAATCTATTATGCTTTCGACATCAGCGAGATCGTTCTCCCTCGTGAGTATCTCGAGCTCATCGCCTGCCCTCAGTATCGTGTGTCCGTCAGGGATTATTTCGATGCCTTCGCGCACTACTGAAACTATCAGAGTGCCGAGAGGCAGACCGAATTCCGCGACAGTTTTTCCGTCCATATGCGAGCCGACATCTACCTCCGCATCGATGACTGTCTTTCTGTCACGCAGCGATGCTCTGCGGCCTTCGGAGGCTCTGCCTGCAGGAGACTTCCCGAGACTTCTTTCGAGAAGCTGCGTATAGATCGGTTTTGTGCCCAGGAGTTCGGCGACCAGGTATGCTATGAGTGAAGTGAGCACGAGAGGCAGCAGAGTAGTAAAGTCTCCTGTCATCTCGGTAATAAGAACTACTCCCGTTACAGGAGCACGCACTATCGCAGCGAAGTAGCCTGCCATCGCAGTAACCACAAATGCGGTTATGTAACTCTGATCCAGACCGGCCAGCCCAAGCAGTCTTGAAAAGAATCCGCCGGTAACGGCACCAAGTACCAGCAGCGGCAGGAATATGCCGCCCGGTGAGCCCGATCCGAAGCTCGCTGTCGAGAATATGAACTTGATAATGAGCAGGACTGCCAGAGCTCCGAGTGCGAACTCGCCATGACTTATCCTGCCCACAAGTCCGCTGCCACTGCCCAGAGCATCAGGATAAATGAAGAAAAGTATATATGCAAGAGCGAATGCCGCAAGCATGCGTCCCGTCCTTTCAAAGCGCTCACCCGGAATCGTAGGATGCAGCCCATCGCTTATTATGCTGTATCTTCTGCCAAGCATACTGCAGACTAATCTTGAGAATGTTTTTCCAAGATGATCAAACCTGTCCTGCATCCATGCTATCGTTCTGTTGTAAAACCCGCCGAATACGCCCAATATCAGTCCGAGCAGTATAAGCGCCCAGTAATACCTGAGCGGAAGGGCGTGCTCGATATCAAAACCGAAGACAGGCGTGAATCCCAGAACATTTGCGACTACAAAGTCTCCTGCCGCACTGGCAGCCATAGTGGTAAGGAGGACTTCAGCCGAAAAATTCCTGTGGAGCTCTTCGAGACTGAATATGGCGCCTGCGAGCGGTGCTCCGAATGCGGCCGAGAGGCCTGCTCCCGCTCCGCATGTAATAAGAAGGCGCTCCTCGGTGAGCAGGCGATGGCCGGCCCTGGCCACCCCCTTGCCGACCATCGAGCCGAGCTGAATGCTCGGCCCCTCCCGGCCAAGCGCAAGTCCGCCTCCTATCGCCAGCGCGCATCCCGTCATCTTGCAGACGATCACACGCCACCAGTTCATATCCTTCTGCCCTCTGAGCTCAGCCTCAGCCTGCGGGATGCCCGAGCCGGCGATATCCGGCTCCCTCCCGAGCAGCCAGGATACGATCACAGCTATCACTATAAGTATCGCTGCGCATATGAGTGCCGCAGGCACTCCACCTTCATGCGTGAAGTCAACAAGCATGCCCCTTAGCCTGTCTGCTCCGGTCAGCATAAGTCTGAACACGGAAATAAGGGCCCCTGTAATAAAGCCTATCAGGGTGCCCTCAGCTATTAACACATATTTGAATCTCTTCCGCCGTTCAAGATTTGCCACAGCCGGCGATCCGCTGCTTTTTTCTGTTTCTCTCATTTTATCTATCCGGTATACCCGCCGAAGCCATCATTTCGCTCTCCTCAGCCGCCACCTTTTCTGCTTCTGCCCAATAGTCTTTCTTTTCAGGCTTTCCTCTGTTGATGACGATCAGCACGATGATTATAACTAACAGTATGAGAGATGATCCGATACTTCCTTCAACTCCGAAGTTTACATTATAGAACAGGCCGTTTCTGGCAGATGCCGCTTCAAGTTTAAATATTGAGTACTCTGAAATGATACCGCTGTTAGGCAGTCCGAAAATAATGTTCTGTGTGTAGTTCCATGCAGTATGGAACCAGAAAGCAACCCAGATGCTGTCATAGTAATACACGAACAGCGACCAGATGACACCCGCCAGGAATATCTGGGATCCTGCTGTAGCAGTAAATCCCGGATTGAACATGTGCATTGCCATGAAGACTATCGAACTGAAGAGTATAGCAACCAGCGGGCTGCGGTATCTCCGCCTGAGTTTCTGGTACACATAGAGCCTGTCCGTGACCTCTTCAGAACTGGATTGAATGAAAACGCAGATCAGGAAAACTATCAGCAGCTTCCAGTCTGTCCCGTTGTAGGAAAGCTTGATGTCGCCGGTCAGATACGACATAAGAACGCAGAATCCGTTCGCTCCGAATCCAAGCAGCAGGCCCAGTAAAATGCCCTTTATATTGTTAAGACTCCTGTTTGGGGCCAGTGCTTTCAGCATAGGCCTGTTTCTTTTAAAGATACAGGCAAACAGAAGAAATGCGACCCATACGCCGAAGGTACTCAGATACATGCCGAGGAACGTCCCGATATTATCGCTTCCGCTCCAGGCGATCAGTTTATCCTGTATACTAAAGAATCTGAACACAGCAGAAGAAACGATATCTCCCACAATTACCAGCACCAGAGAGAAGAACGCCGCAAGCAGTAAGAAGTCAGTCGGTCTTCTGCATGGTCTTGTCACTTTTTCAATAAACGCTTTCATTTCCGTACACCTCTGTCCGTACCGCTTTTACCTGCCGTTTTGTTAATGCAAACAGCCCGGAAGCACTAAGCCCGGGCTGTATTATTTGAATTAGTTGCCGTACTCCTCTGCCCACTGATTGAAGTAGTCGATCTGCATTGCCTTCTTGACCTCGCTGAGAGTCTGCTCAGCTGTCCTTCTGGCCTCTTCCGTACCCTCGGTCAGAGCTGCGATGACTTCTTCAGGATGTGCTTCGAAGTATGCCCTTCTCTCTCTTATAGGAGTGAGGAACTCGTTCAGTACGGCAAAGAGGAACTTCTTTACCTTTACATCGCCGAGTCCGCCCCTTCTGTAGTGAGCCTTGAGCTCGTCGAGGTCCTTATACTCAGGCAGGAACTTCTCAAACGAATCCGGCTGCACGAAAGCATCGAGGTATGTGAATACTGTGTTGCCTTCTACCTTGCCCGGATCACTCACTTTGAGATGTCCCGGATCTGTGAACATCGACATTACCTTCTTGCGCAGAGTCTCCTCGTCGTCCGAAAGGTAGATGGTGTTGCCGAGCGATTTCGACATCTTTGCCTGGCCATCCGTTCCAGGAAGTCTGAGGCAGGCTTCGTTCGGAGGCAGATAGATCTCAGGCTCTACGAGTACGTTGCAGTCGTAAGTGCGGTTGAACGATCTTACGATCTCCCTGCACTGCTCGAGCATAGGCTCCTGGTCCTCCCCGACCGGAACGATAGTAGCCTTGAACGCCGTGATATCGCTGGCCTGGCTTATAGGATATGTGAAGAATCCAACCGGAACGCTCTCGCCCTCGAAGCCTCTCATCTTGAGCTCGGCTTTTACGGTCGGATTTCTCTGCACTCTGCTTACAGTAACGAGATTCATGTAGTAAACAGTCAGCTCGTGGAGCTGAGGAACCTCAGACTGTATAAACATATGTGTCTTGGCAGGATCAAGTCCCACTGACAGGTAGTCAAGAGCTACCTGGAACACGCTCTCTCTGACCTTCTTCGGATTGTCAAAGTTGTCGGTCAGTGCCTGAGCGTCTGCGATCATTACAAATACTTTATCGTAGCTCGGATCATCCTGAAGCTCGAGTCTCTGTCTCAGAGATCCGACGTAGTGTCCGATGTGAAGTCTTCCTGTAGGGCGGTCGCCCGTAAGCATGATTTTCTTTTTCTTTTCAGCCATTGTTTTCCCCTTTTCTAGCTGTTATCGGTCAAACTTTTATCGATATTTATTTAGAGGTGCCTGCAATTGTAACGTCAGGCTCCTCAAGGAATATAATTTTACGTTCTCAGTTAGCGACGCCATCGGTAAATCTGTTTTTCAGTTACAACTGCATCGACAGGTCTGTCGTGAGGCTCTGTCGGTATCTCGTCTGCGAGGATCTCCTCGTAGCACATAGCCAGAGTGAAGCAGTCTTTTCTCACCCTGGTTAAGTATTTATCGTAATATCCTGCTCCGTGACCTATCCTGTTGCAGTTCCTGTCGCATGAGATGCACGGCAGTATGATCAGGTCTACATACTCAGGCAGCATCATCTCGGTATCTGCAGAAGGCTCAGGTATCCCGTAAGCGCCCGGCACCAGATCATCAAAACTCTTGATTACTCTGGCCTCCATGGCATCCACAATACCCGTCCTGTGACCCTCTTCATCGAGGTCTACGCATAGCGGCAGACAAACTCTTTTGCCTTCTTCAAGCAGTTTGCTGATAAGCGCAAGCGTAGCAGGTTCCTTGCCTACAGAAAAGTACGCGAGTATCGTCTTGCAGTCGCGAACCTCAGGCATTGTGAGCACATTCAAAGCGATCGCAGCTGAAGCGCTGCTCCTGTACTCTTCAGAAGTCGCTTTGATCTTTTCACGTATTGTTTTTCTGACCTGCTCTTTTTCTGTCATGCTTCTATTACATTTCCCTCCGCGTCACGCGGTGTCATTTTGCTTATTATATTCCTTCTTATACGTTTCGTATAGAGCGCAGACATCGTAAATCCGGCGACCTCAGCGCAAGGGAATGCCCACCACACCATGTTTACTCCGCCGATCTTCGCGAAAGTGTAAGCGCAAGGGATTATGATGAGCAGCTGTCTCACCAGCGAGATGTTCATGCTGTACACGCTCTTGCCAAGCGCCTGGAAGGCTGCTCCCCTCATGATCGCGTACCCCGCGAACGGGAAGTTGAGCGATATAATATGCAGCGCTACCACTCCCATCGATACCATCTCAGGCGGAGCACTGAACAGTGCCATAAGCTGCTCAGGGAAGAGCCAGAATATGAGCGTACCGACTGACATCACTCCGATGCCGTATCTGACGCCTATGCTCATGGCTTTCTCGAGCCTGTCCCTTCTGTCTGCTCCGTAGTTGTACGCAATGATAGGTACCGAAGCGTTGTTCATGCCGAAGAGAGGCATGAATACGAAGCTCTGCAGCTTGAAGTACACTCCGAAAGTAGTGACCGCAAGGTCGGAGAACGATGCAAGAATCTTGTTGAGGCTGAAGTTCATGACAGCTCCGACAGACTGCAGCACAATCGAAGGTATACCGATCCTGTAAATCTCCTTCATGGTCTGCCAGTGCGGACGGAGCTTGTGTACGGAAAGCTCCACCTCTTTATTGAACTTTCTGTTGAACGTGAATCCAAGTATGCATCCGAGTATCTGTCCGAATACTGTCGCAAGAGCAGCGCCTTTTGCTCCCATGGCCGGGAGCCCGAAGAATCCGAATATGAGGATAGGATCGACTACCGCGTTGAACAGAGTACTCGACACCTGCATGTAGAAAATGTAGTTCGTCTTGCCGGTTCCCTGGAGCAGTCTCTCAAACATCGACTGTATCATCGGAGCGATCGAGAGCCACTGAGTTATCCTGAGATATGCGGTTCCCTCGGATATTATCATCGGATCGGTGTTGGCCGAAGTGATGAGTCTCATGATAGGACCCGCAAAGCAGCCTATCACGAAGAAGATCGTGTAGTTGATGGCTGCCAGAATGAATCCGTTATGCGCCACCTTGTCTGCCTTGTCGTACTGCTTAGCTCCGAGATATCTGGAGAGCAGCGCGCTCATACCTACTGCTGTACCGATACCGAACGCTACGTTAAGGTTCTGGAACGGGAAACAGTATGAGACCGCAGTCAGCGAATCCGTGCTGTAATGTCCGAGGTAGATCGAGTCTACAATATTATAGAGCGCCATGACGAACATCGACACCGCGAGAGGCGCCGACATCCTGAGCAGCAGCGGGTGGACCGGCTCAGTACCGAGCTTGTCCGAGTCGCGCTTTTTCGTCATATTGCTTTCCTGTTCTTCATTAACGTGTTTATTGTTGTTATTGTCCATATATATTTGAATGTTTATTTTGAACGATTTCAGCTCCTGAGCTCCTCGCCCTTTCTGCGGGCTGAGGCACGCTGGAACGCCTTTACGATCTCAACGATAGGAATAATAAGTATCGCAAGTCCCATGGCGATGCCGTACTCCTTCATGCTGATCGTAGTGAACTCGAAGAGCGCTGCCAGAGCAGGTATTTCGATCACTACAGTCGTCAGCAGAAGAGCCATTGCAGCCGATCCCCAGAGCCAGAGGTTCTGTTTCGTGAGCTTGAACAGCGACTGTCTGCGGGATCTCATGTTGAACGAGTGGAATATCTCGGTCATGGACATCGTCAGAAATGCCATTGTGATGCCGTCATTGCTGGCAACTATGTGCCACTGTCCGGTCTCAAGAAACTCACCGATAAAGTACGCTGTAAGTACCAGGAGTGTAGTGACAGCTCCCTGATAAACAATATCCACATCCATGCCGCCCGCGAAGACTCCTTCACGCGCGCTTCTAGGCTTCTGCTTCATGGCATCGCCTTCGCCCTCTTCCATTCCGAGCGCAAGTGCCGGAAGCGAATCGGTGATCAGGTTGATCCAGAGCAGGTGTGCCGGCTTGAGGATCGTGAAGTTCAGTATCGTGGCGATGAGTATCGACAGCACCTCACTTATATTGGTTGCGAGCAGGAACTGTATCGACTTTCTGATATTTGAGTAGATGCGGCGCCCCTCTTCGACAGCCGAAACTATCGTTGCGAAGTTGTCATCCGCAAGTATCATGTCAGCAACGTTCTTCGTGACATCCGTACCGGTGATTCCCATGCCGACACCTATGTCAGCAGACTTGATCGCCGGCGCATCATTTACTCCGTCGCCTGTCATGGCAGTTACCATCTTTCTGGCACGCCATGCCTTTACTATCCTTACCTTATGCTCAGGCTGTACCCTTGCATAAACTGAGTACGTGCCCACCTTGTTGAGGAGTTCCTCGTCGCTCATGTCGTCGAGTGCAGCTCCGAGTACAGCGTCATCCGAACTTTCTATGATGCCGAGGTCCTTGCCGATAGCTACAGCCGTGTCAAGCTGGTCGCCGGTGATCATGATAGGTCTGATTCCTGCCGTGCGGCATTCAGCTACAGCAGCCTTGACCTCAGGTCTGATCGGGTCGATCATGCCAACCAGTCCTACGAAGATGAGCTTCTGCTCAAGCGCTTCGTCAGAGAAGTCGCTCGGTCTCTCGTGGTAAACACGTGCTGCGAGCGAGAGGACTCTGAGAGCCTTGCCCGCCATCCTGGCATTGTCTCTTTTTACATTTGCCGCCAGCTCTTCAGTCAGCGGTTCTATTCCGTGGTCTGTCAGTATGTGCGTGGAGTGTCTGAGCACTACGTCAGGCGCTCCCTTTGTGAACTGCACGTATTCTGATCTCGCGATTAGTTTATCAAGCTCTGTTTCCAGTCCGGCAGGAGAATCCATGTCGTTGTTCTTGTGAACTGTGGACATCATCTTGCGGCCTGAGTCGAACGGCGCTTCTCCAACACGCGGGAAGAGATTGACGAGCTCAGTCTTCGGCAGGTTCTGTACTGAAGAATAAGCTACGAGGGCAGCTTCTGTCGGCTCGCCCACCACCTCTTCGGTACCGTCTTCACCGATCTTCAGCTCCGCGTCACAGCAAAGAGCCATGCCTGCGGCAAGAAGGTCTCTGTCATGACCTGCGTAGTCGACGACAGTCATCTTGTTCTGAGTGAGTGTACCCGTCTTGTCCGAGCAGATGATCTGAGCGCAGCCGAGAGTCTCAACAGCAGTGAGCCTCCTGATGACTGCGTTCCTGTGCGACATCTTGGTGACACCTATCGAAAGAACGATGGTGACTACCGCAACGAGTCCTTCCGGTATAGCTGCTACAGCAAGTGAGATAGCCAGCATGAAAGTATCGATCATAACGTCCATGCTGAGGTGTCCGGCCTTGATGACTCCGAGTACGAATATGAACGCGCAGATGCCGAGCACCAGCTTGGTGAGAATGCGCGAGAGCTGTGCCAGCTTGATCTGCAGCGGTGTAAGCTCCTCCTCTGCCTGAGATATGGCGTCAGCGATCTTGCCCATCTCTGTATCCATGCCTGTGCCTGTTATGACAGCCTTGCCTCTGCCGTAAACAACAGTGCTTCCCATATAAATCATGTTGCGTCTGTCACCGAGAGGTACGTCCTTGGCATTGGCAGCAAGCTCAAGAGCATCGCTCTGCTTGGTGACCGGCACCGACTCTCCGGTCAGCGCGGCCTCCTCTACCTTCATCGACGCTTCTTCTATGATACGTCCATCGGCTGGGATACTGTCTCCTGCCTCAAGTATCACAACGTCACCTACTACGAGTTCGCTGCTCTCTATGCTGACGATCTGTCCGTCATGCAGAACCTTCGACTTAGCAGCGGTCATCTGCTTCAGCGCAGCAATAGCTTCTTCAGCCTTGTTCTCCTGCACGACTCCGAGCACGGAGTTGAGCACGACTACAAATAATATGATAAATACATCCGACGGATTCTCATGCTGATACAGCGAAGTGATCAGCGAAAGAACTGCCGCCGCGAGCAGGATTATGATCATCGGATCCTTCATCTGATCGAAGAATCTTGCGATGCTGCTCCTCTTTTTTGCTTCAATAAGCTTGTTTGGTCCGTTCGCTTCGAGCCTTGCCGCCGCTTCCGCGGAAGACAGTCCCGTTGCTCCGGAACCGGTCTCGGTGAGAACCGATTCGACGGACTCCAGATACGGTCTGTAACCTTCTTTCATGGTTAATGATCCCCCTTTTTTATTCTCTTTTTTAACTGTTTTTGACCGGTGGGATCAGGTGCAGACATCGTCGCTTCGATGTCCCGGCCTCATCCCGCAGATAACCGATGAATTATATCATTTTTGAGAGGCTATTTCCACAAAAACAGTGCAGCTGAGGCGCAGGCTTGTATGCTTCGAAGCAGCCATTAAAACCTATATATCACACCATTTTAGTATTTTAAAAAACTTTAAGAAAACCGTTGATTTTTCAAAGTGTTGAAATATCAAGAGTTTGAATTTAGGACGGCATGGTTGACATTTTTTTGACGATGTTTTTGTTTGACATCACATTTTCAACACATTAGAATTTAAATGTATAGATTCAGATTGGGGTAGTATGTATTTTTATCGATCTGGACGAGTACGACCATTCTTATAAGTTATTGGATTTTTTAAGGAGGTTTTTTTATGAGCGTTGGTGAATTTATAGGCTGGTTAGACGGTCTT
>CADCHO010000001.1 GCA_902801255.1 uncultured Eubacteriales bacterium | reverse complement strand
GAAGAGATATCCGATCTCTCTTGCGCCAACACCGAGGTCACCAGCAGGAACGTCTGTGTTAGCTCCGATGTGTCTGTAGAGCTCTGTCATGAAAGCCTGACAGAATCTCATAACTTCAGCATCGCTCTTTCCGTTAGGATCGAAGTCGGAGCCGCCCTTGCCGCCGCCGATTGGAAGTCCTGTCAGGGAGTTCTTGAAAATCTGCTCGAATCCGAGGAACTTGATGATTCCAGGATATACGTTTGGAGCAAATCTCAGGCCGCCCTTGTAAGGACCGATTGCGCTGTTGAACTGATATCTGTAGCCCTTGTTAACCTGAACTTTGCCGTTGTCGTCAACCCATACTACTCTGAAAGTAACTCCTCTTTCAGGCTCAACGAGTCTCTCAAGGAGTGCAGCTTCTTCATACTTTGGGTTAGCATCCATTACAGGAGCCAGGGAAGTCAGTACTTCTTCTACAGTCTGGTGGAATTCTACTTCGCCAGGATTGTTCTTCTTGCACTGCTCGATGACTCTTTCAACATAATTTGCCATGGGTATCACTCTCCTTATAAAACACTTAAAAAGTTGGCACGGGCATAATACGCCCTCTGACTAAATTTTAACACCACGGCATAAAAAGTCAACATTAAACGGACGAGGAAATACGCCAAAAACAGACGAGTTACCCGACAGTATTATCTAAGTCGTCTTATGAATTTTTCGCGTCAAAAATGGTATAATCACTTATCTATGCGCAAGACTTTAAACAGTGAACAGAATAAGGCCGTGAGGCAGCTGGATGGTCCTGTACTGATACTCGCGGGAGCGGGTTCGGGCAAGACTGCGACCATGACTCACCGCATGGCCTATATGATAGAACAGGGAATCGACCCGCGCAGCATCCTTGCCGTTACATTCACAAACAAGGCGGCCGGAGAGATGAGGAGCCGTGTGGAAGAACTGGTCGGAGAGGTATACGGCATGTGGATCATGACGTTCCACGCCATGTGTCTTCGTATGCTCAGATATTCGCCTGAAAGGCTCGGATACAAGTCCGGTTTCACAGTTTACGATGAGACCGATAAGAAGACTCTTATAAAAAGGATCTGTAAGGAGCTGAATGTAGACGACAAGGTGACATCTCCTTCTTCGATCATCGCGGTGATCAGCAAGTGCAAGGAGAACGAGGAGGGACCGGAGGAGTTCCTCGCGTCTGCAAGAGGGCTGCTGTACGAGAAAAACATCTACGAAGTGTACAGGCGTTATCAGGAGGAACTGATGAATGCCAATGCTATGGATTTTGATGATCTTCTTTGGAACGGAGTGAAGCTTTTGGAACAGAATCCGGATATTCTCGCATACTACTCAAACCGCTTCAGGTACATAATGGTGGATGAGTATCAGGACACAAATTACCTGCAGTACAAGCTTATTAAAATGCTGGCTTCGGCTCATGGCAATCTGTGCGTTGTAGGTGATGATGACCAGTGTATTTACCAGTGGCGCGGGGCAGATATCCGCAATATACTGGACTTTGAGAATGACTTCAAAAATGTACTCACTATAAGGCTCGAACAGAATTACAGATCTGACGGCAATATACTGAAGCTTGCCAATTCTGTCATAAAGAACAACAAGGAGAGAAAGGCAAAGGCTCTCTGGACAGACAGAAAAGACGGCGAGAAGATCACATATAAAAGGCTCGAAGACGAAAAGCAGGAGGCCTGGTGGATAGGCTCCGAGATCGAAAGGCTCAGGGAGACTGAAGGCTACAGTTATAAGGACTTTGCGATCCTTTACCGCAAAAATGCTCAGTCGAGGAGCTTTGAAGAAAAATTCAGCTTCCGCGGCATACCATACAGGGTGCTTGCAGGGCTCAGGTACTACGATCGCAAAGAGATAAAGGACGTGATGGCCTATCTCCGCCTGATAGAGAATCCGGAAGACAACGTGTCGATGCTGAGGGTCATCAATGAGCCGAAGCGCGGCATAGGCGGCAAGACTCTGGCGGGCATCGAGGAGTACGCTAATGCATATAAAATGAGCATGTTTGAAGCGCTGTGCGAAAAGGAACTTCTTGCGACATTCGGCCCGAAGCTGAGAGCATCCGTCGTGGCCTTCACGGACATGCTTGCCGGTATCAGAGCTGAGCAGGAAAATCTCACGCTGAGTGATCTGTACGACAATGTACTGAACCGGTCCGGCTATCTTAAAGCACTTGAGGATGCAGGCACAGTTGAGGCTGAGAGCCGCATTGAGAACATTATGGAATTCAAATCCGTCATAGCTGAGTTCGAGAAGGGGCTCGAAGACGGAAGCGCACAGGCGCTGCGCGAAGAAATGAGGGCTGAAAGGCTTGCGCTCATGGGAAAAGATATCGAGGCCGATGAGCAGTCAGAGCTGTCTGCGTTTCTTGAGCAAATAACCCTTATGGCGGATATAGATAATCACGATGAGGACGAGGACGCCGTTGTGCTCATGACTCTCCATTCCGCTAAGGGTCTGGAGTTCCCTGTCGTATTCATGCCGGGCATGGAGAACGGAATGTTCCCGGGCCTCGGTGCTTTCGATCAGGAACATGGCATGGAGGAAGAACGCAGGCTCTGCTATGTCGGAGTAACACGTGCCATGAAAAAGCTCTACCTTACAGGAGCTCAGGTGCGTACAGTATACGGCCGCACGGACTTCCAGGTGGAGTCACAGTTCCTGAATGAAATGGACAGAGAGTGCATGGACGGCGATGTGCTGGTGAACGACAAGGTAAAAAAGGGTACCGGCCTGAGAGGAGAAGGCTCGTATTTAGGAGAATATTACTTCGGGGGACGATCATACGGGACCGCTGACGGCTACGCAGGAGAGCCTGCTTCGAAACCATTCGACAGTCTCACTGCAGCCAGAAGACAAACAGCCAACAAGGCTAAGATACATCAGGAATTCGAGAACGGAGATATTGTCAGGCATCCTAAGTTCGGCGAAGGCATGGTAATAGAGCAGGACGATAAGACCATGACGGTAATGTTCGACGATTTCGGGCAGAAGAAGCTCGGCAAGGGCTACGTCAAGATGGAGAAGGTAGATTGACACAGAAAAAACTCAGAGAGATAGTTATACTGCACTCAAATGATATCCACGGAAATTTTGTCGGAGATAAGGATGAGAGCGGCAGAACAATATGCAGCCTTGCCCAGCTGGCAGGTTACGTAGACAAGGTGAAAAAAGAGTATCCTCATACTCTTTACTGTATAGCAGGAGATGCCTTTCAGGGGTCACTCATAGACAGTGATTTTCAGGGACTCTCCACGATCGATATATTGAACCTTGTAGGTATAGACATGATGTCGCTCGGAAATCATGAGCTGGACTACGGGATCTCACATATGATGTTTGTATCCAGATATGCTGATTTTCCGATATTGAATGCAAACTTCAGGGTGAGGAAGAACGACAGGACACTCTTTAAGCCAAGCGAATCCTATACTTTTGGGAGACTCAGGGTACTTTTCATCGGGCTGCTTACAGAGAATATAGCAGATCAGACCCGCGCTGAAGGACTGGTAGGTACTTTTGTCACAGTAAAAGATGCAGCCGAAGAAATCAGATGTATCGTAGAGCACGAAAGGGAAAACGGCAAAAGCCCCGACATGACGGTGCTTCTGACACACATCGGGATCGATGATGATATCGAGCTTGCAAAGTCACTGGATCCTTCTCTCGGAGTAAAAGTAATAATAGGCGGACATTCGCACACATATCTGGACGAACCTGCAGTAGTCAACGATATACTCATTGTTCAGGCAGGGATGGGAAACTCTCATGTAGGAGAGCTGCATCTTTTTGTCGATCCTTCTGCCGGAGCAGCAGGCAATATAGAGAAATGGGATTGGAAACTGGTTCCGATAGATGAGGACCATTGTCCTGAGGACAGGTTTGTAAAAGCCATGGTCAACACCTATCAGATGGATATTGATGAGAAGTACGGCACCATCGTAACAAGGCTGAAGAGAGATCTTGACAATTACGGAAGGGGCAATACTACGGAAGTAGGGCAGCTCTTTGTTGATGCTTTTACCGATTCTCTCGATGTTGATGTAATGCTGATGGCTAGTTCCAGCACCAGATGCTACGGAATGGACATGACTGTAACGCTTCAGGATCTCAGGGAGGCCTATCCGTATGACGGAAAAATATACCGAGTAAGGGTCAACGGAAAGCAGCTGAAGCACATGATAGGCTACATGCTCAGGGACGAGGTCCTTGATGACTGGAAAGATGCGTTCTTCCACACATCGCGTACACTTCATATAGTGTATACAAAGAGCACCGGCGAACTCGAGCTTTCATTCAAAGGACAGCCTGTGCTCAATGATCAGCTGTTTGACATCGGTCTTCAGGAATTTTATTTCATAAATTCCGAATCCGTTCTTGACCAGACTAATGAAGAGCTGATAAAGACTGACGGTTTGAAGGTATTAAGCGAAGATGCTTTCGGAGTGCTGAAGAAGTACCTCGAAGAACACAAGGGCCTTGGCGGACGCGTAGACAGGAGGATCATTATCAGATAGGTAAAGGATATGGATCAGAGGAAAAGGATAGACGAACTGGTCGAAAAACTGAATGAAGCTTCTCATGCTTACTATACGCAGGGCGTTGAGATCATTACGAACTACGAGTATGACGAGATGTATGACGAGCTTCTGGCGCTCGAGGATGAGACCGGTTACATAAGAGATGACAGCCCGTCAATCAATGTAGGCTTTGAGACTGCGGCAGGGCTGCCTAAGATAGTACATGAGATCAAGATGCTTTCGCTCAACAAGACCAAGGACAGGGATGAGCTGATGGCCTGGCTTGGGGATAAAGAGGGACTGCTTTCGTGGAAGCTTGACGGTCTCACTGTCGGCATCACATACGAGAACGGCAGACTCTCTCAGGGCGTCACGCGGGGCAACGGCGTTGAGGGAGAGCTCATCACAGCCAACGTGCTTGCATGCCGCAATGTTCCGAAGAGCATACCTCATAAGGGCAGGGTGATCGTGCGCGGAGAAGCTGTTATAAGGTATTCGGATTTCGAAAAGATAAACGAGGCTATCGAGGATACTGATGCAAAGTATAAGAATCCGAGGAATCTGTGCAGCGGAAGTATCCGTCAGCTCGATCCTAAAGTGACCGCAGAAAGAAGCGTAAATTTCTATGCTTTCAGCCTGACTCTTTCCGAAGGCTTCGAGACATCAAGCCGCAGGGAGAAGATGGAATGGATGAAGACGCAGGGCTTTGAGATCGTAGACTATGTCATGGTCGATAAGGACAACCTGCTCGATGCCATAGATAAATATGAAGAGGCAATAAAGTCTTTTGACATACCGTCAGACGGACTTGTACTGACACTTGAAGATGCAGATTTCGCATCGACTCTCGGTGAGACGGCGAAGTATCCGAAGGACTCGATCGCATTCAAGTGGCGCGATCAGCAGGCGGAGACAGTACTCCGAGAGATAGAGTGGAGCCCGTCGCGTACGGGACTGCTCAATCCGGTGGCCATATTTGACCCCGTACAGCTTGAGGGCACTACAGTGTCACGCGCATCGGTGCACAATCTCAACATTATGGAAGATCTTGAGCTCGGGATCGGCGACACCATCCAGGTATACAAAGCAAATATGATAATACCGCAGCTTGCCGGGAATCTTACAAGAAGCGGCAAAATAGATATACCGGAGACATGCCCGGTATGCGGCGGAAGAACGCTTGTCAGAGACGATGAAGGCACAAAAACACTCATCTGTACCAACCCTGACTGTCTGGCGAAACACGTCAAAAGGTTTGAGCACTTCGTTTCAAGAGATGCCATGAACATTGAGGGCCTGTCGGAGTCCGGACTGCTAAAACTGATAGGCATCGGAGCTCTGAGCGATCTTGCAGATTTATTCAGGCTCGAGGAGCATAAAAGTGCTATTATTAGCATGGAGGGCTTCGGGGTCAAGTCGTATGATAACCTTATAGAGTCAGCAAAAAAAGCCTCGCATACCACAGCAGCAAGGCTGCTCTACGGCCTGGGAATTCCGGGAATAGGTGTAGCGACATCAAATATCATATCGCGCTCATGCCGCAACAAGTGGAGTGATATAGAGAGCCTGGATGAAGAGACGCTAAAGGAAATTGACAAGGTAGGGCCTGTCATGGCAGGCGATTATGTACGTTTCTTTGCTGATGAAAAGAACAAGGCAGAGATAGCGGACCTTCTGAGCATGCTTACGATCGACGAGAGCTATGAGGCAGCCGGTACAAGTCTTGAGGGAAAGACCTTCGTCATAACCGGAAGCCTCGTGCATTACGCAAACCGCAAGGACCTCAAGGCTGAGATAGAAGCCGAGGGCGGCAAGGTCGCCGGGTCAGTATCCGCAAAAACGGATTATCTCATAACAAATGATCCGAATTCGGGCTCGTCAAAAAACAGGGCAGCCCGCGAACTGGGAGTGGAGATCATAACTGAAGATGAGATAATAGAAATGCTGTCCGGAGGCACTGAATAAGGTAAAGTAAACTTTACATAGAAAGGAGGACGGACCAATGGAGAATGCAAACATGGTTCCAGACATGGATCAGGCATACGAGGATTCCTTTTACAAAATAATCGAGCTCCTCGAGACTAAGAAGTATTTCCATGCCCGGGATGAACTCCTGAAACATAATGAAGTTGAGATAGCAGAAATGCTGGTAGACATCAGAAGAGAATTCGACCTCAAAACAATGGTCGTTCTCTTTAGAGCGCTTCCGAAAGATATAAGCGTAGATGTATTTGCCGAGCTGAGTGTTGAGGATCAGGTAGATATCATAAACATCATAACCGATCCCGAGATCAAATACATACTTGATGAGCTCGACTTCGATGATATGATCGACGTTCTTGAAGAACTGCCGTCAAATATTGTTAATAAGATACTCGACAAGACGCCTAAGAGCGAGCGCCGTCTGATAAACACATTCCTCAAGTACAAGGAAGACAGCGCGGGCGCTCTGATGACGCCGGAATATATCAACCTTAAAAAGGATGATACGGTAAGGCAGGCTCTTGATCACATCAAGGATGTAGGTCTGGATTCAGAAACGATTTATACGTGCTATGTGGTTGACAGCGGCCGCAAGCTTATCGGTGTAGTATCGCTTAAGTCTCTGGTCATTTCACCGGATACGATGAAGGTTTCCGACCTCATGCATGACGACCCTGTAGTCGCTCATGTAGACGACGACCAGGAGGAAGTATCCGACCTGTTCACCAGATACGGTTATCTGGCCATCCCGGTAGTAGACAATGAATTCAGACTTGTCGGTATTGTTACCGTCGACGACATCCTCGAAGTCATCGAAGAAGAGGCGACAGAGGATATCGAGCGTATGGGCGGTGTCATCGACACTTCGGACAGGGAGTACCTCGACCGGTCCGTATGGCAGCACGTCAAGGCGAGGCTGCCGTGGCTGTTTCTGCTCATGTGCTCATACTTCGTGACAGGAGGCATACTGGCAAGATTTGAGGATGCTATGTCTGCTGTAATTGCTCTGGTAATTTACATGCCGATGCTGATGGGTACCGGCGGTAACTCGGGTTCGCAGTCATCAACACTGGTTATCCGTGGTATGGCGACCGGCGAGCTCGAACTCGGAGATTTTATAAAAGTAATGTGGAAGGAGATCAGAGTCGGTGTTATAGTCGGTATCTGCCTGAGTATACTAAACTACTTCAGGATAGTGTATCTCGACCATAATCCGCCGCTTGTGGCAGTCACGGTATGTGTGTCCATGATCCTTATCGTAATAATCGCAAAGCTGATCGGATCCATGCTGCCTATGGTGGCTAAACGCATAGGCATCGACCCTGCGCTGATGGCGGGACCTATGATGGCATCGATCACCGACATGATCTCACTTTGTACGTATTTCATTATGGCGGGACTGTTCCTGCACATATGATGAAATAAAAAACGAATATGAAGAATGCTGTTGCCCGTATCAGGGCAGCAGCATTTTGTATAATAACAGGCAAAAGCCATGATCAAAGCAACAGGACAAAAACCGGGAATAGATGAACTCATAACTCTTGCGAAGGAAGCGGGATTTACTTATTCTGCTCCTCTGGCGATGGATTCACTTGAGTTCAGAGAGGAAGTCCGCAACATGTGTTCTGCGGACCGCTGCAAAAGCTATGGCAAAAGCTGGAGCTGTCCGCCTGCCGTAGGAAGCATAGAAAGAGCAAAAGATTGTGCCGAAGCCTATCATCGCGGAATAATAGTCCAGACTGAAGGAGATCTCTCCGATAGCTTCGATATGGACGGGACGGCAGCCATAATGCAGAAGCACAAAAAGGCTTTTGACACACTTGTCAGACAGGTAAGACAGTTTTATCCGGAATGCCTGCCTATGGGTGCGGGTACTTGCAGGCTCTGCCGCGCGTGCACTTATCCTGACAGGCCGTGCAGGCATCCTGACAAAATGGTTTCTTCTATGGAAGCTTACGGACTGCTGGTAAGTGACGTGGCTATCAGGTCGGGATTAAAGTATAACTATGGCGAAAACACGATGTGTTTCACATCATGTGTGCTGATCGACTGAAAGGGTATTATAAATGACAGCAAAAGAGATTTTTCTTGAATTACTGAAACCGGACGGAAAGCCGGAGAGGCAGCTCGTGCAGTACGAAGCTCTTCAGATGGCACTTGGCGACCCTATAGGCAGGTATTTGCATCAGGGCAGAAGACCGGGAGCGACCATCACGGACCACTGGGGTACCGTAATTGACTGGCCGGCTGACGCACCGGGGTCGATGCCTCTTGTAACTGATGAGAATAAAGTAATTAAAGATATAACCAGATGGCGTGAATACGTTCATGCTCCGGATTTTATCCCTCATAGCAGTGATCCGGAGGACTGGGCGGCTTTCCGTGCTAAAGTAAGGGAACTCGCAGGTAATGAACGTCTTGTAGCGGGATTTATGGGCACGGGCATTTTTGAGCAATGCCATTTTCTGATGCCATTCCGGGATGTGCTTACAAATCTCTATGACCATCCGCAGGAGATGCATGAGCTCATAGATTATATTACTGATTACAGGCTTGCATATGTGAAGCATCTTATAGAGAATCTGAAACCTGATGTGATATTTTCACATGATGACTGGGGAACAAAGGATGCACTCTTCATGAAGCCGGATATGTGGCGTGAATTCTATAAGGAGTCTTACCGCAGGTTCTATGGATACATAAGGGAGCAGGGCGTTATCGCTATACACCATGCGGATTCCTATCTTGCACCTATAGTCGAAGACATGGCGGAGATAGGGATACAGGTCTGGCAGGGTGTTCTTCCTGAGAACGATATCCCGGCTCTGCAGAGAAGGCTTAAAGGCAGTATGGTACTGATGGGCGGCATCGGTGCAGCTATCGACAGAGAGGATGCAGGTGAAGAGGAAGTGCGCAAATATGTAAAGCGTGCTTTACATGAATACTGCCCGGGAGGGCACTTCATACCGTCGATTACATACGGTATAGCAGGGACCGTGTATAAGCACGTTGATCCGTGGATAGATGATGAAATAAGAAAATATAACGAAGGGGTACATCTGCCGAGATTCACTTCTGCGTCAACAGAAAGAAAGAATCCTGTAAGGCTTGTTTTTGACAGCACAGGCACAGTCTCCGGAAAAACAGCTGCAAAGGAAGATGAAAAAACCGGATCAAGGATCGGAAAGACTATTTTTGACGAGATATCAGAGGCTCTTCAGGACGGAGATGTAAGCATTACTGTGGAAGCGGTAAAAGCAGCTCTTGATCAGGGCGAGGATGCGCAGACCATACTTACTGATGGCCTGGTAAGAGGCATGAATGAACTTGGTGAAGATTTCTCTCTTGGAGAGGTATTCGTGCCTGAGATGCTCAGAGCCGCTAACTGTATGTCCGCAGCTACAGAAATACTTAAGCCGTTGCTCGCGGGCGGAGATGGAAGTACTGCAGCAGGCAGGGTATGCCTGGGAACAGTCAGGGGTGACCTGCACGATATAGGCAAAAACCTGGTAAAAATAATGATGGAAGGCAGCGGCCTTGAAGTCATAGACCTCGGCTGTGATGTGAGTGCTGGGGATTTCATACAGGCGGCTATTGACGGCGAATGCGATATAATCGCCTGCTCCACACTGCTGACTACCAGCATGGGTGAGATAGACCGCGTGGTAAAGCTGGCTGAAGAGAGACAGATACGCGACAAGGTGAAGATACTGATCGGCGGCGCGCCTGTTACGCAGGAATTCTGCGAACAGATCGGCGCAGACATGTATACGCCGGACGCGGCAGCCGCCGCGCGCGCCGCCATACAGATGCTGTCCTGATAACGAGAAAACAGAGGAAAAGATATGGAATTATATTTCCCGCTAATACTTGACGGAGCAAACGGAACAGAGCTTCAGAAAAGGGGATATGACGGAAGCAAGTGCACCGAAGCATGGGTGCTCGAGCATCCTGAGGTGATGAAACAGCTTCAGGAAGAATACATAGAAGCCGGCAGCGATATCGTTTATGCGCCTACATTCGGAGCTAACCGCGTGAAGCTCGAGGAGAACGGCATTTTCAATATGGTCGCAGATTTCAACAAGCGTCTTGTGGCGATCTCTAAGGAAGCAGCGGCCGGAAAAGCTCTTGTAGCAGGGGACATAGCTACAAGCGGCAAGTTCCTCGCTCCTCTTGGAGATCTCACATTCGGTGAACTGTACGATATTTATCACGAACAGGCGGAGGCAATGGAAGAAGCCGGAGTGGATATGTTCGTTATTGAGACTATCATGACAGTGCCTGATGCACGTGCTGCGCTGCTGGCAGTGAAGGATGTGAGTGACAAGCCTGTACTCGTTTCGTTTACATGTGATGAGAAAGGTCGTACACTTACCGGATCTGACATACGGGCAGCCCTTGTAATATTGCAAAGCATGGGGATAGATGCTTTCGGCCTAAACTGCAGTACCGGTCCTAAAGAGATGCTCGAGCAGGCAAAACGACTTCGTGATCTCGCTGAAGTGCCGTTTGCCATAAAGCCTAATGCCGGCCTCCCTAAGACCGTAAACGGAGAGACGGTCTATGACTGCCCGCCGGATGAATTCGTGAAATATACCAGAGAATTCACGGAGCTTGGAGCTGCTATTTTTGGAGGATGCTGCGGCACAGGACCTGAGCACATCGCAAAGATAGAACCTGAACTGGAAGGGTTTGAGCTCAGAAAGCCTGATCCTAAGCACAGAGACAAGATAGTCTGTGCTACCGAGAAAGATGCGTTCATTCTTGAACCGGGCATTGAGGCGGCAGAGGTCATCGAATGCGGTCCGGACCTTGAGGAACAGATAAGAAAAGCAAATAAAAGTGATTCGCAGATCATCACAATAAAGATAAACTGCGAGTCGGATTTAGATGAGTTTGAAGCGGCTCAGTACGCTGTCAGAAAGCCGCTCTGTATAGTCTGCGATGATGCGGCGCTACTTGATGAAGTTCTGATGCTGTATCAGGGGAGGGCGCTCTATGCCGGAAACCTTTCTGATGAAGAGCTTGCTCCGATGGTGCGCAGATACGGATTAATAATATGATTGGAAAAGAAATGAATGCAGAAAATGAATTGCTGGTCGTAAGCTTCGGCACAACTTCTGCGGAAAGCCGAAAGCTGAATATTGAATCTGTAGAAAAATCGATAAGCGAAGCTGCCGGAGAGAACTGGAATATCTGCAGATGCTTTACTTCCCAGACCATTATCAACATCATTGCCCGGAAAGAAAACATCAGAATCGATAACATTTCGGAAGCTCTTGAAAAAGCAGTATCAGGGGGAGTAAAAAATCTCGTGGTACAGCCTACACATCTCATGAAGGGACTGGAGTATGACAAACTCTGCAATATATTGGCAGATCGTGCAGGCTCGTTTGCGAAGACTGCGGTAGGAGATCCTCTTCTCACATCCGATGATGATTTCACCAGAGTTGCAGATGCACTGACAGAAGCTTCAGCTGCTTACGAAGATGGAAAGACTGCGATTGTTTTCATGGGTCATGGAACTGAAGCAGCTGCAAACGAGATTTATGATAAGATGCAGGGCATACTGAAAAACAAGGGGAAAGCGGATTACTACATCGGAACAGTTGAGGCTGAACCTTCACTTGATGATGTGATCGCAGCGGTCAATGCAGGCAGTTACAGTCGGGTCGTACTTAGACCTATGATGCTGGTCGCCGGGAATCACGCCGTTAACGACATGGCTTCGGTGAATGATCCGGACTCATGGTATTCGCGGTTTACGGCCGAAGGATATGAAACTGTATGCATTATAGAAGGCATGGGCCAGCTGCCGGCTGTTAGAGACATATATGCAGATCATGCTTATAGAGCAATTACATCTATAAGCTTTTAATTATTTGTTTTTTCAATAGTGAAGCAGATACTTTGATATCATAACGGTGTTACAATATTTTAGCACTGCAAAATAACTGCAAAATATGAAGTGCCGGTGCCCCGTTTTCAGGCGGGGATAATAGGGAAGCAGGTGAGAATCCTGCGCGATCCCGTCACTGTGATAGAGCGTGTCGGTCCATTATGTCACTGGGAGTTGTTCATGACCCGGGAAGGCGGACCGATATGATATGTTCTTCAGCCAGGAGACCTGCCGTTACTTAAGTACAGGAGACAGTCAGCATGCAGCCGGCAGTGCCATGGGCGGTGCAGACGGTTTCCCGATCACGTGGAATTGGTCGTACAGTATGGAAGGAGCAATGCTCCCTGTTTCTGTCGCCTTTTTTACAGTGAGTGAAAAGAGGCTTTTTTAATGAAGAAGCCCGGAAGATTCATAGTTGAAAAGGAGAATATCGACATGAGGAAAAAGTTATTGGTTTTGATGCTGGGACTGGCTATGATTTTCTCGTTCTCGCTTCTGGCAGGCTGCGGAAGCAATGAGGGCGCGGCACCTGAAGAAGAGGCTGCTTCAGATCCGGTTGCAGAGTGCGCTGCTTTGATCGACGCAATCTATGTTCAGGAGTACACAGATGAGACTTATGCTCAGTGCGAGGCTGCAAAAGCTGCATGGGATGCTCTTACAGATGAACAGAAGGAGCAGGTAGAGGGCGAAGAGGCAAGCCCTGACTACTTCGGAAGAGATACTGGTGATGCTTCCAAGGATGATCCTCTAAACCAGGATGATATCGGTGAGAACGAGCTTCTCGTGGTAAGCTTCGGAACATCCTTCAATGACAGCCGTGCGGAGGATATCGGCGGTATAGAGAAGGCGCTTCAGGAAGCAAATCCTGACTGGTCAGTTAGAAGAGCATTTACAGCTCAGATCATCATCAATCATGTATATGCCCGTGACGGCGAGAAGATCGACAATGTTGATCAGGCTCTTCAGAGAGCAGCAGACAACGGAGTAAAGAATCTTGTAGTCCAGCCGACCCATCTGATGCATGGTGCAGAATATGATGAGCTGATTGAAGCTCTTGAAAACTATAAGGACAAATTCGAGACAGTCAAGGTTGCTGAACCACTTCTCGGAACTGTAGGCGAAGACGCAACTGTGGTCAACGCAGACAAGGAAGCAGTAGCTGAGGCTGTAGTTGCACAGGCTGTTTCAGAGTCCGGATTTGATTCACTCGACGCAGCAGCTGCAGATGGTACTGCGTTTGTATTCCTGGGACATGGTACTTCACATCAGGCTGCCGTCACTTATGACCAGATGCAGGAGCAGATGAAACAGCTTGGATATGCCAACGTATTCGTTGGTACAGTAGAAGGCAAGCCTGAAGACACAGCATTCCCTGCAGTAAAGAAGGCCCTTGAAGATGCCGGATATACAAAGGTCATCCTCAGACCTCTGATGGTAGTTGCAGGTGACCATGCCAATAACGATATGGCAGGTGATGAAGAAGGATCATGGTACTATGGATTTGTCAATGGCGGCGAGTTTGAGGTTGAGGGCGCTGATGAAGCTGTTGATACAGGTGCAGGTCTCGGTGCTGACAATGTAAGCTGCCAGATTGCAGGCCTCGGAAGAATCGAGGACGTACAGAAGCTCTACGCTGCTCACACTGCTGAGGCAATGGCTCAGTAAGAACCGGATGAAAAATATTAAATTATATAGAATACTAATATGTGCTGTACTGGCTGCAGCCATGCTCATCATGGCAGGCTGCAGCGGTACAGAGAAGACTGCTGATAGCGGTATAGCTGACGGTACCTATGTTGCAACATTTACGACGGACAATTCAATGTTCCACGTCAATGAGGCAAATCAGGACAAAGGCATATTGTCAGTAAAGGACGGTAAAATGACTATTCATGTCAGCCTCCAGTCGAAGAAGATAGTCAATCTTTATCCGGGATTAGCCGAAGATGCTAAAAAAGAAGGCGCCGAGCTTCTAGAGCCTACCACCGACATAGTTGTTTACAGCGATGGTTATGAGGATGAAGTGTACGGTTTTGATATTCCGGTACCTTCACTTGACGAGGAGTTCGACGTAGCTCTTATCGGTACTCATGGCAACTGGTATGACCACAAGGTAGTCGTGTCTGATCCTGTAGAGGGTGACGATATTCAGGCGGTCATCAATGGTAATGCAGCTGACAATGCTGCTTCATCTGATTTTACAGATGGAGAGCACACTATTGAGGTCGCTCTCGAAGGCGGTACGGGCAGAGCTTCGGTAGAAAGCCCTGCAGTGATACGTAAAAACGGAGATGAGATAACAGCAGTCATCACCTGGAGCAGCCCGTATTATGATTACATGATAGTGAACGGCCAAAGATATGAGCCGGTGAACACCGAAGGCAATTCGGTTTTCGAGATCCCGGTCGCATCTTTTGACAGTCCGCTGGAAGTGATCGCAGATACTACTGCGATGAGCGAGCCTCATGAGATCGAATATACGCTTAAGTTCGATCCGGCGTCATTAAAGTAATAATTGCAAAGAATGCAGGGATACTGCTGCATAAAAGCAGTATCCCTGCATTCGCTTATACCATTTATGAAAACAAAAAAGTTTTTAACAACGATAATAACTCTGCTCCTTGCGCTTGTTCTTGCCGGCTGCGGAGGCAGCGGTACAGACGGAGAGACCGGAACCGGCGTATGGGATGAGCATCTCACGGGCTCAATGGAGCTCAGGTATGCTGACCAGTTCCATGTAGATCATTATGAGGACGGCATTTCGGTGATTACGGTAGAAGATGGTCTCAGATATCTCGTCACGGAAAATGCAGAGACTTTGCCGGAATGGCTGCCGGAAGATGAAGTCAGCGGAATGACTGTTATTACATCGCCGGTACATGCTGTATATAACGCCGCATCGTCTGCTATGGACCTTATTGACGCAATGGGTGGACTTGACGCAGTGATTATGACGAGCACTCAGGCAAGCGACTGGGGCATCGATAAGATAAAAAAGCTTGTAGAAAATGACACGATCCGCTACATCGGAAAGTATCGCGCACCGGACTATGAAGCCCTTCTCGAGGGTGATGTGGATCTGGCAATCGAGTCCACGATGATATATCACAGCCCTCAGGTCAAAGAAGCGATCGAAGAACTCGGTATCCCTGTACTTGTGGAGAGATCAAGCTATGAGTCTGATCCTCTGGGAAGACTGGAGTGGATAAAGCTGTATGGACTTCTTTTCGGAAAGAGCGATGAGGCTCAGGCATTCTTTGACGAGGCTGTTGCAAAGATAGAAGCTGTGGACACGGATGCTGTGAAGGAGGCACCTTCAGTAGCATTCTTCTCAGTCAACTCAAACGGCTCTGTAGTCGTAAGAAAACCGGGAGACTATGTAACAAAGATGATAGAAACAGCCGGCGGGACATACGCTCTTGACGGCATCACAAGTGAAGAAGACAATGCGCTTTCAACTATGAACATGCAGATGGAAGCGTTCTATGATAAAGCTGTGGATGCTGATATACTCATTTATAACAGCACCATAGAAGGAGGGCTCGATGGTATCAATGACCTGACGGCTCTTTCAGATGAATTCGAAGATTTTGCAGCGGTGAAGAGCGGAAATGTGTGGTGCACAGATGCCAGCACATTCCAGAGGACCACAGGTGCAGCGGATATGATAGTCGAGATGAACAGGATATTCGCAGGAGCCGTTGATGACAGTGGTATGGAGTATTTCCATAAGCTGGATTAAACAGCGGGTAAACGCATGAAAAGCAACAGAATAAAAGCGTGTTACGCTTTGCTGGGAGTACTGCTCCTTGTACTGATATTACTGAATATACTGATAGGCAGCTCCTCGATGACGATGGGAGACGCTTTAAAGATCCTCTTTTCACATGACACGGTATCCAAATACGGAAAGATCGTGTGGGATATACGCATGCCGAGGATCCTTGCTGCGGCTCTTCTCGGAGGAGCTCTTTCTGTATCCGGATTCCTGCTGCAGACCTTCTTTGCAAACCCGATAGCAGGACCGTATATTCTCGGTATTTCATCCGGTGCCAAACTTGTCGTGGCATGTGCAATGGTGTTCGCGCTCACACATGGACTGATGGTGCACTCAATTGTGATGATACTCGCAGCCTTTGCAGGATCTCTGGCAGTAACAGGAGTCATTCTGCTGATATCAGGCAAGGTGAGGAGCATGGCGGTCCTGATAGTCTGCGGTGTAATGGTCGGATACATATGCTCGGCAGTCACGGAATTTCTCATCACGTTTGCCGATGATTCCAATATAGTAAATCTACATAACTGGTCGATGGGAAGCTTTTCGGCTGTCAGCTGGGACAATATAAAGGTGATCACCCTGGTTGTGCTCATATCCGTGATCGTCTCGTTCCTGCTGTCAAAGCCGATGAATGCCTTCCAGATGGGTGAGCAGTACGCAGTCAGCGTAGGGGTAAACATCCGCTCGTTCAGGATAGGCCTGATAACGCTCTCGAGTATTCTGTCTGCGACAGTAACGGCCTTCGCAGGACCGATTTCGTTCGTGGGGATAGCAGTACCGCACATAATTAGATCTATCACCGACACCTCAAAGCCGGTGGTCATGATACCACAGTGTTTTCTGGGCGGTTCGGTGTTCTGTCTCTTCTGCGACCTGCTCGCAAGGAGTCTTTTCGCACCGACTGAGATGAGCATAAGCTCCATGACAGCCGTATTCGGAGCTCCTGTGGTGATCGCAATGCTTATCGGAAGAAAGAAGAGGTGACGCGCATGAGATCTGTTATCAGAACGGAACACCTCGATTCGGGGTATGGGCATAAGGTTATAGTCGCCGGTGCAGAGATAGTCGTGCAGCCGGGAGAGATCGTGACACTGATAGGACCAAATGGCGCGGGCAAATCGACTGTTCTCAAGACGATAGCAGGGCAGCTCGAGCCGGTAGCCGGAACTATATACATAGGCGATGCGGAGCGCTCGTCGTACACTTTGACAGACATTGCGAAGAAGCAGGCGGTGATGCTCACGGAGAGAAATCCTGCAGAAAAGATGACCTGCGAAGAGGTGATATCGCTCGGCAGGTATCCGTATACAGGAAGACTCGGTATCCTATCGGAAAATGATAAAAAGATCGTCCGGGATACAATGGAACTGGTGCATGTAACAGAGCTGGCTGACAGGAGTTATGATCAGATAAGTGACGGACAGAGGCAGAGAGTGCTGCTTGCGAGAGCAATATGCCAGGAACCTGAGATAATGATACTTGATGAGCCGACTTCTTATCTGGACATCAGGCACAAGCTGGAGTTCCTCGATCTTCTGAGAAACCTTACACAGGGGAAAGAGATAGGCGTCATAATGTCGATGCACGAACTCGAGCTTGCTCATCTGATAGCAGACAAGGTGATCTGCATATCAGCAGAGGGCAAAGTGGAGAAGGTCGGGAGCCCTGAAGAGGTCTTTACCGACGATCTTATCAGCAGACTTTACAGTCTGGGGGACGGAAGACTCAGGGAAGTATATTCAGGATTTGTTAAGAGCATAGAGAAAAATGGCTAAGGTAATAATGGTACAGGGCACGATGTCAAACGCAGGCAAGAGCCTTCTTGCCGCGGGACTGTGCCGCATATTCAAACAGGACGGATACAGAGTGGCACCATTCAAATCCCAGAACATGGCGCTCAACTCATTCGCAACCAAAGAAGGCCTCGAGATGAGCCGCGCACAGGTGGTGCAGGCTGAAGCTGCCGGGACCGATCCTTTGGTGTGCATGAATCCTATCCTTTTGAAGCCTACGGATGACCAGGGCTCGCAGGTAATCATAAACGGCAGATCGATCGGAAACATGAAGGCCCGCGATTACTTCAAATTCAAAACAGAACTTATCCCCGTGATCAAAGAAGCTTTCCGAAAACTCGAGGATCATTTCGATATAATCGTGATCGAAGGAGCGGGCTCTCCGGCTGAGATAAATCTCAAGGAGAACGACATAGTCAACATGGGACTTGCCGAGATGGTGGATGCTCCTGTTCTGCTTGTCGGGGATATCGACAGAGGAGGAGTGTTCGCTCAGCTTCTCGGCACACTCATGCTCTTAGAAGAGAATGAAAAGAAAAGAGTCAAAGGCCTGATAATCAATAAATTCAGAGGCGATGCATCGCTGCTTGACAGCGGCATAGAGATGCTTGAGGAAAAGGGCGGAGTGCCTGTAGTCGGCACTGTGCCTTATATGGATATAAAAGTAGAGGACGAGGACTCTTTGTCTGACAGGCTCTCCGCAAATCGCAGGGGGCTGGTGGATATAGCAGTCGTAAGGCTGCCTAAGATCTCAAACTTCACTGACTTTGATGTGTTTGAACAGTTCCCTGACGTATCGGTAAGGTATGTATCGGAACCGACCGGACTCAGTGGTGCCGACATGGTAGTTCTGCCCGGATCAAAGAGTACTATCTCTGACATTACATGGCTGCGGGAAAAGGGATTTGACAAAGAAATACTCAGGTTGAAAAAGGAAGGCATACCTGTGTTCGGTATCTGCGGAGGCTACCAGATGCTTGGGGTCGAAGTCTCTGATCCTGAAGGTGTAGAGGGAGGCGGAGAAGTCAGCGGACTTGGCCTTCTGCCGGTCATTACAGTGCTTGCCGGAGAAAAGCGGACGGAGCAGTTCAGCGGAAGATTTGAAAAGGTCGAAGGTATTTTCGAATCTCTCTCCGGACTTGAGATAGAAGGCTATGAGATTCATATGGGAAGGACATTCCCTGATGGGTGCATTGCACAGTGCTCATCGGAATTTACATCGGATGATACAGGCATCTGTGAGGGAAATGTTTACGGAACATACATACACGGAGTCTTTGACAGGGAAGGAATAGCTGCCGCTGTCGTAAATGCTCTCGCAGAGAAGAAGGATGTTGTTCTCAGCGGCGGAGATGCTTCCGGGCACAGGGACTTTAAAGAGAAAGAATACGACAGGCTGGCGGCCATTCTGAGAGAAAACCTCGATATGGATCGCATTTACTCCATGCTAATGGAGGCAGCATTTTGATTAATATAGTACCTTTCGACAAAGACAAATATGACGAGATCATGACCAGATGGGATAGTATCGCGAAACCGCTTAACAGTCTCGGCAGATTTGAGGAGATCACGGCGCGCATAGGTGCGGTACAGGGTTCGGCTGAAATAGATATAAGAAAGCGTGCGGTCATAATCATGTGCGCTGATAACGGTATAGTCGCTGAAGGTGTGAGCCAGTCCGGACAGGAGGTGACACGAGCTGTTGCCGAGTGGATGGGAAGAGGTGAAAGTTCTGTATGCCAAATGGCCAAAGAGGCCGGGGCAGATACTATTCCTGTTGATGTCGGCATCAATATGGAAGGCAGCCCGAAGGGTGTCACAGACCGCAAAGTGATGAAGGGCACCAGAAATTTCGCACATGAACCTGCCATGACTGAGGATGAGTGCATGCAGGCAATAGAGGCCGGCATCGATATAGTCTGTGACTGCAGTGCAGGGGGATACAGGCTGCTGGCTACCGGAGAGATGGGCATAGGCAATACTACGACAAGTTCGGCTCTTGCTGCGGCTCTTCTTGGGCTTGATGCTGATACAGTAACCGGCAGAGGCGCGGGTCTCAGTACCGAAGGACTCAGAAAAAAGACGCAGGTGATCCGGGCTGCTCTTGAAAAATATGATCCTGCCGATGATGTCGAAAGAACAAGTCCCGAGTACGCGATGCATATGCTTTCGTGTGTCGGAGGACTTGATATAGCGGGCCTCGCAGGAGTTTTTATCGGAGGAGCGATGAATCACATCCCCGTGATCATAGACGGCTTCATAAGTGCGGTAGCAGCTCTTATTGCCGAAAGGCTGGTGCCGGGAACCAGAAACTTCATGATAGCTTCCCACCTGGGAAAAGAGCCCGGCATGAAGTACATACTCGATATTCTTGGTCTGGAGCCTGTCATTGACGGCATGCTCGCACTTGGTGAGGGTACCGGAGCTGTTATGCTTATGCCTGTGCTTGACACAGTGCTTGCTCTTTATTCAAAGGGACTAAGCTTTGCAGATACGACGGTCGAGCAGTATCATGACTTTGACACGGAGTCTGCAGGCGGTACTACTGTCTTTATCATCGGTACACCAAACAGCGGCAAATCTGCCATGGCTGAGAAGCTCGTGACCGAGATGTCGGATCCTGACCACAGAATATATATCGCGACGATGATCCCTTACGGAAAAGAGGGTAAGGAGAGAGTCAGGAGACATCGCATGATGAGGGACGGAAAGGGCTTTGTTACGATTGAGGCTCCTTTCGATATCTGCAGCTCACTGAATGACTATAACGTGAGCAATGGAGGCAGACTGGGCGATATGACAGTACTGCTTGAATGTCTGTCAAATCTCGTTGCAAACGAGCTGTTTGAAAGACGTTCCGGGAGAGATGAAATGCTCGGCAGGCTCTACGAAGACATAAAGTGGATCGCGCAGCGGGCCGGGAACCTTGTTATAGTCAGCAACCACTTTGAAATAGAAGAGTCATTTGATGATGAGACTCGCTTTTATGCAGAGACGCTGGACATGTTTAACGAAATGGTCAGCGGACTGGCTGATAAGACCATAAGGATATGAAGCTAAGATGAAACTACTGAGAGCTATAGCGGTCGCATTCGCGCAATACTCAAGAATACCGATGCCGCGCTTCGAGTGGAAAGAAGAGGACATGCGATACAGCATATCGGCTTTTCCTCTGGTAGGAGCAGTGATAGGCCTCGTATTCTTTGGCGTGTTCAGATGCGCGGAGCAATTTGCTCTGCCGGATACTGCAGCAGCACTCCTGCTTACAGCTGTCCCGCTCATAGTTACCGGCGGTTTCCATGTTGACGGCTTCATGGATGTAGCCGATGCACTGAGCTCTTATAAGTCCAGAGAAGAGAAACTGGCCATTCTGAAAGATCCTCACATAGGTGCCTTCGCTGTTATCAGACTCGCCATTTGCGGGCTTATTTACATTGCTTCACTCATTATAGTGATCGCATCAGATGCAGCTGACGGACTCATACCGGGAATCGCTGCCGGATTCGTGCTCTCAAGGTGCCTGAGCGCACTTTCCGTACTGACATTCAAATCAGCGAAAAATGAAGGCATGCTTTATTACGAAGCAACAGCTGCTGCCGGTGGCCGCAAGATCAATCTGATCCTTGTTTCTGTAATCGGCGCAGCCTCCGTTTGGGCAATGGTGTATTTCACGTGGCCCTTGGAGTACATAATGCTTGCAGCCGCGGCTCTGAGCTTTGCATGGTACAGGTATGTGAGCTATAAACAATTTGGCGGCATTACCGGAGATACGGCGGGATATTTTGTCGTGATCTGCGAGACGGTAATCGCTGCAGCCGCAGCCATAACAGCACTTGCAATGCCAATATAAAAGGTGGTGAGAGTAAATGAAATGCTATCTTATCAGGCATGGAATAACAAAAGGTAATACGGCACTGCACTTCAACGGAAGCGGGACGGATGAACCGCTGACTGAGGAGGGCAGGGATGCTTTGAAAAAGATCGAAGGCGTGAAGCCCGGATCGCTGCTTTTCGCAAGTCCTATGATAAGGGCCCGCGAGACTGCAGCCATACTGTTCCCGGATATGAAGCCTCAGATCATTGATGATCTCCGGGAGATGCACTTCGGTATGTTCGAGGGGAAAAATCATAAGATGCTTGACGGAAGCGCAGAATATCAGGCGTGGCTGGACAGCGGCGGTGAAGCAGTGATCCCCGGCGGTGAAAGCATAGGGATATTCCGTAAAAGGGCCTGGAAGGGCTTTACGAAGGCGCTGGAAACAGCGGCACGTAATAAGACCGATACCATCTACCTGGTCGTTCACGGAGGAACGATAATGGCTGTCATGAGCAGCCTGACAGGTGAAAACTATTTTGCATTCAACGCGCCTAACGGCGCAGGATATATTATCGAAGTGGAGATAGACGATGCAGGAAATGTCACTGCTTCAACTGCATATGATCGCTTTTGCGGCGGGCTTCGTGCTGGATCTGATGGTTGGAGACCCCCACGGTATACCCCATCCGATAGTATGGATAGGTAAGCTGATCGCACGGTTGGACGCTGTACTGCTGGGAGAGATTCCCAAAGAAAAAAGCGACCCGGAAACCAGAGATAAAGCAGGAGAGCGCAAGAGGGGGCTCCTGCTTGTAATCATAGTGATCACACTGACTGCAGCTGTTACTGCGGCTGTTATGTACGCGGCATACCGTATTTCTCCAATTGCATTCGTGATCGTCGAAGCGATACTGACATGCTATTTGCTTGCTCAGACCAGCCTCAGACGCGAGAGCATGAAGGTATACTGCGAGCTGAAAGAGGGAACTCTTGACAGCGCAAGAAAGGCCGTCTCCATGATAGTCGGCCGCGATACTCAGGTTCTCGATGAGACAGGGGTCACAAAGGCTGCTGTGGAGACAGTGGCTGAGAATTTCTCCGACGGGGTGTTCGCTCCGATGCTGTATGCAGCGATCGGCGGACCGGTCCTCGGACTGACATACAAAGCCATCAATACAATGGACTCGATGATCGGATATAAGAACGACAGATACATGTGGTTCGGAACTACAGCAGCGAAACTCGATGATGCAGTGAACTACATCCCGTCAAGGATAAGCGCATTGCTTCTTATCGCAGCAAGCGTAATAAGCGGAAAGGACTACGATGCATCCCGTTCTTTCCGCATCTGGAAACGTGACAGGGCAAATCACAAGAGCCCTAACGCCGCTCAGACAGAGAGTGCAGCAGCCGGCTCACTTGGCATGCAGCTGGCAGGAGATGCTCAGTACTTCGGAAAGGTAGTGAGCAAACCTTTCATAGGCGACAAGGTAAGAGAAATCGAGCCCTTTGACATTGTCAGGGTCAACCGCCTCATGACAGTCGCATCATTTTTAGGGTTTGCATTCTGCATGCTTGGCTTATACATAGCAGCTTGTATAGGTGCAAAATGATAGATAAAGGAGAGCCGTTAATGGATCTCAGCAATAACAGCAAAAGAATAGAAGCTCTGCATGGTGGAGATGTATATCGCAATGAGGTGAGACTGGATTTTTCGGTTAATCTCAATCCTTTTCCTATGCCGGCGGAAGTGGCTGATGCAATGCAGGCAGGACTGTCTGAGATACATCAGTATCCTGATCCGTCTCAGCAGAAACTACGTGAAGGGATCGCTTCACTGGAGGGTATTGCTGCGGAGAATATTATCTGCGGAAACGGTGCATCTGAGCTGCTGATGGCTGCAGTTCATGCCGTGTTGCCTCGAAAGGCGCTCATTACATCACCTTGTTATGCAGGATATGCAGTAGCACTAAAGGCTTCTGATGCCGAGATCACGGAGTATCTCCTCGACGAGAAGAAGGACTTTGCTCTCGATGAGGGTGTTCTTGATCAGATCAATGACAGTACCGATATGGTGTTCATAGCTGATCCAAACAATCCGAACGGAAGACTCATTGAGCCCGGGCTTAAGAAGGCGATCATTGAGAAATGTGAAGCGTGCGGTGTTGTACTTGTGATAGATGAATGCTTTTATTCTTTGTCTGAAGCAGGCTATGAAAGGGAATCTGTAACAGACAATGCGTTGCATCTGAGAGCATTTACAAAGACATTTGCCATACCGGGTATCCGAATCGGATATATGCTTTCGAAGGACACAGAATTGCTTAATGAAATAAGAAAGCATCTGCCTGAATGGAATGTTTCAAGGATAGCTGAGCGCACGGGTGAGGCGGCTGCAAAAATACTTGAGTCAACAGACTATCTCAAGGACTCTGTTCACCTGATAAAACAGGAGAGAGAATACCTTGCGGGGCAGCTGGAGAAACTTGGAGTCAGAGTTTACAGCAGTGACATTAACTATCTGCTCATCAAATGCGGTTCAGACCTTTACGAAAAGCTCCTTGGGAGGGGAATACTCATAAGACGATGTGCTAATTTCAGCGGACTGGATGATACGTACTTCAGAATAGCTGTAAGACAGCACGAAGATAATGAAGAACTGATAAATATTCTTGGTAAAGTTCTTTGAGAAGAGTGTAGTTAAAGGATGCAATCATGACAGAACATGTAAAACCTCAGGATATCGAAGCGCGAAGCTTTGAAATCATTGCAAAAGAGCTTGCAGACAGGGGAATAGTGCCCGATCCCGAAAAAGATCCGGTGATCAGAAGAGCCATTCACACCTCGGCTGACTTCGATTACGCTCATACGCTCTGCTTTTCGGATAATGCGGTACGCATCGCGAAAGACCTGATACGTGAAGGTGCAGACATCGTCACAGATACCAATATGGCGCTTACCGGTATCAACAAGAAACGCCTGGCAGTCTACGGCGGAAGTGCACGATGCTATATGGCGGATGAAACCGTCGCGGCAGAGGCTAAGGAGCGCGGTATCACCAGAGCGTCAGTAAGTATGGAGCATGCGGCGCGCGATGCAAAAGCGTCAGGAAGAAAGACGATATTTGCCATAGGCAATGCTCCGACAGCGCTAATCACGCTCAGAGAAATGTACGATGAAGGCCTCTTTGTACCGGACTTTGTCATAGGTGTTCCGGTAGGCTTCGTCAACGTGGTAGAGGCAAAAGAGCTGATTCTTGAAACTGACCTGCCATATATAATCAACCGCGGCCGCAAGGGCGGCAGCAATGTGGCAGCAGCTATAGTCAACGCGCTGCTGTATACGATGGAATAGAAACAATGGATAAGAAGCTCAGAAGCGGATTCACGACCGGGAGCTGTGCCGCTGCCGCTGCAAAGGCGGCCGCGTGGATGCTCCTCACTGGATCGGAGAAAACGAATATTTCGATAATCACGCCGAAAGGCGCCGCTTTTGATGCGAACATCCTCGACATACAAAAGACGGCTGACAGCGTAAAATGTGCTGTCAGAAAGGATGGCGGCGATGATCCGGATGTCACCACAGGTGCACTAATATATGCCGAAGTCAGACTTTCAGATGCTGAAGGCATAAGACTTGACGGAGGAGAAGGCGTCGGAAGAGTGACAAGGCCGGGTCTCGATCAGCCGGTAGGAGAGGCAGCGATAAATACTGTACCCCGCCAAATGATAAAACAGGGAGTCGCGGAGGTGGCTGAAGCATATGGCTATGATGGGGGCTTCGATGTGATCATATCTGTTCCCGGAGGAGAAGATATAGCTGCACGCACATTCAATCCGAGGCTGGGTATAGAGGGAGGCATATCCATCATAGGCACATCCGGAGTCGTTGAGCCAATGAGTGAGAAAGCTATACTTGACACGATAAAGGTCGAGCTCAGACAGCAAAAGGCTGAAGGGTGCAAAGTCGCATTCATATCTCCGGGCAACTACGGACTGGATTTCATGAAGGAAAACTACGGCATGGATCTGGACCGCAGCGTAAAGTGCAGCAACTATATCGGACTGACCGTCGATATGATAAAAGAGCTCGGTTTTGAAGGAATGCTCCTTACAGGACATGCCGGCAAGCTGGTAAAGGTAGCCGGCGGTATCATGAATACTCACTCCCGTGAAGCCGACTGCCGCATGGAGATAATTGCGTCTGCTGCAGCAAAAGAAGGCGCAGGCACGGAGCTCATACTCTACATACTGGACTGCCTGACTACTGAAGAGGCTTTTGCAAAGCTCCGGGAGGCAGACAGTGCCATAGCGGAGCGCACAGCTACGAGGCTGATGGACGGGATACTTGCGAGCCTCAACAGACGCTCGGGCGGCGGCATTCATATCGAATGCATCATGTATACAAAGGAAAACGGTCTCATCGCGGCATCTGACGGAGCCGAAGCGATGGTCAGAGATAACAGGGAGCAGTGGAATGGATAAGAAGCAGGTATATTTCGTAGGAGCAGGACCGGGCGCGGCCGATCTTATCACTGTAAGAGGAGCGAAGCTCATCGCCGATGCGGATGTAATCATCTATGCAGGCTCACTCGTGAATCCTGATCTGCTGAGCTATGCCCATGAAGGTGCTGAGATACATAACAGCGCTTATATGACACTTGGAGAGGTACTTGACGTGATGAAGAACGCCGCTGCAGATGATAAGACAGTGGTCAGACTGCACACGGGCGATCCGAGTCTTTACGGTGCGGTAAGAGAACAAATGGATGCTCTGGACGAGCTTGGGATAACATATGAGTCTTGTCCCGGTGTGTCCGCGGCGTTCGGAGCTGCTGCAGCTATGGATCTCGAATATACGCTTCCGGGACTCTCGCAGTCCCTGGTGATAACACGTATGGCAGGACGTACGGCTGTGCCTGAAAAGGAGAGCATTGAGAGCTGGGCAGCGCATGATGCGACCATGGCGATTTATCTGAGCACGGGCATGCTGGAGGAGCTCAGCAAAAGGCTTATCGCCGGAGGTTACAAAGAAGATACACCGGCAGCCATTATATACAAAGCTACATGGCCTGATGAAGAATTCTATTTCTGCAAGGTAGCTGATCTGGCTGCAGTTGCAGCTGAACACGGCATTACAAAGACAGCACTCATCCTTGTAGGCAATGCAATCGGCAGATCCGGCTATGAGAAGTCAAAATTATACGATGAAACTTTTTCAACAGAGTTCCGCAAGGCGAAAAGTTAGATTATGAGAATCAAGATTCTTTACTTTACAGATAAAGGGAAAGCGTTAAGTGGGAAAATTAAGGAAAATCTTTCCGGGCATGATGCGGTGATAGTGCAAAAAGGAGCACCTCTGGCCATTGTATGCGGGGACGCCTTCGTAGACAATGAAGCTCTTGTGTTTGTTGGTGCAGCAGGAATAGCTGTAAGGGCTATCGCTCCGCTGGTGCGTGACAAACTGAAAGACCCGCCGGTCATAGTGATAGACGAAAACGGCAGCTTTGTCATACCGCTTCTCTCAGGACACGTAGGAGGAGCCAACAGCCTCTCAATTGAGATTGCTGAAGCCATAGAAGCCCAGCCTGTAATAACGACGGCTACTGATGTCAGCGATGCATTCTCTGTCGATGTCTTTGCGAAAGAGAATGAGCTAAGAATAGCCAACCGGGACGGGATCGCTAAGGTATCATCTTCAGCACTTGAAGGAAAGCCTGTGACTATATGCATAAAAGCTTTTCCTCCTGAAGAACCGGTAGATGTGCTGATCGCCGACCAAGAAGCAGCAAAGGGGCTGAAGGATCCGGCGAAGATCGTTCTTTGTCCTAAGAGATACGCGATAGGCATGGGATGCCGCAAGGGGAAAGCATTCGGGGACCTGAGAGCATTCGCAGAAGATGCGCTGCGCGAGAATGGGATCGACATCAGCGAAGCAGGCTGCATTGCGACAATAGATGTAAAGAAGGATGAAGAGGGACTTAAGCGCCTGTCACAGGCATGGCGCATGCCTCTGATAACCTTTGAGGCAGGACTGCTGGCAAGGGCAGAGGGCGACTTCAGCCATTCCGATACAGTCCTGGAGAAAGTCGGAGTAGACAATGTATGTGAACGTGCCGCGGTGCTTGCTGCAGGCAGAGGCTCACAGATAAGGGTAAAAAAGACTGCACGCGACGGGATGACCATCGCGGTCGCGGAAAGAAAGATATAGCAGAAGGTACGGACATGAACAACAACGATAAGGGGCGCATAGCGGTAGTAGGCATGGGTCCCGGTATGGAATCCATGATGACACAGCAGGCGCTTCGGGCGCTTGATAATGCAGACGTTATAGTTGGCTACACCGTATATCTTGAACTTCTGGGAGAGAGGTTTGCAGGCAAAGAGATGCTTTCGACCCCTATGAAACAGGAAACGGAACGCTGCAGGCTTGCATTCACGGAAGCAGCTAAAGGCAAAAGCGTTGCCATGATATGCAGCGGAGATGCAGGTATCTACGGTATGGCTTCGCTCATGTTTGAGATCAAAGAAGAGCTTGGCAGTGAAGCTGCTGATGTGGTAATAGATGTGATCCCCGGGATCACCGCAGCTTCGAGCGGGGCTGCAGTCCTCGGAGCTCCGCTCAACCACGATTTCTGCGTCATAAGCCTGTCTGATCTGCTCACTCCATGGGAACTCATCGAGAGAAGACTCAGGGCAGCTGCTGATGGGGATTTCGCTATCGCTATATACAATCCTTCAAGCAAAAAAAGACATGACTATCTGCAAAAGGCATGTGACATACTGCTTGAAACAGCAGATCCTGAAAGGGCTTGCGGCTATGTCCGCAGCATCGGAAGAGACGGAGAAGAATTCCATACGTGCACATTGGCAGAGCTGAGAGATACTGAAGTGGACATGTTCACGACAGTATTTGTAGGCAATTCACAGAGCCGCATAATAGACGGCAGGCTCATTACACCAAGGGGATACCATATATGAGAAGACCGATTATATTCTCGGGCACAACAGAAGGAAGAACGCTCTCTGAAAAGCTGACCGCATCCGGCATAGCACACATTGTTTGCGTGGCTACCGAATACGGCGAGCTTGTCATGGAGCCAAGCGAGCTGGCCGATGTGAGAACGGGGCGCATGACTGCCCTCGAGATGTACGATCTCATGAAGTTTGAGGCAGATAAGGTTTTTGATGCCACTCATCCTTATGCTGCAGACGTCTCCCACAATATTCTTACTGCCTGCCTGGCAGCAGATAAGGAATACGTAAGGATACTTAGAGATACAGACAGCGATCTGTTCCATGAGGATGCAGATATACACGACTTCAAAAATGCTGACGATTGCGCGAAGGCTCTTTCAGAGACCGAAGGCAATATACTCCTTACGACGGGAAGCAAGGAACTCAGCATATACGCGGCTGATGAAGATATACGCAGCAGGCTTTATGCAAGGGTGCTGCCTTCTCATGAAAGCATCTCACTCTGCGAGGAAGCCGGCCTCAACGGCAAACATATAATTGCTATGCAGGGACCTTTCAGCATGGAGACAGACCTGGCACTTATAAGACAGTTCGATATACAGACGCTTGTGACCAAATCCAGCGGAACAGCAGGCGGCGCGCCGGATAAGGTAAGAGCGGCTGCAAGAGCGGGGATCCCTGTGTACATGATAGGACGTCCGTCCGAGGAGACCGGACTGTCCGTAAATGAAGCGCTTGCACAGTATTTCAGCATACGAAGCCATATGACGGTCGAGCTGGTCGGTATCGGTCCGGGAGGGAAAGACCTTCTTACGCTTGATGCGTCTGATGCGATCAGCAGTGCTGACATACTGTTTGGTGCTCCACGCATGCTGAATGGCTATGAGGGCCGCAAAGTATATCCATTTTACAGAGCTGAGGATATCATACCGGTACTCGAAAAAGAGATACCTGAAAGGGCTGCGGTTCTGTTATCCGGAGATACCGGATTCTACAGCGGAGCCGAAAAGCTTGCTCCGGCATTAAGGAAATGGGCATATGAATCCGGAATAAAATGCGAAATAAGGATCCACCCGGGAATATCTTCATTTGCTTACCTTGCGGCAAAGGCGGGTGTGAGCTATCAGGATGCTGAACTGGTGAGCATTCACGGATGCTCGGACGACGGCAGGGCAACATCCGGGCTTGTCAATTCGGTCGGTTACAACGGGAAGACATTCGTGCTTTTGTCAGGTACGGATGATGTGAAGCTGATGGGAGACCTGCTTGTGAAAAACGGACTCAGCGATGTCAGCATCATACTGGGTTATCAGCTGTCGTACCCTGAAGAGATAGTCGGAATGATACGTGCAGAAGACTGCGGCAAGGTGACAGAACCTGGTCTTTACACAGCTATAGTTATAAATGACAATCCAAAGACAAAGGCCGTTCTTCCTGTGATCAGAGATGAGGAAATGATCAGAGGAAAGGTCCCTATGACAAAGGAGAACATCAGGCACCTCAGTGTTTTGAAACTTGATCTTACTGAGGGAGCATCAGTATACGACATAGGGAGCGGTACCGGCTCAGTGGCCTGTGAAATTGCTGCTCAGAGCAGCAGTATCAGCGTGTATGCAATAGAGAAAAAAGAGGAGGCATGCCGCCTGATCGAGCAGAATGCTGCAAAATTCGGACTTTCGAAAATAAAGATAATTCACGGAACGGCACCCGAAGCTTTCGGAGGGCTCGAACCGCCTACTCATGCATTTATCGGCGGCAGTTCGGGGGAACTGAGAGATATACTCATCGCGTTGAGTAATAAAGGCGGAAAAGTACGTGTTGTCATAAATGCCGTTAGTCTCGAAACTATAGCCGAGATACAAAGGGTTCTTAAAGACTTCGAAACAGACGATCTGTCCGTAGAGCAGATATCTGTCAGTAAGGCAAGGGAGCTTGGCAGCTATCACTTAATGACAGCAGAAAATCCTGTGCTGATAGTTTCGTTTATGCTTGGAGGAAGATCATGAAGCTGCCTCGCGTGATGATAGCCGCACCAAAAAGCGGAAGCGGCAAAACATTGATAACATGCGGGATCCTTGAAGCACTCAGGCGAAGGGGCACAGATGTAAGGGCGTATAAATGCGGACCGGATTACATCGATCCGATGTTCCACAGGAGTGTTATCGGCATACCCGGAGGCAATCTAGATACCTTTTTCTCAACAGAAGACGAGATAAAGCAGATTCTCGCAGACTGCGGATCTGAAGCTGCAGTTATAGAGGGTGTGATGGGTATATACGACGGTATTACAGGAATGGAGGGCAAAGGGTCTTGCTACGACGTTGCAAAAGCCTCTTCAACACCTGTGATACTCGTGATCGACGTAAAAGGCATGGGGCTGACCATGCTGTCAGTCATAAAGGGTATCCTGCTCGATGACAGTTACGCTCTTATCCAGGGCATTGTGCTGAACAGGATATCCAAAGGGTATTTTAAACAAATCGAGCCGCTTGTAAGCAGGTTACTGAACAGTATATCTGAAGACCGGGGAGTAGCAGTCAGACTGCTTGGAGGCATACCGGCAAGCAAAGACATTAACCTGGAGAGCAGACACCTGGGGCTTCTCATGCCGGGTGATATTGCCGGATTGAAAGATCAGTTGGCTCATGCCGCAGAACTGATGGAAGAAAGCCTTAACATGGATGCTCTTGAAGCGATAATGCAGGAAACACCTGAGCTTGAAGGGGATGGTGCCGACGGTGAAGCGGCGGCTGATGAAAATGACATGCCGTGTCTGGCTCTGGCAAGAGATGAGGCTTTCTGCTTCTACTATGAAGAGAATCTCAGTATGCTAAGAAGCGCCGGAGTCAGAATAAAGGAGTTCTCCCCGCTGCATGACAGCCATGTCCCTGAAGATGCTGATGGACTGCTTCTGGGAGGGGGATATCCTGAACTGTACGCGGCAGAGCTGAGTGCCAATACCGGAATGCTCAGTTCAATAAATGCGGCAATCGGATCAGGAATGCCAAGCCTTGCGGAATGCGGCGGATTCATGTATCTGCTTGAGGAACTCGAAGACAAAGACGGCAATGTATACAGCATGGCGGGCGTCATAAAAGGCAGAAGCTCATGGACAGGAAAGCTCTCGAGATTCGGTTATGCAGAAGTAAGCGGTACCGGAGAGGGGACTTTGCTCAGCGGACTGAGCATAAAAGCCCACGAATTCCATTACTACGACAGCAGCAATAATGGAGATGACGCGATCGCCGAAAAGCCGGGCAGCGGAAGATCATGGGAATGCATACATGCAGGCAGCGATCATGTCTGGGGATACCCTCATCTTTGGTATCCTTCGTGCCCTGAACTGACCGGAAGATTTGCAGAATCCATGAAAGAATACAGAAGGAAGAGGCGGGATGGATAATTCAGAAAAGTTTTTTGCGAACAGGGAATGCAGATATTATCCCTGTCATGAGGGCGTAGAAGAGCTTAACTGCCTGTTTTGTTACTGCCCGCTTTATCATCTTAAGGACTGCCCGGGAAATCCTGTGTTCAAAGAAAAGAATGGCAGGACGATCAAGGTCTGCATAAACTGCACTTTCCCACACAAGGCTGAGAATTATGATGAAGTGATAATGAGATTAAGGGGAAGGGACGAGAAATAACTGATTCAGGAGGTTCTTTATATGTCTTCATTCTGGATGGGAGTGATCGGACGTGAGTCTCTGATCGCTGCTGATGACACATGGGGGCTTCTCGCAGTCATGGCCATCGGCGTATTCTTTGCCATCTGGCTTGAGCAAAAATATACATGGGCATCCAAAGTGTCAGGATGCATCATTGCACTGGTAACAGCAATGATCCTCGCCAATCTGGGGATCATTCCGACATCATGCGTGCTTTACGATGATGTAGTCTGGGGAATAATAGTTCCTCTCGGTATCCCGATGCTGCTTCTGCGCTGCGATCTGAAGAAGATTTGGGCTGAGACAGGGCGCATGCTTGTGATATTCCTGGTAGGCTCCGTTGGGACCGTACTGGGCGCATATCTGGCATTTTTCCTGCTTAAAGGTCCATACGGCAACACCGGAGATCTGGCAAAAGTAGCGTCGATGATGACCGGCACATATACCGGAGGAAGTGTAAATCTTGCAGCAATGGCATCTCAGTATGCTGCAGGTGAAGATGTGACGGCGGCTGCCATAGTAGCAGACAATATGACGATGGCTCTTTACTTCTTTGCGCTGATTTTCTTTGCAGGAAGCAGTTGGTTCCGCAGGAGATTCAGCCATCCGCTGATCGATCAGATCGAAGCCGGCAAAACCGGGGGCAGTGATGTAAGGACTCTTGCAGCTTCTTTCTGGAGCCGAAAGGACATATCCCTGAAGGATATCGCAGCCAACATTGCATATGCCGCTTCGGTAGTGTGGGTATCCAGACTGATTGCCGGGATCTTCAGTGGTCTTGATCCGGATGGACTGATAATGAACTTCGTAGTGAAGTTTTTCGGATCACAGTATGTGTGGATCACAACGATCTCCGTACTGGTTGCAACACTTATGGCAGAGAAGGTAAAGGAGATACACGGTTCGCAGGAGATAGGCACATTCTGTATTTACATGTTCCTGTTCGTGATAGGCGTGCCTGCGAACATTTATACTGTAATTACCAAGAGTCCGCTTTTGCTCGTATTCACGGCTATAATGGTATTCGTGAACATGATATTCTGCTTCGGAGCAGCAAGGATTTTTAAATTCAACCTTGAGGATGCGATAATCGCTTCGAACGCCAATATCGGCGGGCCGACAACAGCTGCCGGTATGGCTATCTCACAGGGATGGGTCGATCTTATAGGACCGGCCATGCTGATAGGAACATTCGGCTATGTTATCGGCAATTATCTCGGGACGATCGTTGCCGTATCATTGGGGCTATGACAATATAAAATATTTTAGATATGTAAAGAGGATCAGAAAATGCAAATGATTGAGAGACCGCGCAGACTGCGCTCCACACCCGGACTGCGAAAGATGGTAAGAGAAACACGAGTGGATGCATCATCACTTATTTATCCTATGTTTGTGACGGACGGAAGCGGCAGGATAGAAGAGATACAGGCTCTTCCGGGACAGAACAGATACACTGTAGATATGACTGACAGCAAGATAGAAAGTCTGCTGAAAGCCGGTGTGGGCAGCATAATGCTCTTCGGCATACCGGAACACAAGGATGAACTGGGCACACAGGCATATGCTGAAGACGGGATCATCCAGAGAGCAGTTTCACATATAAAGGAACGTTACCCTGAAATGTACGTCATCACTGATGTCTGCCTGTGTGAGTATACTTCACACGGACACTGCGGCATGCTTCATGAATGCTGCGGCCACTACGATGTGGATAATGACAGTACGCTCGAGCTGCTGCAGAAGGTGGCTGTATCACAGGTAAGGGCAGGATCAGATATGGTAGCTCCGTCAGATATGATGGACGGAAGGGTCAGAGCCATAAGGGAAGCACTCGATGCAGAGGGCTTTTCCAACACGCCTCTGATGTCATACGCTGTCAAATATGCATCTTCATTCTACGGACCATTCCGTGAGGCAGCAGGATCAGCACCGGCATTCGGTGACAGAAAGAGTTACCAGATGGACTTTCACAACAGAAGAGAGGGCATCAAGGAAGCCCTTCTCGATGTTGAAGAAGGGGCAGATATAGTCATGGTCAAGCCTGCGATGTCTTACCTGGATATGATCCGCGAGGTAAGAGACGCGGTCAACGTACCTGTCGCAGCATACAGCGTAAGCGGTGAATACGCTATGGTGAAGGCTGCAGCGGCGAATGGTTGGATCGATGAAGCCTCCATAATATGCGAGATGGCAGTGGGAGCATTCCGCGCCGGAGCTCAGATATACGAGACGTATTTTGCAGAAGAACTTGCCGGATTTATAAAAGAGGGCAGGATAGGATAGTCCGTAAAATGACGAAAGATAAAGAAATTAAAAGCATAATAAAAATCGGAAGCAGGGCCAGCAGGCTTGCTGTGCTCCAGTCTGAGATAGTAATGAGGCAGATCGAAGAAGAATGTCCGGGTGTAAGAACCGAACTGATCACCATGAAAACTACAGGAGATAAAATTCTCGACAAGACGCTTGACCAGATCGGGGGAAAGGGCCTTTTTGTGAAGGAACTCGATGAAGCACTGAGAGCAGGAGAAGTCGATCTTACTGTACACAGCCTGAAGGACCTTCCGGGCGTCATACCGGAGGATCTTCCTCTTTCAGCTTTTTCACACAGGGAGGACCCCAGAGATGTTCTCGTGCTTCCTGCCGGAAATAATAAGATGGACATATCGCTTCCGATCGGTACTTCGAGCCTGAGGCGTTCTCTGCAGATAAAAGAGCTGATACCCGGAGCGAATACCGCCCCTATAAGAGGCAATGTGGAAACAAGGCTTCGGAAGCTCGATGAAGGACAGTATTCAGCGCTTGTACTTGCCGCCGCCGGACTTAAAAGACTCGGGCTTGAGGGCAGGATAAGCAGGTATTTCAGCCCGGAGGAGATGATCCCCGCTGCATGTCAGGGGATCCTGGGTATCCAGACAAGAGCCGGTGCAGATTCAGATTTTATTAATAGAATAAATAACAGCGACTCTGAAAGATGCGCACTTGCAGAGCGGGCGTATGTAAAGGCGATCGGTGCTGACTGCGGATCACCGGACACAGCTTTCGCACAGATCAAAGATGATAAGATAGTGATCATGGGGCTCAGATACGATCCGGAAAGGAAGACGGTTATAAAAGACAGCATCAGCGGCTCCGCATCAGAGGCAGAGGCGCTTGGCAGAGAGCTTGCTTACAGGATGATAAGGAATGAACAATAACATTGGATGCGTTAATAAGAATAAAGGCAAGGTATGGCTTGTCGGAGCAGGACCCGGAGAGATGTCACTCATCACGCTGAAGGGCAAAGAAGTCCTTGCGGAAGCCGATGTAGTCGTTTACGACGCACTCGTCAGAGGCGGAATGATGTCGCTCATACCCGAAGGGGCCGAACTGATATATGCAGGAAAACGTGCGGGCAATCATACCATGAGGCAGGAGGAAATAAACGCGCTTCTTCTTGAGAAAGCCCTTGAGGGCAAGAAGGTAGTCCGGCTTAAAGGCGGAGATCCTTTCCTTTTCGGACGCGGCGGAGAAGAGCTGGAACTTCTGGTGCAAAACGGCATCGACTTTGAGATAATACCTGGGGTAACCAGCGCTTTTGCAGCTTCGGCATATGCAGGAATACCTGTGACTCACAGGGACTTCTGCAGGGGTGTTTCGGTAATAACCGGTCACAGAAAGAGCAACGGCAGTCTGGATCTGAATTTCAAAGCCCTTGCCGAAACAGGTAATACGCTGGTGTTCCTTATGGGAATGTCCACAAAAGAAATAATCATGAACGGACTTCTGGATGCGGGGATGGAAGGAGACACTCCGGCAGCTATCATTGAGAAAGGGACCACTTCATCACAGAGAGTGCTGACTACTGACCTGGCTCATCTTGCGGAGACTGCAGAGACACATCACGCTGCAGCGCCGGCGGTAATAGTTGTCGGGCACGTATCGGGACTCGCGGAACGATTCAGCTGGCGCAGCAGTCTGCCGTTGAACGGTATCAGAGCTGTGGTAACGAGACCGAGGGAACTTTCCTCCGGACTGGCATCGATGCTCCGTAAAAAAGGAGCCGAGGTCATAGAAGTCCCGGTCATAGAAATCGAACCGATCAAAGACAACGACAGGCTGAAAGATGCGATAAACTCTCTGAAAGAAGGCCTTTATAAGTGGGTAGTGCTCACAAGCCCGAGCGGTGTAAGAGTCTTCTTTGATGAACTGATGAAGTCTGCTGATGTAAGAGCACTTGCGGGCTGCAGGATAGCGGCGATCGGTAAAGGAACCGAAGCAGAACTTGCAAAAAGAGGTCTGCATGCTGACATGGTGCCTTCAAAATATGATGGGCGTACTCTGGGAGCAGAGCTGAGCAGGCTGCTCGAGCCGGGAGACCGTGTGCTCATTCCAAGGGCAAGCATAGGAAACAAAGCTCTTAATGAAGAACTTTCTAAAGCAAAAGATGTGATCATAGATGATATCGCAACATACGATACCGTATATCGCTCAGCGGAATGGTTCGATGCATCAAAGGAACTTGCTGATACCGCGACCTTTGCGCTGTTCACCAGCGCATCAGGCGTAAGGGGATTTGTCAGCGCATATCCTGACATGGACCACTCCGTGGTAAAAGCGATATGTATCGGAGAAATGACTGCAGCAGAAGCGGAAAAACACGGTATGAGGGTGTGGATTTCTGAGAAAGCCACACTGGCATCGCTTTCAGAAAGACTTCTCCGGGCAAGCAGAGAACTTACCGTAATGGAGGACTAAGAGAGTAAAGACGGGAGAGATATTCATGAACGATAAAAGACAGAAAGGCATAGCTTATGGCGTAGGAGTAGGTCCCGGAGATCCGGAACTGATGACTCTGAAGGCATGCAGGCTTATCCGTGAGAATGACGTGATCGCTGTTCCGGGAAAGGTCCCTCAGGATGCCGTTGCTTATAAAATAGCAGCGCAGGCCGTGCCTGAGCTGGCGGAGAAGGAACTTGTACCTGTTTACATGCCTATGGTGAAAGACAGAGATGCTATCAAAAAAAGTCATGCCGAGGCAGCATCTTTGATTGAGAGCTATCTCGATTCCGGCCGTAATGTCGTGTATCTTACACTGGGTGATTCTACGATTTATTGCACTTTCAGCTATATACAGCATATACTTGAGGCGGACGGATATGATGTGGAGCTGGTAAGCGGCATACCTTCGTTCTGTGCCGCGGCAGCAAGGCTTGGAGTATCTCTTACGGAGTGGAACGAGTTTCTGCATGTGATGCCTGCACTTCATAATACGCATGATGGTGCTATGGAATGGCCGGGCAATTATGTTCTCATGAAGTCGGCCAGCAGGATGCCTGAGGTGAAGAAGATGCTCTCCGCTTCAGGTTACGATGTGATCGCTGCCGAGAACTGCAATATGGAAAACGAGAAGCTCTACAGATCTGTCGATGAAATACCTGATGGTGCGGGTTACTTCACGCTGATAATCGCAAAAGAAAAGAAAGAAAGCAGCATTTAATGATAGAACTGCGCGGACTGACAAAGAAATTCGGTGATTTTACCGCAGTCGACGGACTCTCCTTTGAAATACAAACAGGAGAGTTCTTTGGATTGCTGGGACCGAACGGTGCCGGCAAGACCACCACGATCAGTATGCTGTCTACAGTGCTGCTTCCGAGTTCGGGAGAGATATACATAGACGGAAACAAGCTCACAAGAGCTGCCTCTGAGCAGAAGCGTAAGCTTGCCGTCATTACACAGGAATACTCGATGCGCCAGGATATGACCATGGATGAGGTCATGGAATATCAGGGGCGCCTTTATTATATGCCGCGCAAACAGATAAAAGAGCGCTCTCAGCAGCTGCTCGATTTTGCAGGACTGTCCGATTACCACAGAAGGACGGTCAGGCATCTGTCAGGCGGGATGAAGCGCAAGCTGATGATCTGCCGAGCTCTTCTCATAGAACCGGAAATACTTCTTCTGGATGAGCCGACAGCGGGGATGGATGCTCTGTCCAGACGCCAGATGTGGAATCTTCTGAAGCAGGTCAATAACAGAGACATGACCATACTTCTTACAACTCACTATATAGAGGAAGCTGAGACCCTGTGCGACAGGGTAGCAATGATCAATCAGGGAAGGCTGCAGAAGCTTGACAGCCCACGTACCCTTATCGATGAACTCGGAGCTTTCACCGTAGATGAGACGGACACTGACGGACTTACAAGCAGGCATTTCTCAGATCGTGAGGAGGCTATAAGGTATCTTGAACATACAGCGCATGATTCGACTCTCAGGCAGACGACACTTGAGGACGTATTCATAGACTGTGCCGGGAGAAAACTATAGCTATGGGAATAGTAACAGTACTCTGGGAGAAATGGGTTGAATTCAGACGTGATTTCTATAAGATCACCGTTGCGGCGATGATCTCTCCTTTGATGTACCTTATTATCTTCGGCCTCGGCATACGAACAACATCACATGGCGAGCCTTACATCCATTTTCTTGTGCCGGGTCTTGTTGCCATGGTGACTATGACCGGAAGCTTCGGCGCGATAGCTCAGAGCATGAGTGTGCAGCGCCTTTATGAGAAAGCCCTGGATCAGGTAATGGTATCGCCTACAACTCTCTGGCAGTTTATACTCGGACAGATAGTCGGAGGCAGCCTTCGCGGCCTGTACGCCGCCTGTGTAATACTGGTGCTTACCATTCCGGTCAGACATGGTCTTATTTTCAACGGGCTGTCTTTCTTCATAATGCTGCTGAACGGAGCGGTATTTGCCACTCTGGCGCTCGTACTGTCGTTCCTTGCAAAAACATATTCCGATGCGCCGAGATTCAACACGTATATAATCATGCCGATGTCCTTCCTCTGCAACACGTTCTTCTCCACTGAAGAGATGCCGGACGGATTCAGGCAGATCATTGAAATACTTCCGCTTTCACAGGCGAGCGGTATGATAAGAAGCATAGCCGGCGGCGACGCTCCCGGCATTACAGGATTCATAGTCCTTGCTGCGTGGCTCGCAGTTCTGGGAAGCATCTCGGTGTTCTTTATTTACCGCAAGAAAAATTTATAGCAGAACATTTAAAAACTAAATGCAATACATGAAAAAGCACAGCAGAGATCATTTAAATATCTTCATATTCGCGCTGGTCATGACAGCGGCTCTTTTCGTGTACTCATTTTCAGCCATTCCGGTATTTGCAGAACCTGTTGTATTAAAAGATGCCGAAAAAGGAATAGGAGTGGAAAACGAAAGCCCGGAGCGTGACAGGAGTCTGCAGGACGGGACTCTTATCTACAGCATGACTCCGGTATATCCTGAAGATGTAAAAGAGGGGACATACGATGCAGAGGTGCTTTCATCCTCACAGTTCTTCAAGATCACTGACGCGAAGCTGGACAACAAGAACGGAAAAATGAAAGCACTGATCACGATATCGAGTACCAGCTACGCGTATGTTTATCAGGGCACAGCGGCAGAGGCAGAAGCAGCTGGAGAATCTGAATGGATAAAGGCAGATGAGAGCAGCGGTTACGGGCAGTTTGAGCTTAAAGTAGAAGCTCTCAATAAAGAGATACCGTGCGCGGCGTTCAGCAAAAAGAAGCAGAAATGGTATGACAGGGACATTGCTTTTCTGGCATCCTCACTTCCTGAAGGTGCGGTCCTTATCGATCTTGCGGAGGGCGGCGGCACCATAGCTGATACACAGGAAGCTGCCATGAAGGTGATATACATAGCTTTGGCTATAATCATCGTTGGTGGTGTTATAAATCATTTTGTGAAGAAAAAAAACTATGAGTAAAAGGGGATAGGTATGAGTCTGTATTTTCCGATGTATGTAGATCTCAGCAGCAAACGGGTACTGTTTATAGGCGGCGGCAGGATAGCGGCGAGGAGAATAGCTTCTATCCTCGATTTTGCCGGTTCTGTTACCGTTGTCGCTCCGGAAGTGGAACCTGTGATAAAAATGCTTGCGGACCGTGAGATGCTGACCCTGCATCAGAGGCGTTTCAGTGAGGACGATCTTGATGATGCGGACATCGTACTTGCAGCGATGGGACATCCGGGCACAGAGGTGCGTATCGCCGGAATGTGCAGAAGGCGCGGCATACTGTTCAATGCGGCAAGTGACGAGTCACTGTGCGATTTCTATTTCCCGGGCATTGTCAGAAGAGATCCTCTGGTAATAGGGGTGAGCGCATCAGGTGAAAATCACGAGCTTGCAGCAAAGGCAACTAAATATCTGAAGGGACTATTTGAGAAAAAATAATATCAAATTGCATGAACAGGGACAAAAATGATGCAGTAAGAATATCTGAAGATGTGCTTGATATTTCAAGAAACAGACTGCTGGTGAACCTGCGCTTTATGGATACAGCTCTAAGCTTTCACTGCAGAGAGCTTTATAATGGGAGCTTTTCGACTGACGGACGCACCCTTTATTATGATCCGGCATTCGTACTCAGGACTTACAGCGCATCAAAAGAATTGCTGACAAGGACATACCTTCATACCGTGCTTCACTGTGTGTTCTGCCATCCTTTTACAGGGGCTGATATAGACCGCAGGCTATGGGACCTTGCATGCGATATCGCGTCAGAATCAGTAATATGTGAACTTGATCTTCCATGCACAAGGTCTGATGATGACGGCCGGCGTCGTGACTTACTCAGAAAGATCAGAAGGGAGACGGGATTCCTTACTGCCGAAAAAATCTACAGTGCACTGAGACGAGAGGAGCTTGAAGCGGCAGACACAGACGAAAAGCTCAGAAAGCTTGAGGATCTTTTTATGGCTGATGATCATTCACTCTGGTACTCCGGGAGCGATCAGCCGCCTGCTGTGCAGACTGTACTGTCAGGCGACGCAAAGCTCGATCAGGATGACCTGACCTTGCAGGATGAATGGAAAAAGATCGCTGAGCAGATCGAGATGGAGATAGAGACATTTGCAAAAGTGCGCGGAAAATTCGCTTCATCGCTGTTGCAGAATCTCAGAGCGGTCAACCGCGAGAAGTATGATTACTCGGAGTTCCTCAGGAAGTTCGCAGCTGTCAACGAAACCGTAAAAGTCTCGGATGATGAGTTCGACTACATATATTACAATTACGGACTGCAGCATTATCATAAGATGCCGCTTATAGAGCCGCTGGAATACCGCGAAGACAATAAGATCAGGGATTTTGTCATAGCGATAGACACTTCCGGATCAGTAGCGGGGGAGGAAGTGCAATCCTTCCTTCAGAAGACATACAACATACTGAAGAACCGCGAATCGTTTCATAATATGATAAATGTGCACATCGTTCAGTGTGATGCTCAGATACAGTCAGACGAGGTGATACATTCCCCGGAGGACTTCGAGAGATATCTGGAGACCATGGAGATCAGAGGACTCGGCGGTACGGATTTCAGGCCGGTATTTGAATATGTGGACAGATTGCTAAAAGAAGGTGTGTTCAGCGATTTAAAGGGACTGATATACTTCACTGACGGCCTTGGGATCTACCCGCCGTCAAAGCCTGACTACAGGACTGCGTTTGTATTCGTTGAAAGCGGATACAACGTACCTGAAGTGCCGGTATGGGCTATGAAAGTGGTGCTCAGACCTGACGAATTGTGATACCATTTAACCGTGTTAGTAAAGCTTCGGCTCAGTAAGGACGATTATATGAACATAAGCAAAGCAAAAGAGCAGATAAGAAATGCTATTAAGGCGTATCTTACTAAAGATGATCTGGGCAATTACATGATACCCGTCGAAAAGCAAAGACCGGTGCTTCTGATCGGTCCGCCGGGCATAGGTAAAACTGCCATAATGGAACAGCTTGCATCAGAGCTCGGAATAGGACTCATATCGTATTCCATGACACATCACACACGCCAGAGTGCTATCGGACTTCCGTTCATCAGCAGGAAAGTCTACGGCGGAACAGAATGCGATGTCACTGAATATACGATGAGTGAGATAATCGCATCGGTATATGATCTTATGGAGACTACCGGCGTAAAGCAGGGCATCCTTTTCCTGGACGAGATAAACTGCGTATCAGAAACGCTGTCACCGCTCATGATGCAGTTCCTGCAGTACAAGGTCTTTGGCGGACACAGGCTGCCTGAGGGCTGGATAGTCGTCACTGCGGGAAATCCGTCCGAATACAATGATTCCGCCAGGGAGTTTGATATAGTTACGCTCGACAGAATGAAAAAAATCGAAGTCGAGCCGGACTTCGAAGCGTGGAAGGAGTATGCATATGCCGTTCACATGCATCCGGCTGTGATGTCGTTCCTTCAGACCAAGAGAAATCATTTCTACCACGTTGAGACTACTGTCAGCGGCAAGTCGATCGTGACTCCGAGAGGGTGGGAAGACCTCAGTAAGATGCTGCTTCTTTATGAGAAGAACGGCATCGAGGCTGATGAAGATCTTATAATTCAGTACCTTCAGAACCACAGCACTGCAAAGGAATTTAACGTATATCTCAGTCTGTTCAATAAATACAGGGAAGAGTATCCTGTCGAGGCAATTCTGAATGGGGAAGATCCTGAAGGAATGGAAGAAAGAGCTTCCCAGGCAGGATTTGATGAAGTATACACACTCATCGGTCTTTTGCTGAACAGCGTGAAAGAGGATGTGCGTGAACGGATGGAAGAACGCCGCCTGCTTGAGTCTGTGAGACTATGCGTTAAAGAGTATAGAGCTGCTGCCTCTGAGGATATTATACCTGAGGACAACATGAAAAAACTCATCGACCGGATCGTAACCAGACGCGGGGCAGGACTGAAAGCTCATTCACTTACCCGTGAGGAATCAGACCGCATGCTCAGGACTGTTTCATGTCTTTATGAGATGGCAGATCTTATTAAAGATTCACCTGATTATGAGTCTTCTTATGAAGCCATCCGTTCAGCTTACGGCGGTCTCGTTGACTCTCATAATGAAAAAGCAGCATTTACATGCAGCAGAATGGACAATATGCTGAGGTTTGTTGAAAAATGCTGGGGTGAAGACAAGGAGATGCTGATGGCTGTTACGGAGCTTACAGCTGATCCGGACTGCGTTTCTTTTATTAGTATATATGGCTGTGATGAATACTACCGGCATAACAAAGAATTGCTTCTGGATGAAAGAGATATAGAGATAAAAAGGCAGATAGACGAGCTGGGATTATAATAACTGATATAAAAGAGCGCCCTCGTAGAAGAGGGCGCTCTTATAAATTGCTTTTTTATGAAGAAAAGTATTTATCTTTTATGGCTGTACTTTGAAAAATAATAGCACTTTCCAACGAATACTCCGACAAATGACATGACTACTACTGCGTTGATCAACATGACGGCACCTCCTTTAATACCCCTGACCTTTGAAAAAGTCCTTTCATTTTCCATAAGCACGGATCTGATGATCCTTCTCCTGTTTTCAATTACATTGTATCCTAAACAAAACATAAGTAAAGTTAATAATATTTACATAGTCTTTTAGCCGAGCTTAATACAAGAAAACAAATGCCATCTGCATGAATATAGCTATTACCGATAATTACAGAAGGAGCTATTAAGCATATCAATAGTTGTAAATTTGCCTGTAGACTATAATTAAAAGGTAAACCGTATCTAACGATATCAAGAGGGCTTCAACATGACTTATGAAGAACTGAAAAAAGAAATGGAAAAATATCCCGAGACTATGTCTGCGGGTGAAAGAATGCAGAAGTATGCGGCAGGCGAAACAGTAGATCATATTCCGTTCTCGCTGCAGAGCAACGAAGAAGCCATGGCTAACATCTTCGGCTATACAACTGCGCAATGGAGAAATGATTTAAAAGTTCACATAGATGTGATCAAAAGAAGGCAGGAAGAGTTTAACATCGGCGGACTTGCTTCCGGTCTCAGACTGAGGACAATGGCGCAGGCTGTGGGCTCTGAGATATATTTTCCTGAAGTCGGTATCGATCGCGTGATAAAGCCTGTACTTACAGACTATTCAATGCTTCCTGAGCTGATGAAGGATAATCCGAAAAAGAATCCGGTATTCCTTGCCGTCCTCCAGAGAGGAATCGACCTCAAGATGGCATTCCCGGAGATGGGTATCGCAATGCCTGTTGCCGGCCCATTCACAAATGCTTCTCTTATAAGACCGGTTGAGATGATACTCAGGGATACAGTAAGAAATCCTGAGAAACTGAACGATCTTCTTAAGTGGACTGTTGATTATACGGTAGCTTATGCGGAGATGTTCGCGGATGAATTCGGCGGCGGAGGATGCACCATCTGCGATCCTATAAGCTGTGCTGACATTCTGGGCAAGAGAAACTACAGGAAATTCTCACATCCATGGCTTGAGTACCTGGTTGAAGGTCTCACGCAGACTCTGGGTAAAAAGCCTGGCATCCACATCTGCGGAAAGACATCACCACTGTGGGATGATATGCTGAAACTCAAGGTATCAAGCTTTAGTGTAGATAACATGGAAAACCTTGCTGACGCAAGAGATAAAATGGGTCCTGTATTCGGACTTGTCGGAAACGTTGCTCCTGTAGATGTAATGCTCAACGGAACTATCGATGACGTAATCGAGACATGTAAGCAGTGCATTATCAATGGCTCTGAGGCTGAAAACGGTTATACACTCGGAACAGGATGCCAGGTACCGATTGGAACTTCCCGCGAGAATTTCGACGCATTTATCTTTGCTGCCCGCAAATACGGCAGGGGTGCTCGCAAGGGAATGCTTCCGCTTGGCATTGTTGAGGAAGCTGCAAACGAAGTAGTAATGAATAAGGCCTGATAAACGGCTGATAACATAAAGGAGAATGTATTATAATGGCAACTAAAGAAGAACTTCTGCAGAAGATGTCCGACATGGTATTTGAGATGGAGGACGAAGAGATTGCTGACGTATGTGAAGAATATATTGAAGAAGGCTATGATGCACTCGATGGTATCCTTCACGGTCTCGTAGACGGCATGAACCGTGCGAGTGAAATGTACGATCAGGAAGAGTATTTCGTAACAGACCTGCTGCTTTGCTCAGACGCAATGTATGCCGGCCTTGATGTTCTGAGACCGCACCTTCCTGAGGATGCATCGGTAGGTGAAGCAAAGAAGGCTGTAATCGGTGTAGTCGAGGGAGACACTCACGATATCGGAAAGAACCTGGTCAAGATCATGATGGAGACTGCAGGTTTCGAGATGTTCGACCTCGGAAGAGACGTACCTCTCGACAGTTTCGTTGAGAAGGCTAAGGAGGTCGATGCAGACCTTATCATGATGTCCACACTCATGACTACGACCATGCCTGGCATGAAGGAAGTCATCAACAAACTCAAAGAGCAGGGCATAAGAGACAGCATCAAGGTAATGGTAGGCGGAAGCCCTATTTCTCAGAAGTATGCTGAGGATATCGGCGCTGACGGTTATTCAAGAAATGCGGTCGAGGCTGTTGAAGTAGCAAAGAGGCTCTGCGGAGTAGAATAGGACCGGGAGAAAATAACGTAATGCCTAATCTAAAAGTAATGCCGGAGGAAAAACTGTATGGATTTGCCTCCGGCAAAAATTTGATGGAAATAATGCTCGATGCAGGATTGTTTATCGATAACGCCTGCGGAGGCAAGGGACTCTGCGGAAAGTGCAGGGTCAGGATCACTGAGGGTGACGCCGGAGAAGCTGGAGAGACCGAACGCGGAATTCTTAAGGCTGAGGAGCTTGAGCAGGGCGTAAGGCTTGCGTGTCTTACATACCCTGCTTCGGATATAACAATAGAGCTTCTTCAGAAAGAAAAGAAGCATGATGTGCTGGCTTCAGGCTTCATGCCGGATTTCGAATTTGAACCGGACATTGTAAAAGTTCCTGTCACCATCCATAAACCGACACTCGCGGATCAGACTCCGTTTGAGAATCAGATAATCGATCAGGTGGGAGCGACGTCCGTCATCGGACATGACGGGGCGACAGGATATCTCGGATTTGACTATACTGCCCTTAGAGAGCATTCGATGCTGCCTGGTGAGTACACTGCGGTGATTCATAATGGCAAAGTCATCGCGCTGGAGCCTGGCGATACGACAGGATCGCTTTATGGCGTTGCCATAGATATAGGAACGACTACTGTTGTATGCTCGCTCGTTGACATGTCGACCGGAGAGGAACTTGGGCATGCTTCGGAAATAAACGCCCAGAAGTTCTTCGGCCTTGACGTGCTTACCAGGATCACTTATGAAATAGAGAACCCTGAGGACGGAAGGGAAAAGCTCCAGAAGGCAATCGTAGGATCCATCAACAAGATGGTGAAGTCAATATGCGATGAGCACGGACTGACACAGGAACAGATATACGAGGTAACTGTCGGTGCAAACTGCACCATGATGCACATGCTGATGGGTGTCGACGCCAGACCGATAGGAAAGGCTCCGTTCGCTCCTGTTTTTGCGCGTGCCAAAGACGTAAAGGCTGCGGATATAGGACTGAAAGCTGCACCGGGAGCCAGGCTGTACTGCCTGCCTTCCGTATCCGCGTACATCGGAGCGGATATCGTTGCCGGCGCATATGTATGTGATCTGAGACACCGCGACGGAAACGTGATGTTCATAGATATAGGAACGAACGGCGAGATCGTTCTTGCCGCTGACGGACACCTCATGTCGTGCTCATGCGCTGCAGGTCCGGCTCTTGAAGGTATGAACATCAGCTCCGGAATGCGTGCCGCAGAAGGCGCGATCGAAGATATCCATATCAATGAGGCTGGCATAGATCTCAAGATAATAGGGGACTGCGAACCTGCAGGTATCTGCGGAAGCGGCATATTGACAGTCACTAAAGAACTGCTGAGGACAGGTATAGTCAGAAAGACAGGTGCTTTTGTAAAAGCAGATAAGTTTGATGCTGATGATTACAGGTCGAAGTATATTGCCGTAGATGAAGACGGAAAGAGATCATTCAGGATGACAGAAGGCGGAGACGGCACAGAACCTCTGTATATAACTCAGGGCGATGTGCGTCAGGTGCAGCTCGCTAAGGGGGCGATCCTTTCGGGTTTCATGGCGCTTCTGAAAAAAGCCGGCATAGGCATGTCAGACCTTGATAAAGTCCTTATTGCCGGACAGTTCGGAGCTCATCTGCCGGCTGAAAGTATTACAGGTACAGGAATACTGCCGTTTGAGGTCGAGGACCGCATCGAATACGTAGGCAATACTTCAAAGACCGGCGCATATATGGCACTCATGTCCGGTACGGTCAAGCGCCAGATGGAAGAACTTGCTCATGATATGGATTATCTTGAGCTTGGAGCAACAGACAATTACGAGAGGCTTCTCTCGGAGTGCCTGATATTCCCAACTTTCAAGTAAAAGAGGAAAAAAGATGACTACAGCTAATGAAAGACTTATAAAGATCCTTTCCGGTATGAAGGCTGACAGGCCTGCATGCATCTGCCCGGGAGGAATGATGAATATGGTCACAAAGGCTCTGCAGGATGTATGCGGAGTTTATCTGCCTGAAGCCCATACAGATGCGAGGATGATGGCAGATCTCGCAAAGGCCATATACGATAACGAATGCTTTGAGAACTACGGTGTACCTTTCTGTATGACGGTCGAGGCTGAGGCGCTCGGCGCGAGCTGCACCATGGGTACCCAGTACTTTGAGCCGCATGTCACCGGCTACGCTATCGATACAGTAGAGGATTACGGGAAACTTAAGCCTATGGATCTTAATGCCGGCAGGGCAAAGGTCACACTCGATGCTATCAGGCTGCTCAGAGCTGAGACGAAGGATGTTCCTATAATAGGAAACATCGTTGGCCCCGTCAGTGTGGCAAGCTCCGTATGTGAGCCGACAAGATATTACAAGCAGCTCAGACAGAAAAGAGAGCTCGCGCATGAATACATGCAGTTTGTAACGGACGACCTCATCAGATTTGCTCTTGCCATGGTCGATGCAGGAGCTGATGTAATAGCACTTTCCGATCCGAGCGGCACCGGAGAAATCCTGGGACCGAAGTTCTTTGACGAGTATGCGGTAACATATATCAACCAGGTTGTAGATGCTGTAAAAGAGACTGGTGCAAAAACCATAGTCCACATCTGCGGGCAGATGAAATCCGTATACGACAAGGTTGCGAAGATACACAGCGACGCGTTCAGTTTCGACGCAGTCGTCTCGCTCAGAGAGGCTAAGAAGAATCTTCCGGATAAGGTCATCATGGGCAATGTGAGCACTTTTGCGATCGAGATGCAGGAGGAAAAGACTGTGGACAAGCTGACAAGAGCCAGCTACGCAAACGGTTCGGATATTATCTCTCCTGCATGCGGACTCGGAATGGGTTCACCGCTGAACAACGTCCAGCAGGTACTTAAGACCGTAAAGACCTTCGCGGAATAAAACAATGGCTTTCTCCGGAAAAGAAATCAGAATAGAAGACGGCGGGAAGCAGATAAAAGATCTGGCATATGCAGGCCTGGATGATCTGGAAAGGCTCTACATTCCGGATTCCGTAAGAGAGATAGGCAACTATGCCTTTATGAACTGCTATGCGCTCAGAGAGATACGTATGCCTGAAAGGGTGGATCGTATCGGTGTGGGTCTTTTTCAGAACTGCTGGCAGCTCAGAAGCGTCAGGATGCCTGAGGGCACAGAGACACTCGGCACGGACATGTTCGAGAACTGTCATGCTCTTGCAGAAATATGGCTGCCGCTCTCACTTAAAGAGGCAGCGCGTACATCTCTCAGCGGTTGCCGCAGTTTGAAAGCTATACATATCAGCCCAAAGCAGATCGATATTCTGCCGCCATCAGCACGCTATACCGCAGTGCTTACATTCATGGAAGAGAATGCGGCAGCAACACCGCCGGCAGAGGATGCGGCCCTGATCGAACGTTACATACGTGAACGACAGAAATCATTCCTTGATTTGGCGATAAACAGAAAAAGCACTGAAGCTGTAAGATATATGGTTTCACGCGGACTTGCCGATGAAGAGGCGCTGAGAGAATATCTGAACAAATCGGCAGCTTCAGGCAGGGTGGAGATAACTGCTCTTCTGCTGGACAGCCTGAAAGATACAGGAGTGAGCGACGTCTTAAGTGAAGATCCGTTTCAGTAAAAAGGAAGAATGTAATGGGTGAAATAAGAGAATACAAATGCACATATTCCAATTCAGTAGGAATCAGCGCTGAGGTGACATCGGGACTTGGACTCGAGTTCCCGGATGCCTATATGCACAGTGAGACCATGCAGATCCTGTCAAAAGCTATAAAGGAACACGATGGCGCGGACTTTTGTCTGCTGCCTTTCTGCCGTACTGTCGAAGCTGAAGCGATGGGAGCCATACTCAACTATGGTGACGCGAATACCGGACCGAGAGCAAAGGATCCGATATGCAGCACCTGCGATGACGTTCTTGCACTTCCTGATGTCGATGTCACGAAGGGAAGAATGGCGGAAGTGCTTGATGCCTGCGCGAAAATGAAAGCAGAAGGTGAGACTGTCTGTCTGGAGGTTACCGGACCGTTCACCATGCTTAACGCTCTGATGGAGCCGCGAAAGGTTTTCAAGGCATACAGAAAAGATCACGACGGAATGGTAAAAGTCTTTGAAAAGCTCGGTGATTCGCTGCTTGCTTATATCGAAGCAGGCAAGAAGGCCGGAGTTGATGTTTTCATCTTCTCTGACTCTGCAGGCGCACCGGAGCTTCTCGGCCCTAAGTTCATGACTCAGGCAGTAGAGGATTTCTATCATCCATTCCTCAAAAGGGTTGAAGAACTCATGGATGACAGCTGCATTTTCCTCCTTTGCCCTAAGTTTACTTTTGCTGTTATAGATACCGGATTCGGTGAATTCAGAGAGCACGAACTTGAACCGGGGATCGACTTCCTGCAGGCAATGCTTCAGATGAGAGGCAAGGTCAAGATCGGCGGTCAGGTATGTATAAAAAATATCGGAGTCAGGCTTGCCAATGGAAGGTTCAGGGAGATCGTACTCAAATAGAAGGAGAAAAACTTGGATCTGTCAGCATATAAAAAAAAGATACTGATAGCCTGTTCAATGATCGAAGACGAGATCAACGCCGCCTTCAATCATTTTGAAATACGGGATATCGAAATATGGTGGCAGGAGAGAGGTCACCATAATGATCCTGATAAGCTGCGTGAGGTGATACAGGCCGAAATCAGACGGGCAGAGGAAGCCGGAGCTGATCTTATAATGCTTGGATATGGACTCTGCGGAAATGGAGCGGTGGGCTGGCATACTGAAAAGGCCATACTTGCCATGCCGCGTTTCGATGACTGTGTCAATATGATGCTCTGTACCGGCAATAGAGACAGACGCAACTACCTCAAAGCCGGCCATATGTATCTGACGGGCGGCTGGAGCAAGGACGAGGGTGCTCTTCTGGACATGTTTCAAAGCTATCTGGCAAAATACGGAAAAAGAAAAGCCGATAAGCTCATGAAGAAGATGCTCGATTCGTATACGAGCGTCACTGTTATAGATACTGGCTGTTATGAAATGGAACCTGTCATAGCTTATGCGGACGAATGTGCTGAACGCTTCTGCCTTGAAAGACACATAGTTCCTGGAGGCAATGAAGTGATGCAAAAGCTTATCACAGGGAGCTGGGATGATGACATAATTATTAAAAAACCGGGATCATCTGTGATAGAGGAAGAATTCAACTTTGAAGGGGAAGCGGTAACGAAAAACAGTCAGCTGATGAGGATGACCATATGACAAAAAGAAAAGACCAGATGACATCCAACGAACGTCTGGGAGCTTATTTTGAAGGTAAAGAAGTCGACAGACTGCCGGCCATGCCGATGATTGACTCAGTAGGTCCAAGACTCATGGGTAAGAATTACGGATTCAAAAGGCTGTCGGCTGAAAACCAGGTGCAGGTTCAGAAAGCCGCGTATGAGATGCTTGGACTTGACGGGCTGTCTATCGAGTATGGACTGCACGGGATAGGACAGGCGTGCGGAACAGTGCTTGCGGACAATGAGAAATCAGCGTCGCATATAGTTGAGCATGTGCTGAAAGACCTTAAAGATGTGGACAATCTGGATCCTGCATGTGTGCTGAGAAAGAATGACCCGTGGATCGAGCTATGCTGCACGGCATGCGAAATGCTGGTCGAACAGATGGGAGATGTAGTAGGAACAAGTGCGAGTCTGACAGGTCCGATGACAGCCGCGGCAAGCATTTATCCGATACCGCTGCTCCTTAAAGCAACAAGAAAACAACCTGATCTCGTTCATAAGCTGCTGCGTTTTTCTACTGATGCCCTGATCGCTGTCAGCGAGGAATTCGCAAAGTGCGGAGTGGATATTTTCATCTGCGATCCGGTCGCTTCAGGAGACATCATCAGTGAAAAGATGTATAGGGAACTGGTCCTGCCGTATACAAAGGAACTTGCACCTGCGATACAGAAGCACGGTGTCGCTATGGGCTACCACATCTGCGGCAACACCAACAAGATCACAGAAGCAATGCTGGAGTCAGGATGTGATATGCTAAGTGTTGATGTGAAGGTGCCTCTGCTCAGAGCAAAAGAACTCGCCGGAGGAAAGGTGCCGATCATCGGAAACGTGGATCCAATAAATACCATGATGCTCGGGACCCCTGATGAAGTCCGTGAAGAGGTGACGCGCAACATTGCTGACTGTGCGGATTCTCCTAACGGATATATAGTGAGTACGGGCTGCGACATACCGGTTGATGCGCCGATTGAGAACATTTACGCATTCATGGACGCAGTCAGAGAGTACGGCCCGACACGGCTCGGAGAAAAGAAATAGCAAATAACGGCGAGAGCGTGGCGCAAAGCTGCGCTTTTTTGGTGCTTAAAAGCCTCAACTGGCAACGATACAGAAAGTGTTTTCCGGAACTACCAGAAGACCGCACTTTAAGACAATGGAGGCTCTCGAGGTAGCTCTTAAACGCGCTGATAAAAGCAGGTATGAGATATATACAGATATTCTGGGACACGAAGTGGTACAGGTCAGAGAGTCTGGTCCGGCTTATGATCTGTACGGAACCGGAGCTCTTGAAACGACAGATATGATGGATGCCTTCGGAGGCAAATATGAGATATCTGAAGAGGGGCTGCCTATACATCCAAGATATAAGATCCCTGTCAGGCGGCAAGGAGAGTATACGACTGATGATCTGGATAAGATTCCGGATGAGATACGTGTGGAACTTATAGACGGTGTCATTTATGATCTGGCATCACCGACATCAATACATCAGATAATTGCGGGTACTGTCCATACTATTATGAGTAATTATGCTGCTGAGCATGGCCATCATTGCATGCCATATATTGCACCGCTCGATGTTGAATTTGATAACAGAAAAAAAGATAGGCTTCAGCCGGATCTTCTTGTAGTGTGCGAAAGAGAAAATGAAGAGCCTGAATCTGACCAGCATGCTCCGGATTTCATTATGGAAGTAATGTCGCCTTCAAGCAGACGTGTAGATATGCTCATCAAGCTCAACAGATATATGCGTGCGGGTGTGAAGGAGTACTGGATAGTCGATCCCGAAAAGAAGACCGTCCTGGTTTATGACTTTATAAATAACGATTTTGCTCATACATATACTTTCGATGATGAGATACCTGTCGCCATATCCGGAGGCGACCTTGTTATAGACTTTAAAGTGGTGCAACATCGTCTGGACGCCGCGGAGAGGATAGAGCGTTCCCGGGGATGGATCCTCAGACGTTAAAAGAACAGATGATATTGTTCATGAACGCGGCAACAACTCTCAGCAGAGGAGCACGCAAGGGGCACCTTCCTGAAGGCCTAAAAATACAAAAATGAATGTTATTTAACAAGCTTTTAAGCATTGCTTATTCTATGGGCATTTTTGTGAGAGTGCCCATTTTTGTTTGTGAAAAAATGTTAATTGCAACAATTATTCATCAGAGGGTAAACAGTATCGTTTTTTTATATACATTATCTACTTGCTTTTATCTGCAAAAGCGTTAAAATATCACGGTTGTTAAATATAAAACAAAAGAAAAACAATTAAAAGAAAAAGGAGTAAATCATCATGAATAATCAGAAGAAGAGCAGCGGTCTGGCTCTCGTGCCATTCGCTGTGTTCATCATCATCTACCTCGGCGCAGGAATCATTCTGCAGTCCAAGGGCGTAGAAATGGCATTCTATCAGTTCCCTGCAGTAGTTGCTATGTTCATCGCAGTACTCGTTGCATTTGCAATGAACTACAAGGCAGGAATCAACAAGAACTTCAGCATCTTTGCAAAGGGAGCAGCTAACGAAGACGTAATGGCAATGCTCATGATCTACCTGCTCGCAGGTGCTTTCTCAGCAGTTGCAAAGTCAATGGGCGGAGTTGATGCTACAGTCAATCTGGGAGTATCGATCATCCCTGCATCTCTGCTCACAGCAGGTCTTTTCATCATCGCATCGTTCCTTGCAACAGCTACAGGAACTTCGATGGGAACTATCGGAGCTCTCGTACCTATCGCACTCGGTGTTGTAGACAAGGCAGGACTCAGCCTTCCGCTCGTTATGGCAGCAGTAGTTTCCGGAGCTATGTTCGGAGACAACCTGTCAATGATCTCGGATACAACAATCGCAGCTACAAGGACTCAGCACGTAGAGCTCAAGGACAAGTTCAGAACTAACTTCTGGATTTCCTTCCCTGCAGCAATCGTTACGATCATCCTTCTCGTTATCTTCGGAAGACCTGAAACAGCTCAGGCTCTCGAGGTAGGCGGATTCGACTTCGTAAAGGTTATCCCTTATCTGCTCGTACTCGTACTTGCACTTATCGGAATGAACGTATTCCTGGTACTCACTATCGGTATCTTCGCAGCAGGCATCATCGGAATGGCTTATGGCGACATCACTTTCATGGATTTCGCAGGCAACATCTGGGAAGGATTCCAGGGAATGATCGAAGTATTCCTGCTGTCCATGCTCTGCGGCGGTATCGCAGAAATGGCAAAACACTACGGCGGCCTCGACTGGCTCATTGAGAAGCTGTCGAAGACATTCAAGGGCAAGAAGTCTGCTCAGGTAGGACTCAGCGCACTTGCTGCTCTTACAGATATGGCTACAGCTAACAACACTGTTGCTATCATCGTTGACGGTCCTATGGCAAGAGAGATCAGCGAGAAGTATGACATCGACCCTAGGAAGACTGCTTCGATCCTCGACATGTTCACATGTATCATGCAGGGACTCATCCCTTACGGAGCTCAGTTCCTCGTAGTAGCAAGCATGTGCGAAGGAAGAGTAAGCCCGCTCGACATCATTCCTAGAAACTGGTACCTCTTCCTGCTCGCAGCATTCGCTATCGTTTCTTATTTCGTTCCTTGGTATGAGAACATCACACTCAAGGGCAAGTGGGACTGGAAAGAGAATAAAGTAATCAACAACTAATAAAAAACCTTCATAAATCCATGAGTATATGCCGGAGTGCCGATACGGGCTTCCGGCATAGCTTGTTCAAACAGAGGAAAAAGACATGGGTATAATAGAACAATATGGACACGGGCTGGAAATCCCAAAGGATGAACTGACCGCAATAGAGAGGGACAGACTTCTGAGTGAGGGCAAAGAAGTAGATCGTATAATGTGCTGTATCGATACTGGTGAGACCCTTGCTCCGATGATCGGACTTAAAGTAAAAGACTACTATTTCTCATCTGAGAAAATGCTTGAGCTGGAACAGTATATTTATGACACATTCCACTCTGACGGTGCAGGCCTCTCGACAACGCTCAGAGGCATGGCAGAAGCAATGGGTTCTAAGATCAAGTACTACGATCACAATATCGCCCAGCTCGAAACACCTGCGCTGGCAAGCCTTGATGATGTTGATCAGGCAAAACTGGTTGATGTCGACAAGGACGGAAGGCTTCCTATCATTCTTAAAGGACTTAAGATGGTAAAGGAAAACCTCGGCGATAAGGTGCCTGTAAGCGGAACTGTCACAGGTCCGTTCACTATCGCTGCAATGGTAGTCGGAACAGAGAATCTCCTTATCGGAATGATCAAAAAGCCGGATAAGGTAAAGCAGCTGATGGAAGTCATCACGGAGAATAATGAGAGATACATCGCGAGAATGCTTGAGATGGGAGTAGGCGTTGGCTTTGCAGACCCTGTCAGTACAACATCTCTGCTCAGAGTAAAGCAGTACCGCGAATTCTCACTGCCGTACTTCCAGCATAATGTTGACTTTATCAAGAAGAACGGCGGAGGATGTGGACTTCATATTTGCGGTGGCTCCCGCAAGCTGTGGGAAGACCTCAATAATACGGGAATCGGATGCTTCGGACTTGACAATATTGAGGACCTTGAAGAGGCAAAGGAAATACTCGGACCTCACATGGCCATCCAGGGCAACGTTCCTCCGGTAGATGTTATCAGGCTCGGTACACCTCAGGATGTTCTGAGATCAAGTAAGGAGTGCATCAGAAAGGCTTGGGATTCACCAAATGGATTCACCCTGACTTCGGGATGCCAGACTCCTATGGATACTCCGGCAGAGAATCTGCAGGCTCTTATGGATGCTGCACGTATATTCGGCAGACATCCGATCGACGTGGATCTGCTTAATGCCGATCTGTAAAACGCATAATAACAAGAGGCAATTATAGATTTATTCTATAGTTGCCTTTATTGTTTTACTCGTATAATTAAAAGGTAGGGGTCGTTTACTGCGGCTATATAATCAATTCAGAAGAGAAAGAGGGTTCAGTTTTATGGAAATCATTAAAGAACTGCCTGCGGTATTTGAAGAATTCGCAGAAGCAAGAAGAAATGCATTTGTAAATGTAAAGAAGGTTAAAGACCAGGGTATTCCGGTAATCGGAGCTTACTGCACATATTTTCCGAGAGAAATTGCTCTGGCAGCAGGAGCGGCTTCGGTAAGTCTCTGTTCGACATCGGGAGAGACAATACCTTCAGCTGAGAAGGATCTGCCTGCCAACCTTTGTCCACTGATCAAGTCCAGCTACGGATTTGCAAAGGACGACAAGTGCCCGTTCTTCTACTTCAGTGATATTGTTATCGGTGAGAACACCTGCGACGGAAAGAAGAAGATGTATGAGCTTATGAGTGAGTTCAAGGACGTGTTCGTAATGGATCTTCCTAACTCCCAGAGCGAAAAGGGACTTGCTCTCTACAAAGAGGAATGTCTCAAACTCAAAGCTTATGTTGAAGAGAAGTTCGGCATCGAGATCACAGATGAAAAGATCCGTGAGGCTGTTAAACTTGAGAACAGCATCAGAAAAGCCAAGAAAGAACTGATCGATGTCATGAAGAACGATCCTTGCCCTGTTTCGGGAATGGATATGTTTAAGCTGCTCTACGGAAGCGACTTCAAGTTCGACCGTACCGCTATCGTTGATGAACTCAAGTCCATCAAGGACAAGATCGAAAAAGAATATGCAGAAGGCAAAATGCTCGAAAAGAAGCCTCGTATTGTGGTTACAGGATGCCCGATCGGCGGAGTAACTGAGAAGGTTATCAAGGCTATCGAGGACAATGGCGGCGTTGTAGTAGCAATGGAGAACTGCGTAGGTGCTAAGCAGTACGACAGACTCGTTGACGAAGATGCTGAGGATATCTGGGGAGCGCTTGCAGAGAGATATCTGAATATCGGATGTTCTGTCATGACTCCTAATCCGAACAGATATGATCTGCTGGGAAGAACCATTGATAAGTACAAGGCAGACGGCGTCCTTGAGATGACACTTCAGGCTTGTCATACATATAATGTAGAGCATAAGTCGATCGAAAAGTTCTGCGTCGAGAAGAAGAATACACCTTACTTCATGGTAGAGACTGACTATTCAACAGCAGACGTAGCTCAGCTGAATACACGTATCGCAGCGTTCATCGAGATGCTCTAACAGAACAATAAATTAAAAAAATATTGAGCTATTATCAAAAGCGGGCAAGTGCCCGCTTTTGTTTTCACATGTTTGCATAAAAATACACAAAAAGTAAAAATAATTCAGAATAAAGGTTGAATAAATATACAATGGATAGTATAGTCATACGCGTAGACAACAAATATTTGTAAAAAGGAGAACAAATCATGAAAAAGAAATCATTAGTACTCTTACTTGCACTTGCAATGATATTCACATTAGCACTCAGCGCATGCGGCGGAGGCGGCAGCAGCGAAGAACCTGCAGAAAGCACAGAAAGCACAGCGAGCAGCGCTGATTCCGCATCAGCAGCATACGATAAGATCCTCGAGGGTCTCAACAGCGAGGCTGTTGACACAGATGAAGAGATCGTCGTAGCCATGTCACCGGACTTTGCTCCGATGGAATTCGTAGACCTCTCAAGAAGCGGAGATGATCAGTACGTAGGATATGACGTTCTGCTTGCAAAATATATCGCAAATCACCTTGGTAAGAAGCTCGTTATCAAGCCGATGTCATTCGATGCTGTAATGACTGCTGTTCAGACAGGAAATGCAGATCTCGGAATCTCCGGATTCAGCTGGACTGCTGAGCGTGCTGAGAACTACTTCATCACAGACTGGTACGAAGCAGGCGAGAATGAGACCGAGCAGGTAGTAATCACTACTGCAGAAAATGACGGCAAGCTGACTGCAGCTGAGAACTATGCAGGCCTCAAGGTAGGTGCTCAGGGCGGATCGCTTCAGGAACTCCTCGTAAAGGAACAGCTTCCGGATGCTGAATGTGTTCTGATGACAGACCTCAATGACCTTTGCACAGCTCTTCTGACAGGAAAGATCGATGCTCTTGCTGTTGCTCAGGGCAACGGAGAATCATTCATCTCTGCAAATGACGGCAAGCTTGTTGCAAGCGGATTCCAGTTCGAGATCGATGAGAAATACAAAAACAATGTAGTCCTCGTAAACAAGGACAATGCAGAACTCGGTGAGCAGGTAAATGCTGTAATCGCTCAGCAGAAGGCAGATGGCGTAGCTGATGCATGGTATGACGCTGCACAGATGCTCGGCAACATCAAGACGATCGACGAACTCGGATATGATGATCAGGGCAACAAGATCACAGAGTAAGTTTTAGTAAAAGACAGAGACTTTATAATAAGAACGTAGCAGGGGCTTTCCTGAGGAAAGCCCCTCGTTTTAGGAAAATGAGTCTGCGGACCGGCCGCAGGCCTGAAAAGGACGGAGGATTCTTTTATGACACTTGGAAGCATATTCCATGACATGTGGGATATTTTCGTAACATACTATATCGGACAGGGACTGCTTTGGACCGGTATAGGATACACATTGCTGCTGTCAGCAATAGCTGTATTTTTTGGAGCAATACTTGGCTCGCTTCTCGCTATCGGCAAGATGAGCCGGTTCAAAATACTGAACTTTATCATTACGGCGTTTGTCGAGATCATGCGTGGAACGCCTGCGCTGCTTCAGCTCTATATAGCGTACTTCATAGTGCCGATGATGCTTACTTCACTGGATCCTACGCCTATCGCCTGCGTTGCGATCGGCCTTACACTCAATTCAGCGGCTTATGTTTCGGAGATCATCCGCTCCGGTATCAATGCTGTTGACAAGGGACAGACTGAAGCAGCGAGAGCTCTCGGCCTGACATCCAGAACTACCATGACCAAGGTCGTGATGCCTCAGGCAATAAAGAACATTCTGCCGGCATTGGGCAATGAGTTCATCACGATCATCAAGGAGACGTCTCTCGCATCTAACTTCTTCGTCGGCGAGCTCATGACCACATACGCGGTCATAAAGGGCGTTACCTTTAATACAGTTCCGACACTGATGGATATCGGTATCATTTACTTTGTGATGACATTCACACTGTCGAAGCTGATCGGAATGGCCGAAAGGAGGATGAAGGCAAGCGCATAGAGGTTTGCTGAAATAACTATGGAAAAGAAAATAATGCATGACCAGAACATGCTCGAAATAAAGAATATCTACAAGAACTTCGGAAGCCTTAAGGTTCTGAAGGGTGTATCCACCAAGGTCGATAAGGGAGAAGTTATCTCTATTATAGGAGCTTCGGGTTCTGGTAAGTCCACTCTGCTTCGCTGCATGAACCTCCTCGAGGAGCCTACATTCGGCGAGGTGTGGATCGAGGGAAAGCTCATGACACCTGTGGACCCGTATCTGCACTACGATGTCATCCGCGCGTCGAATACGTATAAAAAACTTCTGACCGCTGGAATGGCGGATATGGATGCAATAACTAAGATCAAGAGCGAAGACATGCTCCAGGAAAAGCATTCAAAGGAAGGGCCTGAATACAAGGCTCTCATGGAAAAAATTTACAAAGAAAACCATATTGACACCAACCTCGGGCGCCGCAAAATGAGTATGGTATTCCAGCAGTTCAACCTGTTCAACAACCTCAATGTGCTCGACAACATTATGCTGGCGCCGATCGAGACTGCAAAATATAACAAAGTAAAGGATCTGAACGCTGAGAAGGAGAAAATCCGCGAACAGGCAATGACTCTTCTGAAGCGTATCGGCCTGGAGGATAAGGCCGGAGTATATCCATCGAAACTCTCAGGCGGCCAGAAGCAGCGTATCGCCATCGTGAGATCCCTTGCAATGAATCCCGATGTTATGCTCTTCGATGAGCCTACATCGGCGCTCGACCCGGAGATGATCGGTGAGGTTCTTGATCTTATGAAGGAACTGGCTAAGGCCGGAATGACGATGGTCATAGTCACTCATGAGATGGGATTCGCCAGAGAGGTATCGAACAGGGTTCTGTTCGTGGACGAAGGATATATTAAAGAGGAAGGAACTCCTGAACAGGTATTTGAGGATCCGAAAGATCCGCGTCTGCAGGACTTCCTGAGCAAAGTTTTGTAAATATATGAATAAAACCGACATTATTAGCTATATAGATAATACGCTCGCTGATGAGATCACAGCGGTCTCACACAGCATATGGGAGTTTGCAGAGCTTTCTCTCAAGGAGACGAAGTCTGCTGCTCTCTATGTTGAGAAACTGAAAGAACATGGCTTCGAAGTGGAGACGGGGCATGCCGACATCGCGACTGCTTTCTCGGGCAAATATGTGTCCGGAAGCGGGAAGCCGGTAATAGGCATACTCGGAGAGTTTGATGCATTATCAGGAGTCTCGCAGAAAGCCGCATGTACATATCATGAGGAACTCGTTCCCGGCGGAAGCGGACACGGCTGCGGACACAACATGCTCGGTGCCGCTTCATTCGGAGCAGCTGTAGCTATAAAGAAATATCTTGAGGAAACCGGGACTGACGGGACTGTCATATTCTTCGGATGTCCGGGTGAAGAGGGCGGAGCTTCAAAGGCGTTCATGGCCCGTGAGGGAATGTGGAAGTCTCTGGACTGCGCACTTACATGGCATCCGGGATGTGAGAATCAGGTAATAACAGGTACAAACAACTCATGCACGCAGGTGCTCTATAAGTTCAAAGGGATAGCAGCCCATGCCGCCGGAGATCCTGAAAACGGAAGATCGGCTCTGGATGCAGTTGAACTCATGAATGTGGGAGCAAATTATCTGAGAGAGCACATGAAAAAGGAATGCAGCCTCCATTATGCGATAGTTGATGGCGGAGGTCTTTCACCTAACGTTGTGCAGCCTCATGCATCAGTCCTGTACATGGTGAGGTCGGTGCTCGTAAAAGACACCCTCGAACTTCAGGAACGCGTGGATAAATGTGCTGAAGGCGCCGCTCTGATGACGGGAACGACATTCGAGAGGATATTTGTTGACGGGACTGCAAATGCGATCCCGAATATGACTCTCGAGAAGCTGTTATACAGTAACATGGAGTACGTACCTATGCCTGAATATACTGAGGAAGAGCGTGCATTTGCCGCAGAACTCGATGCTCAATGTCCTCCTTCAAATGAGGTTCCCGGAACGGGAGCACAATTCGATACAGGCATCAGGGAGAAGGTGTGGGAAATGTCGGATCATGGAAAGAAGCCTCTGAACGATTTCCTGATGCCTTTCTACAGCGGCAATGAATTCGAACCCGGCTCGTCTGACGTCGGTGACGTCAGCTGGCAGACGCCTGCCGCGCAGTTCAACACAGTATGTTTCACTGCGCACTCGCCGGGGCATTCCTGGCAGAATGTATCATGCGGTGCTTCGACGATAGGAGACAAGGGCATGATATACGCTGCAAAGGTTCTGGCATGTTCCGCTGCAGATCTGTTCGGGAACGTCTCGCTTATAGAAGATGCTCGTGCAGAGCACGCTGCACGGCTTGGCGGAGAAGAGTATATGTGCCCTATACCGGCTGACGCAGCACCCTATGTAATCGAATAACGGAGAAAAATGTACAAAGTATTTATAGACGGAGCTCACGGGACTACGGGGCTCAGAATAAATGAATATCTGGCAGGGCGTTCCGACATAACAATACTGGAGATCGATCCCGAGAAACGCAAGGATACAGAAGCCCGTGTGAACATGATAAAAAAGGCAGATGTCAGTATACTCTGCCTTCCGGATCAGGCATCAAGAGAGATAGCGGCTGCCGCTCCTGCAGATTCAGTCATAATTGATACATCTACTGCGCACCGTACAGATCCGGACTGGACCTACGGTATGCCGGAGCTGACATCAGGTCAGAGAGATAAGATCCGCAGCAGCACAAGAATAGCCAATCCGGGCTGTCATGCGAGCGGGTTCATACTTCTGGTAAGACCGCTCATCGATGCAGGACTGCTGGACAAAGAAGCGCTGCTCACATGCTTCTGCGTTACAGGATACTCGGGCGGCGGAAAGAAAATGATCGCCGATTACGAGAATGATGGAAGAGATACGGTCCTCGACTCTCCGGGACAGTATGCGCTTGGGCAGACACATAAGCACCTGCCTGAGATGGCAACTATGACGGGCCTTACAAACGCACCTTGCTTCAGCCCGGTGGTCGCTGATTTTTACAGCGGGATGGTGATGACTGTACCTGTCCACGCATCGATGCTGAAAAAAGGAACCGGCATAGATGATGTAAAGAAAGCTTTACATATCAGATATGACGATGAACCTCTCATCAACGTATATGACGAGGCACCGGAATCCGGCAAAGTGTATTCAAACCCTATGGCGGGCAGCAACGGCATGGAGATATACGTGACCGGCAATGAAGAGAGAATACTTCTGATCGCTTCGTATGACAATCTCGGCAAGGGAGCGTCGGGTGCGGCGGTACAGAATCTGAATATAGTACTTGGGACTGAAGAGACTGCGGGTCTGGTTTAGGACTCCTGAGTGAGCTTCAATGAGATAAAACAGGAGGGATATATGGTAAAGATGATCGAAGGCGGTGTCACAGCCGCAACAGGATTCAAAGCAGGAGGAATTTACAGCGGAATAAAGCAAAACTCGGAAAAGCCTGATCTGGCTCTCATAGTCAGTGAAGTTCCGGGAAATGCCGCTGCGGTATATACAAAGAATAAAGTTAAGGCGGCACACATTGCAGTAACAAAGAGACATCTCGAGAATGGTATCGCTCAGGCTGTGCTGTGCAACAGCGGAAACGCAAATACATGCACGCCTGACGGCGAAGAAGTAGCTGAAAAGGCTACGCAGATCGCAGCTGAGTGCCTTGGAATAAAGGCTGACGATGTGCTGCCTGCAGCAACCGGAGTCATAGGGGTTCCGCTTCCGATCGAGCCGTTCGAACAGTCAATGCCTGAGCTTGCAGGAAGCCTTTCGAGGACAGGGTCCGCAGATGCTGCACTTGCCATTCTTACGACTGATACATACATCAAGGAATGTGCGGTACAGTTCGAAGTAGGGGATACGGTATGCACCCTCGGAGGAATCGCAAAGGGAAGCGGCATGATACATATCAACATGGGTACCATGCTCAGCTTTATCTCTACGGACTGTGCCATCAGCAAGGAGCTCGTCAGCAAGGCTCTGCATGAAGAAATAGCCGACAGCTACAATCAGGTCAGTGTTGACGGAGATACATCCACCAACGATACAGTAGTCGTGATCGCGAACGGCCTGGCAGGCAACCCGGAGATATGCGAAACAGGAGAAGCATATGATGCATTCTGCGAAGCACTTCATATCGTAGCCGTAGAGCTCTCAAAGAAGATCGCGGGAGACGGAGAGGGCTGCACAAAGCTCCTCGAGGCACATGTGACAGGAGCTCCGGATAAGGAAACTGCAAGACTGGTAAGCAAGAGCATCGTCTGCTCGTCGCTGTTCAAAGCAGCAGTATTTGCTTCCGATGCAAACTGGGGACGCATACTTTGCGCAATTGGCTATACAGATGCGGAATTCGATGCATCGAATATCGATGTAAGTGTCAGATCTGAGGCCGGTGAAGTACTCGTCTGCAAAGCTTCGGCTTCGATACCGTTTGATGATGACTTCGCAACTGAAGTACTTTCGAAGGAGTACGTAACGGTAGAGGCAGACCTGCATGACGGAGATGCCGAAGCATACGCATGGGGATGCGATCTGACATACGACTACGTAAAGATAAACGGTTCGTACCGCTCATAAAAAGAGGTATCAGATGGTAAAAGAGAAATACATGGAGAAGGCCAACGTTCTAATCGAGGCTCTTCCTTATATACAGCGTTTCAACCGCAAGATAATAGTGATCAAATATGGCGGCAGCGCCATGATAGATGACGAACTGAAGAAGCATGTGATCGAGGACGCGGTTCTGCTGAAGCTTGTCGGATTCAAGCCTGTTATCGTACACGGAGGCGGTAACGAGATAAGCAGCTGGATGAGAAAGACAGGCATAGAGCCTCAGTTCATCAATGGTCTGAGAGTCACGGATGCCGACACACTTGAGATAGCAGAAATGGTTCTCGGCAAGGTAAACAGCGATCTTGTAACAATGGCTCAGCAGCTTGGAGTAAGGGCATGCGGTATCAGCGGAAAAGACGGAAGACTGCTTACAGTAAAAAGAGCAAAACCGGGAATGAAAGACATAGGGTTTGTCGGTGAGATCACAGAGGTAGATACAAAAATAATTACTGACCTTCTGAATGATGACTTTCTGCCTATCGTATATCCTATAGGCATGGACAAACATGGTCAGTCATACAACATAAATGGAGACCATGCTGCGGCAGAGATCGCAAAAGCTCTGAAAGCTGACAAACTTGCATATCTGACTGATGCGCCGGGTGTATGTACAGATCCGGATGATCCCGAATCATTCATATCTGAGCTTTTTATAGAAGAAGCAGAGAAACTGATAGACGATGGAATCATAACCGGCGGCATGATCCCTAAAGTGCGTAACTGCTTCCGCTCAATAGAAGGGGGCGTAAATCGGGTGCACATACTTGACGGCAGCATTCCTCACTGCCTGCTTTTGGAGATATTTACTGACAGAGGTGTCGGTACTGTGATAATGAAGGACGGAGTAAAATACTACAGCAGAGAGAGGAGTTAATGATGGACCGAAGCCATATCAAGGAACTGGATGCAAAGTATATAGTCCATACATATAACCGTTACGATGTAGTAGTCAATCATGCATGCGGAGCGATAGTCACAGATGTCAACGGCAAGGAATACGTTGACTTTTGCAGCGGTTATGCAGCGAACTCGCTTGGATACGGCAATGAAGCATGGCTGGAAGCTGTTATCGGACAGCTGAAAAAAATACAGCATGCATCGAATCTTTACTATACAGAACCGGGCCCTCTGGTTGCCGAAAAACTAGTGACCAGAAGCGGACTCTGCAAGGTATGGTTCGCAAATTCGGGCGGAGAAGCAAACGAAGCGGCGATAAAGACTGCCAGAAAGTACGGCAATACTCTCGCTGATCATAAAAAAAATACGATAATCTCACTTAAAAAGTCGTTCCATGGAAGAACATTGGCAACTGTGACGGCCACCGGCCTGGCAGAAGCTCAGGAGGTATTTGCACCTCTGGTACCGGGCTTTGTACATGCGGAAGTAGATAATGCTGAAGCACTTGAAAAACTGGTCGATCAGTATGATCCATGCGCTTTCCTCATGGAACTCGTACAGGGTGAGGGCGGAGTCCACGCACTTGATAAGGAGTTTGTGGAAAAGGCCGCAGAGCTATGCAAAAGCAGGGACATCCTGTTTATAGATGATGAGGTTCAGGTAGGTATAGGAAGAAGCGGAACACTCTTCGCTTTTGAGCAGTATGGCATAAAACCGGATATAGTATCGTTTGCCAAGGGCATCGGAGCAGGTCTTCCTATAGGAGGCATCATATGCGGCCCGAAGACCTGCGATGTACTGGTGCCGGGCGATCATGGTTCCACATTCGGAATGAATCCGGTAGCATGTGCAGGAGCTTGCGTGGTTCTGGATACTATGGATGATGAATTCCTCGCTTCCGTAAAGGCCAAGTCGGAAAAGATCCGCAGCGAACTTTCACAGATGAAAAAAGTTACCGGCCTCGACGGGCTCGGTCTCATGATTGGAATAGACCTCGACGGAATGACCGGAGCAGAGGCCGTCAGCAAGCTGATGGAGGAAGGTGTCCTTGCAATTCCTGCAGGACAGCGACTGAGACTGCTTCCTCCGCTGACCATAAGTGATGAGGAGATAAACAAGGCACTTGAAGCGATGCATAAGGTGCTTGACTGAATATAGGACAAAAACGTTCCAGGGTTGAAGATAGAAAGGGGCAACAAAATGGAAAATAAAGAAATCAAAAAAATCGTTCTCGCTTATTCTGGAGGACTTGATACCTCGATAATAATTCCGTGGCTGAAAGAGAACTATAATGATCCTGAGATCATCGCTGTCTGCGGAAACGTAGGTCAGAATGATGAGCTGGAAGGCCTTGAGGAGAAAGCTCTGAAGACAGGTGCCAGCAAGCTGATAGTCGCTGACCTGGTAGATGAAATGGTTGATGAGGTAATCATCCCATCGCTCAAGATGGATGCCACATATGAAGGGTATCTGCTGGGTACGGCATTCGCCCGTCCTATCATAGGCAAAAAGCTTGCCCAGATTGCTCTCGAAGAAGGAGCTGACGCCGTTTGTCACGGATGCACGGGCAAGGGAAACGATCAGGTAAGATTCGAGCTTGCCGTGAAAAGATGGGCTCCGGGCATGAAGGTCATCGCTCCTTGGAGAGAGTGGGATATCAAGTCCAGAGACGAAGAGATCGATTATGCTGAAGCACATAACGTTCCTCTGAAGATCTCAAGAGAGACCAACTATTCTAAGGACAAAAACATTTGGCATCTGAGCCATGAAGGACTTGATCTCGAGGATCCGTCACTTGAACCGCAGTATGAGAAGGAAGGCTTCCTTGAGCTGGGAGTTTCTCCGCTTCAGGCACCGGATGAGCCGGAATACGTTAAGATAGCATTTGAAGAAGGTGCTCCTGTTGCTGTGAACGGCGAGAAGATGAAAGCAAGCAAAATCATTGAGAAGCTGAATGAGATAGGCGGCAAAAATGGTATAGGAATCCTGAATCTGGTAGAGAACAGGCTGATCGGCATGAAGAGCCACGGTGTCTATGAGACTCCGGGCGGCTCGATTCTCTATGCTGCTCATTTCCAGCTAGAGACAATAACCGTAGACAAAGACACGATGCATCTCAAGCAGAAACTTGCCGTAGACTTCGCAGACATGCTGTATAATGGAAAGTGGTTCTCGCCTATGCAGGAAGCACTCACAGCATTCGCAAATGTTGCCAATAAGAACGTGACAGGCGAAGTTACGCTCAAGCTTTACAAAGGCAACATAATCCCTGCAGGCGTTACATCACCATACTCGCTCTATTCTGAGTCGCTTGCATCATTCGGTGAGAGTGATTACGATCAGGGCCAGGCTGCAGGTTTCATCAATGCATGGGGCCTCCCGACAACCGTTTTGGCTATGAGAGAGAAAACAATGCATGATCCTTCGGATATTTCACACCCTATAAAGAGAGACTAAAAATGGAAAAACTTTGGGCAGGCAGGACTGCCGGAACAACTGCAAATCTGGTAGACGAGATCAACTCCTCGATAGGTGTTGATAAGAGACTGTATAAGAGAGATATTGCCGGAAGCATCGCTCACGCGAAGATGATGGCGAAACAGGGCATAATCTCCGGTGAGGAAGCGAAAGCTCTGATCGAAGGCCTGAATAGTATCGAAAGGGATATTACTTCAGGTGAACTCAAGATTGATCTGACGGCTGAAGACATCCACATGTTTGTGGAACAGGTGCTCACTGAAAGGATAGGTGACACCGGAAAGATGCTTCATACAGCCAGAAGCCGCAACGATCAGGTCGCGCTCGATACAAAGCTGTACTGCATAGAGGAGACTGAGAGTATCAGAGATCTCCTTTGCGATCTGCTCAGAGTGCTTGCGGATAAGGCTGAGAAGAGTACGGGGATCATAATGCCGGGCTACACTCACATGCAGCACGCACAGCCGGTTTCTTTCGGACAGCATCTGATGGCTTATGCCATGATGTGCGAAAGGGATATCAGCAGGCTTGACGACTGTAAAAGGAGGATGCTTGAAAGATCTCCTATAGGGGCATGCGCTCTTGCCGGCACTACCTTTGATATTGACAGGGAATATGAAGCAGGCCTGCTTGGCTTTACCGGCATCGCCATGAACAGTATGGATGCAGTCTCCGACAGGGATCACTTCGTGGAGCTTATGTCTGATCTGGCGATAGTGATGATGCATATATCGCGCCTTTCGGAAGAGATCATTATGTGGGCTACATCGGAATTCGGATTCATCCGCCTGCCTGATGAGTATACGACCGGATCTTCTATCATGCCGCAAAAAAAGAACCCTGATGTTGCTGAACTATGCAGAGGCAAGACCGGCAGGGTATACGGCAATCTGATGTCTCTTCTGACTACGCTCAAGGGCATGCCGCTCGCATATAACAAGGATATCCAGGAAGACAAGGAGCCGCTGTTTGATTCTGTAGAGACAGTGAAACTCTGTGTAGAGGCCTTCATCGAGATAGTCGATGTTATGGAAGTCAACGAAGAGAACATGTTCGAGTCTGCAAAGAAGGGGTACATAAATGCGACCGATATGGCGGACTACCTGGTAGTGAAGGGCATGCCTTTCAGGGATGCATATAATGTATCGGGAAAGATAGTGTCGTATTGCCTGGGAAGGGGATGCGCCCTGGAAGAACTGCCGCTTGAAGAGTTCAGGTCGTTCTCCGATCTCATAGAGGAGGATATCTACCAGAGACTGGATCTCAGGACCTGTATGGAGAAAAGATATTCTGCCGGAGGTACGAGCCCTGATTCGGTGAGAAAGCAGATAGAGTACATAAGGAAAATCATAGAAAAGTAATAAAAGACCGGTATGATGCAGCTGCATCATACCGGCAGTTTTTATTCAAGGATCGATCCCATTTGTTTACTTATCTTTTGTAACTGATCTTCTTTTCTTACTGCATAATCTTTCTTTTTCTCATCAAAGAGGTTTTTACCGTTGGTATCTATAGATACGATAAGCGGTCCCAGCTCTTTTACGCGGATGTTCCAAAGAGCTTCAGGCATGCCGAGATCAAGCCACTCCACACCGGTTATTTTTTCGGCACAGAGGGCTGCTACGACCGCGTTTCCTGCGGGAAGCACACAGTGTACCGCTCCGAATTCGCTGCAGGCTTCCGCTGTGCGCGCTCCCATGCAGCCTTTACCGATAATAAGTCTGACACCGGTCTTCTTTATAAAATCATACTCAAATCTTTCCATCCGCATCGATGTAGTCGGCCCTATGGATATCATCTCGTATCCGCTTCCGGCAGATCCTGTAACGATCGGTCCCGCATGCATGAGGGCCTTGCCGCGTATTTCAACCGGCAGATCCATACCTTCACCGGTGACCCTTATATGAACATCATCGCGTCCTGTTATGACATCTCCGTTTATAAATATGACATCACCCGCATGCAGAGCGCGTATGTCTGCATCTGAAAATGGTGTAGTGAGAACGGTCCTTCCGTTGATTAGTTCTGTCATCTCTCTGTTAAACCTTTCGCCTGAAACGCTCAGCGTCCGCAAGTAAAACCGTGATGTGTATCTGTAGTACAGTCGAGGTTACTGTCAAATACTATGTGACCTCTGCGGTGGGTCCAGCATCCAAAGCTTACTGCAACGCCTATTGTAGCCGTATGCCTTACCGAATATTCGATATTTACGCCTAATACAGAGCTGCTGCCTCCAAGCCCCTGAGGACCGATGCCGATCGCATTGATGCTGTCTTCCAGCAATCGTTCCATTGCGGCGGCTTTTTCATTTGGATTATGTGAACCAACAGGTCTGAGCAAGGCAAGTTTTGAATGCAGTGCGGCAGTTTCAATAGAGCCGGCTATTCCCACTCCGACAAGAAGAGGCGGGCAGGCATTCAGTCCGTATGAAGTTATGCGATCCAGAACGATGCGGGCTGCACCTTCGTAACCATCGCCCGGCATAAGCACCATTGCCTGTCCCGGAAGTGAACATCCGCCTCCTGCGAGATATGTATATATACCGCAGCTGTCGCTGTCCGGGATAATGTCCCAAAATAAAGCAGGAGCTCCCGTGCCTGTATTGCTGCCGGTGTTGTACTCATCGAAGATCTCTACAGCATTAGGACGGAGAGGTGTTTCAGCAGTAGCCTTCATGACAGCATCATGCAGGATCTCGCTCAGCTGATGGATAAGAGGAAAACGGCTTCCGCATTCTATCCTGAACTGCACAAGTCCGGTATCCTGGCATGACGGTCTTCCGAGATCCGCCGCAAGCCGCATATTTTTGAACATCATGTCGTAAATGCTCAGTGCGGCAGGATCATCCTCGGCAGCTCTGAGCGCTTCAAGTTTCGAAACGACATCATCAGGCAGATGTATCGCCGTATGACCTATGAATGAGGCCATTATATCTGTTAATTTCTCTTTTTTCTCTTCAGTGGTCATATAAATTCCCCCGTTTCGGTCTAGTCTATTACATAACCGTGATGTTATCAAGCGGGGCAGGGCTGAATTGATATTGAATAAAAATCCAAACAGTGCTAAAGTCATGGATGTTTAGCAAAGTTTTACAAAGGGAGAAAACAACTATGGATTATGCAGCTGAATCAAAAAGACTTCATGAGCTCTGGCGCGGAAAGATAGAAGTGACTCCGAGGGTAAGTGTCAGCAACGATGAGGAACTCTCAATTGCATACACTCCCGGGGTTGCACAGCCTTGCCTTGAGATACAGAGGGATCCGGATCTGAGCTTTGAGCTGACAAGAAGATGGAATACCTGTGCGGTCATAACAGATGGTTCGGCTGTTCTGGGTCTTGGCAATATAGGAGCAGAGGCAGGAATGCCTGTTATGGAGGGCAAATGTGTACTGTTCAAAGCGTTTGCCGATGTAGATGCCTTTCCACTGTGCATCAGATCGCAGGATGTGGACACTATAGTTGAGACAATATATCAGATATCCGGATCATTCGGAGGTATCAATCTGGAGGATATCTCCGCGCCGAGGTGCTTTGAGATAGAGCGCAGGCTGAAGAAGAGATGCGATATACCGGTCTTTCATGATGATCAGCACGGAACTGCTGTGATAGTTCTGGCCGGTCTGATCAATGCGCTTAAAGTGGTGAAAAAGAAGAAAGAGGAAGTGAAGGTAGTCATATCCGGCGCAGGGGCTGCAGGAGTCTCGATATGTAAAATGCTGCTTTCCTATGGGTTTATTAACGTGATCATGACCGACATGCGCGGAATTATCCATAAAGGCCGGACAGAAGGAATGAATCACATCAAGGAAGAGATGGCTGAATGTACCAACATCCATGGCGAGATAGGAACTCTTTCAGATGCACTGAAAGGTGCCGACGTATTTATAGGAGTTTCGGCTCCGGGTCTGGTAACTGCGGATATGGTCCGGACAATGAACACGGATCCCGTTATTTTTGCCTGTGCCAATCCGGTGCCTGAAATATTCCCCGATGAGGCAAAAGCCGGCGGTGCTGCTGTTGTATCTACCGGAAGATCTGACTTTCCGAACCAGATAAATAATGTTCTTGCTTTTCCCGGGATATTCCGCGGTGCTTTCGACAGCAGAGCGAAGACTATAAACGAAGAAATGAAACTCGCAGCTGCAGAAGCACTTGCAGGACTTATAAATGATGATGAACTGTCTGCAGACTACATTATTCCGAAAGCTTTTGACAAAAGAGTAGATTCTGCCGTGTCTGCTGCAGTAGCTGATGCAGCGAGGAAAACAGGGGTTGCCCGAAAATGAAAGTTCATTAAGTTTGAGATAATAGCAATATGCCTAAATGTATAATAGTCACGTATTAATCTGCGAAAAAGAGCTGTATTTTCAGCAGGAGCGGAACTTTAGGCATGATAGTATTCAATAACGTAACAAAAAAGTATGGAGACAATGTCGGCCTGATAAATGCCAGCGTGCATATTAACAGTGGCGACTTTGTTTTTCTTGTGGGGCCAAGCGGTGCCGGAAAGACAACGTTTATCAGGCTAATCCTTAAGGAGATAGAGCCTGACAGTGGCAGGATCATTCTCGCAGGCAAGGATATTACAAAGATCAAAAAACGCGAAGTGCCGAAGATCAGACAGAAGATCGGCATGGTATTCCAGGACTTCAGACTGCTCGAAAAGAAGACGGTCTATGAGAACGTGGCTTTCGCGATGGAAGTACTTCACAAACGCAAAAGGGACATCAAGGAAAGAGTGCCTTATGTACTCGACCTTGTAGATATAGCTGACAAAGCCAACAGATATCCTGATGAACTCTCTGCCGGAGAACAGCAGAGAGTCGGTATAGCAAGGGCGATCGTCAATAAACCGAGAGTACTGATCTGCGACGAGCCTACGGGCAATCTCGATCCTATCACAGCGATGGATATAATGAGGCTCCTCGAACAGATCAATGTAAGAGGAACTACCGTACTGATGGTAACCCACGCCAAGGATATCGTAGATAAGATGAACAAGAGGGTAGTAGCCATAGATCACGGAAGGATCGTCCGTGATGAAGAAGGCAGCTACGGTTTCGAAAAGCAGAACGTAGAGGATGACATCTATGTTCCGGGCTTCACTACATTCCTTGATCCGCAGGAGCTTATTGCAGCTCAGGCCCAGATCAGAAGAGGTAATGAGAGCATCAGGGGCAGGACTATCACGATCCCTGAACCGGCCGCATTTGATGACAGCCTTGTAGACACCTATCTGAATGGTGGGGAGGATGTCTATGAGTAGAGTAGGATACAATCTCAAACAGGCATTTTCCCAGATGGGACGCAACAAAGGCATGTACTTCACATCTGTCCTGGCCATCACAGCAATGATGCTGATCCTCGGACTGTTCTTTGTGGCGTTTGTTAATGTCAATCTGTTTGCCAAGTCCATCGGCAAGGATTACAACGTGATCCAGATATACATGAAGGATGGAAGTACGCCGGAGGTCATAGAGGCTGCAGGAGAGGCAATAAAAAATATCGAAGGTGTCGATAAAGTTGAATACGTCAACAAGGAACAGGCACTGGATATTCTGAAGGAAAGCTGGGGTGACAATGGATATCTTCTGGAGAACCTTCCTGAAAATCCGCTGCCTGAAGGCTATACAGTAAATGTAAGCGATAAGGATGCGGCAAATAATGTCGCAGCATCTGCCCCGGGCATCGAAGGTGTGGATGATGTCGTTTATTACCGCGATACAATAGAAAAACTGGCACAGATCTCACATTTCATCGAGGTGGGCTCGCTGATAGCCATGGCATTCCTTGTAATAGTATCGATCGTAATCGTAGCAAACACCATCAAACTTACGGTTTTCAACAGGGAAAAAGAGATCGGCATAATGAAGTATCTCGGCGCGACCAACTGGTTCGTAAGAGCACCGTTCATATGGGGCGGCATAATTGTGGGCGTGCTGTCATCCATCATTGCAACAGGTCTTACTTACCTGATATATACGAAAATTACGGGTATAGTCGGTTCAGATATTATGAGAATACTTTCGGTATCAGTTGTACCGGCAAGTCAGATTACAAACGTGCTGCTGATAATGTTCCTGTGTCTTGGCATTGGCATCGGTATTATCGGAAGTGCGATATCAATAAGAAGATTCCTCAATGTATAGAATGGGCGGGGCATGATGAGTAACAGCAAGAAGTTAAACTTAATATTAGTGCTCATGCTGATCACCGCCTTGTTTACGGCATCTTTCATGTCGGCCTACGCAGTGAGTCAGGAGGAATACGATAAGGCTCATGAGGAAGCTAAGGCTGCGCAGGAAGCTACCGAAGCAAAGCGCAAGGAGGCCAAGGAATTGGCGAAGAAAGCATCAAAGGCGGTCGCCAATTTCGAGGAAGCAGAGAAACAGCTGGAGCAGCTCGCCGGTGAGATCGAGAACAAGAAGGTCGAGATATCAAATACTGAAGCTAAGATCGACAGCAAAATAGCCGAAATAGAGGCCAAGAAGGCAGAAATAGAGGTCAAAAAGGCAGAAATGGAGGCTAAGGAAAAGGAAATCGAAGACCAGAACACTGCGCTCAACAACCGGCTTGTTGCCATGTATAAGTGCGGAAATGCCGGTATGACCGATGTCATTCTCAATTCTGAGAGCATAGAGGAGCTTCTGACAAATGTCGGAGTAGTGCACAGGATCCTCGAAAACGATGAAAAGATCCTGAAGAAACTGCAGGAAGATTATGAAGTGCTCAAGCAACTCAAGAAAGAGCTGGAAGAACAGCAGGAACTGCTGGAGTATCAGCAACTTGAGCTTGAGGATGAACAGGCTGTACTTGTGGATCAGCAGATCGGTCTCGAAGCCAAAGAGTATGAGACTGATGAACTGAGGAAGAGATATCAGAAAGAAGCTGACGAGCTGCATGCTATGCAGGCGCAGAAAGAAGCAGAAGCGGCTGAGATGGCTGCTGAGGCTGAAAGAATGCAGAAAGAGGCCGAGCAGATGATCGTCGATGCCGGCGGACAGCTGAATCTGGCACCAGGTCAGTATGCGTGGCCAACCGATTCCAACTGGCAGCTTTCCGATAAGTACGGATGGAGGAGATGTCCTTTCCATGGCAAAGAGTTCCATAACGGTCTGGATATTGTACTGACAAGCGGTACAAAGGGAGCCCCTGTATACGCTATCGCAGACGGCTACGTAACAAGAGCATCGTGGTATGGTGGATATGGAAACTGCATACAATATGCCATCGGAAACGGATACAGTGTTCTATATGGACACCTTAGCGGGTATAATTGCAGCAAGGGGCAGTATGTAACAAAGGGCAGCGTACTTGGATATATCGGAAGCACAGGTGCTTCTACAGGTCCGCATCTGCACTTTACCGTTTTCCTGAACGGAGAGCACATCAATCCGTTTTCACTATACTGATTATTGTCAGCCAACAAATGACCATTCATTCAAAAATACTTGAAATAATTGAATCACGCGGGATCGGAGAGGAGATGCTTGAAGAATTCTTCTCTCCGAAACCGAGACTGGCGTATGATCCATTCCTGCTCGCTAACATGCGCGAAGGGGTGGATTCTTTGCTAAATGCGATCGATGATGGCAAGAGTATAGTCATATACGGTGACTATGATGTCGATGGCATCACTTCGACTGCTCTTTTAATGAAGGTCATAGGTTCGTTGACCGATAATGTCACGTATTACATCCCTTCAAGACTGGATGAAGGCTATGGTCTTCACAGGGAATCAATAGACAGGATACGTGAAGACGGCGGTGAGTTTATTATAACTGTTGACTGCGGATCGTCATCAGCCGAAGAGACCGCATATGCTCACTCGCTCGGTATCGGTACACTTGTTACCGACCACCACAATATGAGCGAAAACAGGGCTGAAGGGATCATAATCAATCCAAGGCTTGATGGGGATGAGTATCCGTTCAAGGGCCTCGCGGGAGTGGGAGTCGCATATAAGCTGGCGCTTGCGGTCGCCAGGGAACGCAGTGTCCCTAAACCTCTTATGGCAGAAGTGCTTGAGTTTGTAACTGTAGGTACTATCGCGGATATAATGCCTATGACCGATGAAAACCGCACGATAGTAAAATGCGGTCTGCGCAGCATTCATCTGGGATGCCGCAATAAAGGACTGAGAGAACTGATAGACAGATCAGCACTCGACTACAGAACCCTCAAAGCCAGTGATATTTCATTCGGCATCGCACCTAAGATCAACGCCTCAGGCAGACTGGGCGATGCGTCTTTAGGTGTCAGACTGCTGCTGTCAGATGATGAGCAGGAGATCAGGGAATGCTGCAGTGAGCTGATAGAGGCCAACAGAGAGCGCAGAAGACTTCAGGACGAAGCCTATGAAACAGGCAACTCCATGCTTGACGATGAGCTTAGCAAGGGTGACTTCATTATTGTTGAGATAAATGACTCACATGAAGGCGTGCTCGGAATAGTTGCAGGCAAACTCAGGGAAAAGATAAACAGGCCTGTCGTAGTAATATCGAGAAATGGTGATATATATAAAGGTACAGGAAGATCGATCCCGGGTGTGGACCTGTATGAGATGCTCGACAAATACAGAGACAGATTTATCAGCTTTGGCGGGCATAGTGCAGCATGCGGTTTCACTATCGATGCTGTCAGCATGGATGAACTGAGAAAGGATCTTAATAAAGACATCCGCCTAATGCTCGAGGACAAGGCTGACCTTCTGGACGAGACACATGAAAGTGATGCAGTGCTGAAAGCTGATGATATAGATCTCGATCTGGCTGAAGCTCTGCAGATGCTGGAGCCTTGCGGTAAGGATAACGAGGTGCCGGTCTTTCTTATACACAATGCTGAGGTAAGAGGCTGGAGATTTCTTAAAGACGATGATAAAATGGCTAGGTTCTCACTTGTCACAGAGGAAGGCAAAAGCATAGATGCTGTTATTTTCAGGAACGCTGCGGAAGCTTATGAGGCTGTGAATGAGGGCAGGGTGGATATATACTGTAATATAGAGATCAATACCTGGAGAGACGTGAGAAAGGTGCAGGTGATCGCAAGAGAGATATTGCCTGTGGGGGCTGAGTAATGCATGAAGATCTGATCAACGAAATAAATGAAGATAAGAAGATGGGACTCGATCTCTCGGACACGGCTTACTATAACGTGGACGACGGCGTGACCGACGAGCCGCTTATAGAGGAAGCAGCAGAGGAGCCTGAAAAAACGAAGGAGCCTGAAGATGCAAAGAAGCCAAAGAGATTTGGTGTTCTGGCATCGTTCCTGCTCGGCGTTATTGCGTGTCTGGCAGCGATAACACTGTGCACGCAGGTGCTAGGCCTGGGACACTTTGTAGCAAATGATGCATACGATTATTTCATCGATCTTGATAAGTCATATGGCAAGTATAACGAGATCATGAAGATGATAGGAGAGGATCCAATTGCAACGGTCGAACCTGAAGAGATAAGCGATGCTGAGCTCAAGGAGATCGTCAGCAACATAGGAGATCCGTATGCCGAGTATTACACTGCGGATGAATACAAGGAACTCGAGAAGAGACTGATGGGCGACTATGTCGGCGTCGGAATAGGCGTAGTGCAGGACGGCGAAAACGTAGTTGTCATGACCATATTTGATGATACACCGGCTGCTGAAGCAGGCATAATGGAAGGAGACATCATCATCAGTGTTGACGGAAAAGCACCTGCTAATGTAGATGATGCGGTCAGTATGATCACAGGTGAGGCAGGCACCAAGGTGAAAGTCACTGTTAAAAGAGGTGATGAAACATTAGATTTCGAACTTACAAGGCAGAAGATCGAAACAGATTCTATCGTATACGATGTGCTTGAAGGTCAGCCTGAAGTCGGATATATAAACATCGCATCGTTCATAAAAGGTACGGATGACGAATTCAAAATGGCTGTGAAGGATCTGCAGTCAAAAGGCTGCAAGAAATTTATTATCGATCTGAGAGACAATGGCGGAGGAATTACAGAATCGAGCATCGAGATAGCAGATTATCTGCTTCCTGCCTGCAAGATAATGAGCGAGAACGCCAAAGACGGCTCGGAAACAGTATACAATTCAAAAGAGAGCTCAGCAGACCTGGATATGGTCATACTCGTAAACGGAAATACGGCAAGCGCTTCGGAAATACTGACTGCGGCGCTGCAGGACAATAAGGCCGGTACGGTTATCGGGACTAAGACATACGGAAAAGGTGTCACGCAGATGCTGCACAAGTTCAGCGACGGGTCTGCCGTTAAGCTTACGGTGACGGAATATTTCAGACCAAGCGGTGAAACCGTTAATGGTGTAGGCATCACGCCTGATATAGAAGCGGAGGGAGAAGCGGTGCTCGAAGAGGCACTCAAGGAACTCGCACAGTGATCATATATTTTACCGACAAATTTGCGGGCAGCCGTGATGAAAGTCACAGGCTGCTCGAGAGAGCTATCGCAGTCCATACCGGAGACGAAAAGAAGGCAAAGACGCTGATCGGAGCATTAAAGAAGGGAGAACACGGCAAGCCATTCATAGAAGGGTTCAGCTGTTTCTCCATTTCTCATACCGGGAGCATCTGGGCTGTTCTTATCGCGGACAGTGAATGCGGGTTTGACATACAGCTTGGCAGAAAATGTGACAAAAAAGCGATCGCCGACAGATGGTTCGCTCCTGAAGATGCGGCAGAGTTAGCTGAAACATTTCCGGCTGACAGCAAGAGTGCAGCTGATGCATTCTTCCGGATATGGACAAGACGTGAAGCACTTACGAAAGCTCTGGGCAGGACCGTCTATGATCCTGACCTGCCGGCGGTTTCAGGCGAATATGTCATGATAGATGGCAAAAGGTACACCATCCGCGATATTCAGATCCCGCAAATGCCGGAAGTATACTCTGCAATGTGTATATATGATACCGACAGCATATCTGAACTGAAATTCATACTTTTGTAAAAAGGAATTTGCCGGTAATGAGCAATACTGACAAAGGAAAAACGAATAAGAAAACTGCATTGGAGACTGCTTATGCTTTCCTTGCGAGCAGGATGCGTACGGCTGCAGAAGTCAGAAAGTATCTTGAAGGCAAGGAGTATAGTGAGGATGAGATAACTGATGCGATCAATGAATTGATCGGTATGAGATATCTTGATGACTATCTCTATGCCTTAAGGTATTATGAGTATAACCATGAGAAGAAGCGCGGTGTGCTCAGAGCCGAACGTGAGCTCATGGAGAAGGGGATTGACAGGGACACAGTTCTCAACGCTAAGGAAGACTTTTTGTATGAACATAAAGTCGATGAGTTTGAAGATGCACTCGACATAGCGTTGAAGGAGGTGTTTGTGTCTTCAGATATTTATGGCGAACCGCCGGTCATGAAGACTGTCGATGACAGACTGATTGCGAAGATCGCGCGTAAGCTGGAAGGGAAAGGCTTTTCAAAAGGGGATACCTTCAGGGTGCTGGACAGCATCAGAAGAGAAGCAGAGGAGTATGGAGATGAATGAAAGGGACTCGCGTACAGTAAAGCTAATAGGCGAAGATGGGCTGGCGCGCCTTAAAGCCGCATCAGTACTTATTGTCGGCGTTGGCGGTGTAGGTTCTTATGCCGCAGAAGCGGTCGCGCGTGCCGGTGCCGGCAGAATCACGATCATGGACGGTGACACCGTGCAGCCGAGCAACCTCAACAGGCAGCTCGTAGCTCTCACATCAACCCTGGGCAGGAACAAGGCTGAAGTTATGGCTGAGAGGATAAGGGATATCAATCCTGATACTGATGTTACCGCTCTTGCAAGATTCTATGAAGAAGACGATGCGCTCGATCTTACCGCTTTTGACTGGGTCATCGATGCGATAGACAGTGTCATCGCGAAGACGGCGCTCATAAAGACTGCTGTAGAGAAGGACGTAAACATAGTATCGGCGATGGGAGCAGCCGGTAAGTTTGACACACAGTTCAAGGTCGCCGACATCTCAAAGACATCTACATGTCCGCTTGCAAAAGTGATGCGCAAGAGGCTCAGGGAAATAGGCATAGAGCATCTGCCTGTAGTTTATTCGGAAGAAAAGCCTGTACCGCGGGATGGCGATCTGGGCACTCTCAGTTATGTTCCGGGCTCAGCAGGGCTGTGCCTGGCAGGATATGTGATCAGATCGATCGTAGTTCAGTAATAAAAGCTATCAAGGAGGGCAGACGGTGAGGATTTTTGCTGTTGCGGATCTGCATCTGTCATTCGACGAGAATATCGACAAGCCAATGAATAAGTTCGGACCGGGATGGGAAGATCATCCCGACAGACTTAAAGCCAACTGGGAAAAACTGGTGACTGATGAAGACATCGTGCTGGTCCCGGGCGATATTTCGTGGGCTCTGCGGATCGAGGAGGCAATAGCCGATTTTGACTGGATCCATGCCTTGCCGGGTAAAAAACTGCTCTCCAAAGGCAATCATGACCTGTGGTGGTCAAGGATACAATATCTGAATTCGCTTTATGATGATATAATATTCTTACAGAATGAGTGCTATGCTGTAGAGAATGAAAACATAGTGATCACAGCCTCTAGAGGCTGGCCGTATCCGGGCTCGGACGAATATACCGAGCATGACGAAAAGATATACGCCAGAGAGCTCGGACGGATGAAACTGGGACTTGACGCTGCTAAAAATAAAGCACCGGATTCACGCATAATCGCCTGCCTGCACTATCCGCCTGCAGGACCAAACGGAAGGGAGACCGAGTTCACAAGGCTCCTTGAAGAATACGGCGTATGGAAGTGCGTATACGGACATCTGCACGGCATGCCGGCCTACGCTACGGGTATAAAAGGCAATTGCAGAGGAATAGAATACATACTCGCATCATATGATTATATCGGAGGAGCACCTAAGCTCATATATGACAGCGGGAAGTGAAAGGGATTACACGTTGGCAGAAGAGGGAAAGAGATATAGAAAAAAGAAGAAGGTAAGAATCAATTATATTAAGGCAGCCCGGGCAATGGTGCTGCTTATTCTTGTGCTTACAATAGTGCTGTCATACCTGCCTGTCGCCCTGGGCAGGGGTATGTCGTATGACCGTAGTTTATTAAGGCCTTACGGTGAAGTCGGTTCCAAGTCTCCGAAAATCAAGGCGAAGGCCGCAATAATGTATTCGACGGATCTGGATATCCCGGTTTACGAGAAAAATGCGGATCAGAAAATGGAGCCATACAGCATTACGAAGATACTCACAGCATATCTGGCTCTTGAGAATCTCGATCCGGATATGATCGTAACTGCTTCAAAAAACGCATGCAGGGAACTCGAGGACGGTATGGAGCTTGAGCTTGAACCGGGAGAAGAGTCCAGGGCTCTTGATCTGATTTATGCAACGATTATGATGTCGGCCAATGACGGAGCGATAGCTCTTGGCGAAGCTGTTTCGGGCAGTGAGAAAGAGTTCATCAAACTCATGAACGAAACTATAAAAAAGTGGGGCTGCGAGAACACGAATTTCGTCAATACGAACGGCTGGCAGCACAAAAACCACTACACGACAGCCCGCGACATGGCTATCATTACAAAGCATTGTTTTGAGAATGAGAAGCTAAGGGAGATAGCTCTTACCAAGAAATACACCATGCCGGCAACAAACAAGAGCGGCAAACTCAAGATGGAAAACGCCCTGCTCAAAGCCACCAACAATCTTGAGGGACTGACATTCGGAAAGACCGGCAGCTGGTCTGAGAGCCAGTGCACCATCACACTCGGATTCAAGGAGAGCGGACTCAGCGCTATCATTGTACTTCTGGGTGATACTGCGAAAGGCAGGGCGGAAGATCCGCCTAAACTCATTAAAGTCGCTCATGATCTGACTCCGGGATTCATCGTTACGGACAGCGATAAAAATGTCTGCAATACCTGGGTCAAGCACGGCGTTAAGTCAAAAGTATCTCTTGATGTAAAAGGTCTGAGATACGCGTATCCGAAGAGCCAGAAGGCGAGCGGAGTCAAAGTGAAGACAGAGATGGATATACTTGAGGCTCCGGTCAGAAAAGGCGAAAAAGTGGGCAAGCTTTATATCTATGCTAACCAGGAACAAGTCGGAGAAGGTTATCTTTATGCAGGAGAGGACGTAGAGACAGGCTGGCTGCCTTCATACCTTTACATTACAAACCGCACAACGGCAATTGTAGGTACCATAATGGTGCTGATCATGCTGCTGGGTGTTATACTTCAAAAGATCAAAAAGAGATAATAGGAACTCTTGTTTATGAGTTCCTATTATGCTAAAATACACGCGTTGTGGAGAGATACCCAAGTGGCTGAAGGGTCTGGCTTCGAATACCAGTAGGTCGGTAGTACCGGCGCGAGGGTTCAAATCCCTCTCTCTCCGCCATGCATGCCCTGCTAACGCAGGGCTTTTTTGTTGAGAGAGGGGTTCTCACCCTGCAGGTTTCCCAAATGGAATCAGGTAACAAAAAAAGGTGTCCCTATGGGGCACCTTTTAAAAAACAAAACATTTCAGAGAAGATCACTCAGTTTTTTTCCGTAGAAGAAATCACGTGTCAGCTGAAAATATTCCTTCCACATAGGAAGTGTATGGCAACCCGGAGCCAGAGGACAGGCAGCAGCGCCTTCCTCAAGGCAAGCTACAGGTGCAAGCGTACCTTCCATTATCTCCAGTATCTCACCTACAGTATAATCCTCAGGTTTGCGGCACAGACTGTAACCGCCGCCTTTACCGCTCACTCCGCCCAGCAGACCGCCTTTGACCAGGTCCTTGACAATAATTTCAAGATACTTTTTGGAGATCTGCTGCCTTTCGGCGATATCCTTGAGCGGGACATTTCCGCTGTCACCGTTCTGTGCAAGATCTATCATTATGCGCAGAGCATACCGTCCCTTTGTTGAAATCAATTTCTCATCCCCCTGCAATAATAGTCTATATTTACTTGATTTTACTACCGGAGATCAAGGTGTTCAAGTTCGCCTTGTTTGTCTTTGATCAGATCCTGCGTTTTGTGATCGGCCTGAATATGTATTTGTTCAGGATCTCGACAACTATGAAGCCAAGAGCGATCCCCAGACAGGTGACAACAAGCGTGACAGCTTCTGACACGGCCATTTCGTGTTTTTCCATAACGATGCAGTACATCATGTAATACAGATTAGGTCCGGGTACAAGAGGGAAGACGCAAACAGTCTGGAATATTGTAGCAGGTGCTTTGTTCACCCGGGCCATTACCTGCGCATAAGCAGCTACAAATATTGAGCCTACAAGTGTTGCGAGGAAATTGCTGTAGCCGGCGTTGTAAAGCAGAGCATATACAAGCCATGTGAAGAAAGCTCCTATGCCGGCATACATGACCTGTATGCCTTTAACATTGAACCAGTAGGCAAAACCCACGCAGGCTGCTGTACATGATATGAGCTGCACCGCGAGACTAGGAGATAGTTCCATCATGTTACATCACCCCCTTCATGAGCAGAATAGGGAGAGCGATCCCTATTGCGATCCCTGTGGCACCGAGTACTGCCTTGGATATATTGATTATGCCTGACAGGGTGTCTCTATGAAGAAGGTCGCTGATGCCGTTGGTGAATCCGATCCCGGAGATCAAAAGCATCACGACACCGACTGTAATGTTGCCGGAGTGATGCCCGATCCCAAGATTCACTGACAAAAGAATGAGTATTTCAACTATGAATGAAATTATGGCGTTGAAAATCAGCGGATTGGTTTCGATCCTGCTTAATGCATCCCCGATCAAGACTATCACAAGAGATGCAATCGCAGCGACAATGCTGTCTGCCGGATCACAGTTGAAAAACACAGCAAACCCTGTCCCGCCAAGAACGCCTGCCAGATAGTGCATCCATTTTGGCTGGGCCGGCCTTGAAAGGACTTCGTCAAGACGGCGCCTGAGTTCAGGTGCGTCGGGTGTTTCCCTGCATACTTTACGTGACAGGCTGTTGAGATAATCAAGCCTGTCGAAATTCATTTCTCCGCCGGGTACATGACGTATCTGCGTAAAAATATCCCCATCCGGCGTCTCAACGGTCGCCTGTATATTTGATGAAATGACCCAGCAGTTTACCCTGATGAATCCATAACTGCGGCAGAGTCTGTACATGCTGTCTTCAACACGACTGATCTCGGCTCCGCTGTTTATCATCTGTTCTCCTATATCCAGGATCACCTTTAGTATTTGTTTATAGTCCACAAAGATCCCTCCGTAAAAAAGTATGGAAATGAACGGCTGATAGGCTATCACAAAGATTTCGTGCTTTCAATATATGATAAATATAAAACAGCTCTTTTTTATGATATTATTAATCATCAAAGAATGAGCAGGGCACAGCCTGGCGATATCTATGAGAGGGAGGTCAGATAAACATGAAAGGTATCAATTCAGAAAAAAACCGCCTGCGTCACAAAGTGTTTACTGAGGTCGCAAGGTTTGCCTATGAAGGATGGGGACCTGAGGAGCTCGATGAGCTCCCGTACAAGATGGTCGATACAGAAGATGATCCGTACAGACCCTCAATGTTTCTCGAAAGAGCCATAATCGGAGAGAGAATAAGGGTCGCAATGGGAATGTCGATAAGGCCGGTCAACGAGCACACGCCGACATCGAAGGGCGTTGATGAGAGCATGATAGAGGAAAAGTACTATGAGCCGCCGCTGATAGACATCATCCGTTTCGCTTGCCACTGCTGCCCTGATAAAAGGGTCTACATTACCGATGGATGCCAGAACTGTCTGGAACATCCATGCAAGGAAGTCTGCCCTAAAAAGTGTATATCTTACGACAGGGATCTGCGTCGCAATGTTATAGATACTGAAAAATGCATTAAATGCGGAATGTGCATGAAAGCCTGCCAGTATAATGCAATAATCAAACAGGAAAGACCCTGTGTCGCAGCATGCGGCCTTGGAGCAATCGGTGAGGATGAGCATGGCCATGCGATGATAAATCAGGACAAGTGCGTTTCCTGCGGAATGTGCCTTAACAGCTGCCCGTTTGCTGCTATCGTAGATAAGGGCCAGATCTATCAGACGATAAGCGCGATCCAGTCAGATACACCTGTCTACGCTATAGTGGCTCCTGCGATAGCCGGACAGTTCGGCAAAGGACTTACGGACAAGAAAATGAGAGCTGCATTCGGTATTCTTGGATTCAAGGATGTGTTTGAAGTAGCTATCGGAGCCGATCTGTGTACTATCGAAGAGGCGGAGCATTTCCTCAGGGAAGTCCCGGAAGAACTTCCGTTTATGTGCACGAGTTGCTGCCCTGCATGGTCGATAATGGCAAAAACGGAATTCCCGGAATACGCAGAAACTGTCTCCATGGCTATGACTCCGATGGTTCTTACCGCAAGGCTTGTAAAGAAAATGCATCCGGACTGCAAGATCGCTTTCATCGGTCCCTGTCTGTCCAAGAAAAACGAGGCAAGCAGACGTACCGTCAAGAGCTATGTGGATTTTGTTCTGACTTTCGAAGAACTTGCAGGAATGTTTGACGCAAAAGGAGTTGTCTTTGAAGACCTTGAGGAAGGAGATACTCTGAGAAGAGCCAGCAGCGATGGATTCGGATTCGCAATAAGCGGAGGCGTTGCGCAGGCTGTAGTCAATCACATAAAGCGTATAGATCCTGAACGTGAAGTCAAGATAGTAAAAGCCGAAGGTCTTGATGAATGCAAGAAAATGATGAAGAAGGCTGCTGCAGGTGAATACAACGGATATTTGCTTGAAGGAATGGCGTGCCCTGGCGGATGCATAGCAGGCGCAGGAACACTTCAGCCGATCAACAAGGCTACTTATTCTGTAGGAGTTGCTATGAAAGAAGCTCCTGTAGAAAACGCAATTGACAGCCAGTATGCTGATCTTCTTCCTCATCTTGAACGCATACAGGAGGAGCTCAACCAGGCCAAAGTAGAGGATTACGAGCCTATCAACAGAGCAAAAATAAGTCTGCTTACTTACAAGTAGTGGAAATAAGAGTACCGGTAATCTCTTAATAGAAACATTAAAACAAATATATATATGGTTAAAGGAGGCGCTATGACAGAGTCAGAAAAAAAAGAATTGATGAAGCTTGCCTGCAAAGTGAGAATGGGAATCATTGAAGGTACCCATTCCGCCAAGTCAGGTCATCCGGGAGGAAGCCTGTCTGCAGCAGATATGTACACGTATCTGTATTTCAGGGAAATGAATATAGATCCGGAAAAGCCTCGTGATCCGGACAGGGACAGATTTGTCCTGTCGAAAGGACACACTGCGCCGGGACTGTATTCCGTACTGGCTCAGAGAGGTTTCTTCCCGGTAGAAGAATTAAAGACATTAAGAAAAATAGGAAGCCGTTTACAGGGCCATCCTAATATGAATGAGACTCCGGGAGTGGACATGTCTACGGGATCCCTTGGTCAGGGAGTATCCGCTGCAGCAGGCATGGCTCTGGCTGCAAAGAAGCAGGGTAAAGACCTTAGAGTTTACACCTTGCTCGGAGACGGAGAGATCGAAGAAGGTCAGGTCTGGGAAGCAATGATGTTTGCGCATCATTATGAACTTGACAATCTCTGCGTTATCGTTGATAACAACGATCTGCAGATCGACGGAAGGATAGCAGATGTTATCGATCCGTATCCGATCCCTGATAAATTCAAGGCATTTGGGCTCCATGTCGAGGAGATAGACGGTCATGATTTCGATCAGATCGAAGCTGCTCTGAAAGCTGCCAGAGAGACAAAAGGCGTACCGACTGCAATAATTATGAAGACTCTCAAGGGTAAAGGCGTCAGCTTCATGGAAGACCAGGCCGGATGGCATGGCAAGGCGCCTAACGATGAGCAATACGAACAGGCGATGGCAGAGCTCGGAAAGCAGCTTGAAGAAGTGGAGGCGAAGTAATATGGCAGATATCAAGAAGATCGCAACAAGAGAAAGTTACGGCAATGCCCTTGCAGAACTGGGGCGTGAGCATGCAGACGTGGTCGTTCTTGACGCTGACCTTGCAGGAGCTACCAAGACGAGCACATTCAAAAAGGAATTCCCTGACAGACACTTTGACTGCGGTATTGCAGAAGGAAATATGATGGCTGTTGCTGCCGGCATAGCATCAATGGGAATGGTGCCTTTCGCATCAACATTTGCCATGTTTGCCGCAGGAAGAGCATTTGAACAGGTCCGCAACTCAATAGGATACCCGCATCTGAACGTAAAGATCGGTGCTACACACGGAGGTATTTCAGTAGGCGAAGACGGAGCATCCCACCAGTGCTGCGAAGACTTTGCTCTTATGAGGAGCATTCCGGGCATGACGATTATCTGTCCGGCAGATGATGTTGAAGCACGCGCGGCAGTAAAGGCTGCATATGAGTTCGAAGGTCCGGTTTATCTGAGGTTCGGACGTTCGGGAGTCCCTGTTTTCCATGATGAAGATTTTAAATTCGAGATAGGCAAGGGCGAGGTCCTTCAGGATGGAAACGATATAGCTATCATTGCTACCGGGATCATGGTAGGTGAAGCCGTCAAGGCAGGAGAAGAACTGCGCAGTCAGGGCATCAATGCCAGAGTTATCAACCTGAGCACCATAAAGCCGCTGGACGAGGAGCTGATCCTCAAGGCAGCTGAAGAGTGCGGCAGAATCGTCACCTGTGAAGAGCACTCGATCATCGGAGGCCTTGGCGAGGCAGTCAGCTCACTGCTCAGCGAGAAGCTGCCGACTCCGGTACGCCGCATCGGTGTAAATGATGAGTTCGGTCACTCCGGACCGGCAGCAGAACTTCTCAAGGATTTCGGATTATCCGCGGAAAACATTGTTGAAACAGTAAAAGCATGGCTGTAAACACAATTAAATAGATAAGGAGGAGTTGCAATGAGATTTTTCATTGATACAGCGAAGGTTGAGGATATCAGAAAAGCCAACGATATGGGTATTATCTGCGGTGTAACTACTAACCCGTCGCTGATCGCTAAAGAGGGAAGGGACTTTAAGGAAGTTATAAAGGAGATAACTGAAATAGTTGATGGACCGATAAGCGGAGAAGTCAAGGCAACAACTACAGATGCTGAAGGAATGATTGCGGAAGGACGCGAGATCGCAGCTATACACCCTAACATGGTAGTCAAGATCCCTATGACAGCAGAGGGGCTGAAGGCAGTCAAAGTGCTGTCGGCAGAAGGTATCAAGACCAATGTTACTCTGATATTCACTGCTAACCAGGCGCTGCTTGCAGCAAGAGCAGGAGCAACTTATGTATCTCCTTTCCTCGGAAGACTGGATGATATTTCAGTAAGAGGAGTCGACTTGATCAGAGAGATCGCAGACATTTTCAGTATAGCAGACATTGACACGCAGATTATCTGTGCGAGCGTCAGAAATCCGATGCATGTTACTGACTGCGCTCTTGCCGGAGGGGATATCGCAACAGTGCCATACGGAGTGCTGGAAAAGATGATCAGTCATCCGCTGACAGATATCGGAATAAAAAAATTCCAGGCTGATTACAAAGCTGTATTCGGTGAATAAAAAACAACAGGGGAAAGTGAACTGACCCCAAAAGCGCCTTTCTAAAGGCGCTTTTGTTATTTCTACTAATACTCGGTTTTTTTAGTGAAAGTATGTATAATTACATGGGACAGAGCAGAAAAATAAAAAAATCTTAAGGAGATTTTTGAATGAGATACAGGATAAACAAAACAAATTATTGTGATTTCAACGTCTTTGAAGACAATAGGCTGGCTCCAAGGAGCTATTTTATCCCATATCCGGACCGTGAGTCCGCTGACAAAGTATCCGGAAAAGAGAAGAGATATAAGTCTCCAAAGGTTATTTGCCTTAACGGTGACTGGGATTTCAAGTTTTTTCCGAATCCTTCGCAGCTTCCGGATCTGCTGGATACTGACACAATAAAATTCGATAAGATCGATGTGCCTTCGTGCTGGCAGTTCCGTGGCTACGACAGGCCTTTCTATGTAAATCTCAGATATCAGTTTCCATACGATCCACCGAAGATCCCTGAACTCGATAAAGCCGGCAAGGTGTTCAGCCTTCAGGGATCGGATTACGGTCTCGGACCGAGGTGGAAGGATCCGGGAGAGGAGTATAACTTCGTAGGCGTTTACCGCACCTTTTTCAATACCGACGGACCTGACGCTCCGGAAAGGCGTTATATACTGTCGTTCCTCGGAATAGCAAGCTGTGCGGACATATATGTAAATGACCACTACGTAGGATATACTGAAGGTTCGCACAACACAGCTGAATTTGACGTGACTCCGTACCTGCATGACTGGATCAATGAGGTCGTTGTAGTGGTGCACAGATGGTGCAATGGTACATATCTGGAAGATCAGGATATGTTCCGCAATAATGGCATTTTCAGGGATGTACTGCTTCGTATTTCAGAGGGCAATGACTTCCGTGATATTGATATCATCACCAGAAAAGTAAGCGGAGCATGGTTCGCTACTGTCAGGGCAGATCTTTACGAAGACGCTGAGGTGACATTTACGCTTGAAGGCCGCGGCGTGCATGAGAAAAGGACCGTAAAGTCTGAAGGGAAAAGGGCGGAATTTACTTTCCGTAATCTTTCATCTGTAGAGTGGAGTGATGAGACTCCGGAGCTTTACAATCTGTATTACGAGATAGAAGGAAGCTGTGTTAAGCAGCGCATAGGATTCAGGTCTGTCGAGATCAGGGGTGACAAGCTCCTGGTGAACGGTCAGCTCATCAAATTCCATGGCGTGAATCATCACGACACTTCGGCAGAGAACGGCTATACGCTGACTCCTGACGAGATAGAGCGAGACATGAGGCTCTGCAAGGAATACAACATAGACACAGTCAGGACTTCGCACTATCCGCCGGATCCTTATCTGCTGGAAGTATGCGATGAGCTTGGTATCTATGTGGTGGATGAAGCCGACCTGGAGACACACGGTACTTATGTGCACAAGCTCCCGCCAAGTTACAATCGCATAAGCGACGACCCGAAGTGGGAAGCGCACTATGTGGACCGTGTGGCAAGGATGTATCAAAGAGACAAGATGCATCCGTCGATCGTTATGTGGAGTCTGGGCAATGAAGCGGGCGGTACACACAACACGGACAAGGAATACGAATATCTGAAACAGTATTCGACTCTTCCGGTGCACTATGAAAGTGCGGTACACACCAAGAAGAAGGCATACGACGTGGCAAGTGAGATGTATCCGCCTTCGGAGCGTGTACACGAGATCGGAGAAAAGAAATACAAAATCAAACAGTTCTGTGACAGACCATATTTCCTGTGTGAATACGCTCATGCCATGGGCGTTGGCCCCGGAGGCATGGAAGACTACTGGAAGGAGATCTATTCTTACGACAACCTTACCGGAGGCTGCGTCTGGGAGATGGTCGATCATGCAGTGCTTCACGAAGATGGCAGCTACACGTACGGCGGAGACCACGGAGAGTGGGAGCACGACAAGAACTTCTGTGTAGACGGCATGTTTTATCCTGACCGCAGTCCGTCAACCGGTGCAAGGATAACCAGGTTCATTTACCGACCGATCCGCGTCAGCTGGCTGGGAGGAGATGACTTTGAGGTATTCAATACAAAGGCTTTCACACCGGGATTCAGGTACGAACTCAGATGCAGCTGGAGCGACGGAAGTGAGTTTAAAATGATCCCTGAATGCGGGCCGCTTGAGAGGGTGACGGTAAGGATCGATACTGCAGAGCATATCAAAGCCGCCAAAGAAGCGGGGACAGACTGCACGCTGACGGTCACGGCATTTGACAGAAAAACAAAGACTGAGGTATCACGCGAACAGCTCATCATTATGGAGTATATACCGGGTGCACCTGAAGGAGCCGGAAAGTACAGGATCGGAGATATAAGTGATGATGATTCCGATGAGGTCTCATTCGTTATAGGAGGCAAGGTCATCACTCCGGCGGATCCTGCCACAATACTCTTCCGTGCACCGACAGACAATGACTTCATCTTCTTCGGAGTAGGTGATGCCATGAAGGACTTCACCGGGCAGAGGACAGATGTGCTGTCAATCGAAAAGACAGAGAGTAAGCTGACTGTCGTGTCCAGGATCGTCTGCAAAAAGAATGAGTTCGAGTGTGTTGATACGTACGAGAGAGTAGATGAAGCCGGATCAGTACTTGTTACCAGCAGACTGCACTGTACAAAAGGAAAAGGCACGGTGCCGAGATTCGGCAAAGCATTCAGGTTCGACTCTTCGTTCGATGATGTTCAATACTATGGCAGAAGCGGAGAGTCATACGCAGACATGAAGGACCAGTTCCCGATCGAGCATGTAAGCTGCAAGGTGTCTGACATGACCGAGCCTAATATAAAGCCGCAGGAGAGCGGGAGCCGCTTTGATACGAGATGGGCAAGTGTGAGCGACGGCAGCACGACAATCAGGTTCAGCGCTGTTGACAGGGCGTTCGAGCTTGGTATCAAGCCTTACAGCGACACCGAGCTTCTCAGTATGAAGCACCGTGAAGACGAGAAACGTACGGGAACCTATGTTACCATTTCAGCTTTCCAGCAGGGCATTGGAACCGGCATATGCGGACCTCAGACAAAAGATGAGTTCAGGTATCCGGTCAAAAACGATTACGAATTGAGATTCGTTATTTCATGCACTGAAGAAAGCGGAAACTGATGAAGAAAAAAACAGCTGCTCAGAAAGAGCAGCTGTTTTTAACTATCAGTTGTTTAGAGTCCGCATTTTGCGATATATGTCACATCTGCAGGCAATCCGAGATCGCGGTCTGTAACAGGCTCAAAGCTCCATCTTGGAGCAGTCGGCCTGATGGCCCACATGACGGCATAAAAGTTGAACATTACGATACCGTAGTTAAGCGACTTGTCCGCTTCAGATGTCATGTCGTCAGGCAGACCGACAAGAGATATCTGATCGTTATCTACAATGATCCTGTAAGGCTGCAGATTCTGGAACGACTGCGCGTGAGCGATGGCTCTGAGTCCGTCCTCGAGATCGCTGTACCACAGATCAGTATCTATATCCTGACCGAATTTAAAGCCGTCAGTCATCTCATCAAGAGACTTTTTAGGGGCCTTCTTTTCATCATTATCAGGATCCCTGTATCCGAATGCGACTACGCAGGCAACTACTTTGTCTGTATCTTCACCGAGAGCTTTTTTAGCCTCGTCAGCATCGTTGATCGTCTGCCAGCATGCAGCAAGTCCGAGCTCAGTCATTTTGAGTGTGAGACCCTGAGCAATATAACCGGCATTTTCCAGATAATGCTCTGCAACGTCAGAATAGATAACCATGTATGCAGGAGCCTTTATGCAGAAACCATTGTATCCGACACTCTTCTTGAGCTCGTCCCAGACTGTTCCGATATAGAACTTAAGCTCAGTTTCGATTTCATCAACGAGATCACTCTCATCATCTTCATAATATGTCAAAAGTTCGTTAAGAACGCTGTCTTCTACTTTTCTGGATGAGAAACCTCTGCAGGAGTTTCTCTTTTTTACTATAGTCTCATAATATTCCATTCTTCCACCTCATCCGCAATTCCTGAATGACCTGTCAAAAATTATCCAAACAGAATTGTATCATTCGTGTTGATGTTTTTCAATCCATACCATATTTATGTATTGAGACAATTATGCTACAATATATATTGATAAATATCGGTATTTACAAGTACCGAAAAAATATAAGCAGTTATTTGAGGGAGGATAGATATGCTTAAGAATTTCAAAGAAATGGCTGAGCTGGTAAAGGCAAACCCTGTAAAGAAGAGAATCGTTCTCTGCTGCGCTCATGACGAGCATTCGCTCGACGCTGTATATGAAGCGTTCAAAGAGGGTATCGTTGAGCCTGTTTTTGTAGGCAAGGAAGAAGAAATCAAGGCAATATGCGCTGAGCACGGATTCGACTTCGGCGATGTTGTGATCTATAACGAAGACGACGATGTAGAGGCTGCAAAGAAGGCAGTAGCACTTATCCGTGAGGGAAAGGGTGACTTCCTGATGAAGGGCCGCATGCAGACTGCTGACCTCCTGAGACAGGTAGTAAACAAGGAAACCGGTCTCCAGGTAGGAAAGATCATGTCACACGTAGGACTTTTCCAGGTGCCGAATTATCATAAAGTAGTAGTACTTACAGACGGCGGAATGCTGCTTCAGCCGGATCTCGAACAGAAGGTGAAGATCATCAACAACGCAGTTGAAGTGCTTCATGCACTCGGCTATGAAGATCCTAAGGTTGGCGTTATGTGCGGAGCAGAGGTTCTGAATAAGAAGGCTCAGGAGTCGGTAGATGCTGCAGCCCTCAAGGAGATGAATCAGAACGGAAAGATCACCGGCTGCACAGTAGAGGGACCTATCTCTTATGATATAGCTCTCAGCAAAGAGATTGCAGAGTTCAAGAAGTTTGACAGCCCTGTTGCAGGTGAGGTCGACGCAATGATCATGCCGTCAATGGCAACAGGAAATATGGTAGGCAAGGCCTGGACTGTCAGCAGCAATGGAATGATGGCAGGCATCATCGTTGGTGCAAAGGCTCCTATCGTTCTTACCTCAAGAGGCTCAAGTGCTGAAGAAAAGTTCTACTCGATCGTACTTGCAGCTGCAGCTTCCGTTTAAAAAAGGTAAAGAAAACTTTACATAAGAAAGGGCAAGTAACGTAAAGAAAACTTTACATGGGGTGTTGATATGATGACTAATTGGAAAGATGCTTATCCACGGCCTCAACTGGTAAGGGAAAAATGGCTGAGTCTTGATGGAAAATGGACATTCAGCATCAAGAAAACAACTGAAGCGGGTATTCCGGAAAAGCCTAAAACCATAAATGTACCTTTCTGTCCGGAAAGCATGCTGTCCGGACTCAACAGGCTTACCCGTAAAGATGAACTAATGCTGTATGGCCGCGGTTTCAGGATCCCGGAAGAATGGGAGGGCATGAGACTGATCCTTCACATGGGAGCGGTCGATCAGATTGCGAAGGTGTATATCGACGGCAAATATGCCGGCTCTCATGAAGGCGGATATCTGCCTTTCAGCTTCGATATTACTGATCTGCTCAACGAAGAAAAAGACACTGTTCACAGCGTTATAGCAGAGGTGCGCGACACTCTGGATCATAAGTATCCGTGGGGCAAACAGAAAACCAGGAACGGAGGCATGTGGTATACACCTGTATCCGGTATCTGGCAGAGTGTCTGGCTCGAGCCTGTGCCGGAAAAGCATGTTTCGTCACTAACGATAAACACCGGACTTGACTGGGCCGAGATCAAGGCGCATGGCATCACGGAGGGGACTCTGGAGCTTTGCGGAAAAACATATGAGCTTACCGATGCATCAGAAGGGAATGATCCATGTGCATCAGTCCGCATAGAGATAGAAGAGCCTGCGCTTTGGACGCCTGATGATCCGAACCTCTATGAGTTCAGCATCAAAAGCGGTGATGACAGCATAAAATCGTATTTCGCGCTGCGCACCCTGACAATAGAAGACAAGGGAGGGTGCACCAGACTTTGTCTCAATGGCGTACCGTATTTCTTCAACGGAGTGCTTGATCAGGGCTACTGGCATGACGGTCTCTACACACCATCATCGCCTGATAAATACGCCGAAGACATCCTTGCCATGAAGTCGCTCGGTTACAATACTCTCAGAAAACATATCAAGATAGAGCCGGATATCTTCTACTATGAGTGCGACAGGCTGGGAATGGCAGTGTTCCAGGATATGGTGAATAACTCGGATTATTCATTTATAAGAGATTCAGCACTGCCGGCGATCGGAAGAAACAAACTTGACGATAAAGATTTACATGATGATCCCGAAAGCAGAAGGATATTCATGGAATCCATGGAAGGGACCGTAAAGGCGCTCTATAATCATCCGTCGATATGCTACTGGACGATTTTCAATGAAGGTTGGGGACAGTTCGATGCGGATGCAGCTTATGACAGGCTTAAAGAACTCGACAGCTCCAGATTCGTCGACAGTACATCAGGATGGTTCTGGCAGAACAAGAGTGACGTTGACAGCTATCATGTATACTTCAAAAAAATAGATCTGACACCGGGCAGCAGACCTTTGGTGGTCAGCGAGTTCGGCGGATACGCCTGCAAACTTCCGGGGTATTACTACGGAGGCAGGAGAGAGTACGGCTACAGGAAGTGCGCGGACAGACAAGCCCTGCAGAAAGATATTTCACGCCTGTATAAAGAGGAGATAGAACCTCTGCAGGCAAAAGGACTCAGCGCAGCGATCTATACCCAGCTCTCCGATATTGAGGATGAGGTCAACGGTCTGCTCACATATGACCGCGAAATAAAGAAAGTGGACTCGATTTTTTAGAAGAAGAAAAAAGGCTGATGCCTCACGGCATCAGTCTTTTTTGCTTTTGAATCTTAGACAGTTCGTTTACAGAACTCTTGTCCTGATGACGCAGTCGCAGCTGAATGGCTCTGTGCCTGCTGCAACGTCAGCAATGAAGTAACCGAAATCATTAGCTCTGTTCTTTGTTCCGGCAAATCCTGCGAGCTTGTCTCCGTAGAACGCTTCCATCTTAGCCTTGATCTCGTCAGTTGTCTTGTCGGACTTAACGAGGAAGCAGTGTCTCTCGTCGCCGCTCTTCTCAAGAGTTACTCTAGGGAAGTTTACGGAGTTGACGATGTTACCGTTTTCGAGGTAGTCCATAAGCTGGTCTGTAGCCATGATAGCGCAGTTCTCTTCAGCCTCAGCTGTGGAAGCTCCGAGGTGAGGTGTAGCAACGATTCCCTTCTTGCCGATATATTCAGGCTCGAGGAGGTCTGTCATGTACTTTCTCATCTTGCCGGACTCAAGGGCCTCAACTACATCGTCAACAACGATGAGGTCAGGTCTTGCGTAGTTCATGAAGATGACGCCGTCCTTCATCTTAGCAATGAGATCCTTGTTTACCATACCCTTTGTTGTCGGCAGGGAAGGAACGTGGATAGTGATGAAGTCGCACTCAGGAACCATCTCTTCTGTGCTGTCCTTGAGTTCTACAGGAGCAGTCAGACAAGGATGCGGTGTGAATGCTTCATAGCCGACTACATTCATGCCGAGAGCATAAGCAGCGTTGGCGATTTTGGCTCCGATAGCGCCGAGACCGATGACTCCGAGAGTCTTGCCGGCGATCTCAGTTCCTGCAAACTGCTTCTTGCCTTTTTCAACGTTTGTTGCTACATCGCCTTCGAGGGTCTGTCCCCATGCGATACCTTCATAAATATTACGTGCGCCCATGATCATGCCTGCAACTGCGAGCTCCTTAACAGCGTTTGAGTTAGCGCCAGGAGTGTTGAATACCACGATGCCTTTTTCAGCACACTTATCAAGAGGAATGTTGTTGACGCCGGCTCCGGCTCTTCCGACAGCGAGAAGGTTGTCAGAGAGTTCCATGTCATGCATCTTGAAGGATCTTAAGATGATACCGTTAGCCTTATCTACGTCGTCTGTAAGCTCAAACTTGTCAGTGAGTCTGCAAAGACCTTTCTGGGAAATGTTGTTTAGAGTACCGATGAAATACTTGTCCATTATGTCCTCCGCTTTGATTAATAAATAAAAGATTTTTATATAAGCACTTAATTATTCTACAGGCATTTTAACGCTTTATGAGCGGCTGCCCATACACATTTAGTATAACACCGCGGCAAGTTTACATCAACAACGGAGAACACGTGTTATATGACAAATACAAGTTGAAACATTGACATAAAATGCATAATATTATAGTGAGAAAAAATTGGAAATTTCACACGTAGATTTTTTAACAATATATACAGGGAGGTATCTAAATGGCAAAAGTTGATCTGACAAAGTATGGAATCACCGGTACTACCGAGCTGGTTTACAACCCATCATTCGAAATGCTTTTCGAAGAGGAAATGAAGCCTGAACTCGAAGGTTTTGATAAGGGTCAGCTCACTGAACTCGATGCAGTAAATGTAATGACCGGTATCTATACTGGACGTTCGCCTAAGGATAAATACATCGTCATGGATGAGAATTCCAAGGACACAGTTTGGTGGACAACTGAAGGTTATAAGAACGACAACCACCCGATGTCGGAGGAAGTATGGGCAGAGGTCAAGAATATTGCTATCAACGAGCTCTGCAACAAGAGACTGTTTGTAGTAGACGGATTCTGCGGCACAAACCCTGATACACGCATGGCTATCCGTTTCATCATGGAGGTTGCATGGCAGGCACACTTCGTAAAGAACATGTTCATCATCCCTACAGATGAGGAGCTTGAAAACTTTGAGCCTGACTTTGTTATCTACAATGCTTCCAAGGCTAAGATCGAGAATTACAAGGAGCTCGGTCTTAACAGTGAGACCTGCGCAGCATTCAATATCACAAGCCGTGAGCAGGTCATCATCAACACATGGTACGGCGGCGAGATGAAGAAGGGTATGTTCTCGATGATGAACTACTATCTCCCTCTGAAGGGCATCGCTTCCATGCACTGCTCCGCAAATACGGATATGGAGGGTAAGAACACAGCAATCTTCTTCGGACTTTCCGGAACAGGCAAGACTACACTCTCAACAGATCCTAAGAGACTCCTCATCGGAGACGATGAGCACGGCTGGGATGATGAAGGCGTATTCAACTTCGAGGGCGGCTGCTATGCTAAGGTAATCAACCTTGATAAGGATTCGGAGCCGGATATCTATAATGCTATCAAGAGAGATGCTCTTCTCGAGAACGTAACTGTTGATGCTGACGGCAAGATCGACTTTGCCGACAAGAGCGTTACAGAGAACACTCGTGTATCGTATCCTATCGAACACATCCAGAATATTGCTAAGAAGGTCAACGGCAAGTCTGCAGGTCCTCAGGCAGATAACGTAATCTTCCTTTCGGCAGACGCATTCGGAGTACTGCCTCCTGTATCGATCCTGACACCGGAGCAGACACAGTACTACTTCCTCAGCGGATTCACAGCTAAGCTGGCCGGAACAGAGAGAGGAATCACTGAGCCTACACCTACATTCTCCGCTTGCTTCGGACAGGCATTCCTCGAGCTGCACCCTACAAAGTACGCAGAGGAACTCGTAAAGAGAATGGAGAAGAGCGGAGCTAAGGCTTATCTCGTGAACACAGGCTGGAACGGAACAGGCAAGCGTATCTCCATCAAGGATACAAGAGGTATCATTGACGCCATTCTCAACGGAGATGTACTCAAGGCACCTACTAAGAAGATTCCTTACTTCGACTTCGAAGTACCGACAGAACTCCCTGGCGTAGACCCTGGAATCCTCGATCCTAGAGATACATATGAAGATCCTGCCGTATGGGAAGAGAAGGCGAAGGACCTCGCAGGCAGATTCATCAAGAACTTCGATAAGTACACATCAAACGATGCAGGCAAGGCACTCGTTGCAGCAGGCCCGGCTCTCTAATTTCAGAGAGGATACATTATTACGTCTGTAATACTTCACAAAAGTGAAGTATAATGAAAACAGAAATACAACCCTTTTACTTTAAAATTTACGGAGGTATAGACCAATGGCTGATGAATATCGCGTATTTAACTTTTCTGCTGGACCATCCGTTCTTCCGGAACCAGTACTCAGAAAATGTGCAGCAGAGATGCTCAACTATGAGGGAACGGGTGAATCCGTAATGGAGATGAGCCACAGATCCCCTGAGTTCCAGAAGATCATTGATGATGCAGAAGCTAATCTGCGCAAACTCATGAACATTCCTGATGATTACTACGTAATGTTCCTTCAGGGAGGAGCTACGCTCCAGTTCTCCATGGTTCCTATCAACCTGATGACAGGAACAGGCAAGGCTGACTACATCGTAGCAGGCCAGTGGGGCAAGAAAGCTTGGGAAGAAGCACGCAAGTTCGGTGACGCACGCTGCGTAGCTTCGTCAGAGGCTGACAAATATACATATATTCCAAAGGTAAGCAAGGAAGACATCAGAGATGATGTTGACTACGTCTACATCTGCTACAACAACACTGTATTCGGAACTCACTACAATGAGCTTCCTGATTTCGGTGATCACCTGCTCGTAGCTGACATGTCATCCTGCATCCTCTCCGAGGAAGTTGATGTTACAAAGTTCGGTCTCATTTATGCCGGTGCTCAGAAGAACGTTGCTCCTGCTGGCATGACAATCGTTATTGTCAGAAAGGACCTCGTAGGCAAGGCTCCTGCTAACACTCCGATCTATCTTGACTACAAGACACATGCTGAAAAGGGATCGATGTACAACACTCCTCCTTGCTACACGATCTATGTAGCCGGTGAAGTTTTCAAGTATCTGCTTGAAAACGGCGGAATCCCTGCAATGCATGAGAAGGACGTACGCAAGGCTCAGAAGATCTACGATTATCTCGATTCTTCAGAGCTCTTCAGAGGAACTGTTGCTAAGGAAGACAGATCTCTCATGAACATCCCGTTTGTTACAGGCGATCCTGAACTCGATAAGGAGTTCATCGCAGGTGCAAAGGCGAGAAACATGATCAACCTCAAGGGACACAGAATCGCAGGTGGAATGAGAGCTTCCGTTTACAATGCATTCCCTGAAGAAGGTGTTGACGCACTCATCGAATACATGAAGGAATTTGAGGCTGCACACAAATAAAGCTTTCTGAAAGAATCATTTTTGCGGAGAAGTAAGAAGTGTTGAAAAACAGCAACACAACACGCATAAGCAAACAGATGGTGGCCATCATATCGGTGTTCCTGATACTGGTGACCACCATCAGTTATATTGCTCTTTTTGAAGTATATGCCGAGGAACAGAATCCTGTTGTGCCTGCAAAGGCACCTGCAGTGAGCGCCAGTTCATATATGGTGATGTCCGGTTCAACCAGTGAGAAGGTGGCATCCAAGCATGCAGACCGCAAGATGCAGCCGGGCAAGATCACCCTGCTGATGACGGCAATGGTGGTGCTCGACAACATGTATGATGAAAAAGAGCTGAAAAATACCGTGGTAACGGGAGATATTATTGCCGGATACGGCAGTACTTTCTTAGAGGGCGAGTCAGTGAGCGTGGGAGATCTTCTTAATGCCATGCTGGTAGGAGGGGATGCTCAGGCTGCCGAATTGCTGGCCAAGTACAGCGCATCGTCGAGAGATATTTTTGTAAATGAGATGAATTCCAAGTGCATGGAACTCGGACTCATGGACACCTATTTTACTAATGCGGGAGGACGTAATGATATAGCATCATATTCTACCGCGGCGGATCTGGCGGTCATTACTCAGGCAGCTTACAGATATCAGGTGGTCAAGGATGCGCTGGCAAAGAAAAACGCAACTATTGCGGTTGCCGACAGGAAAAACAAAAAGAATAAACCAAGAGAAATAGAATTTACAAGCACTAATCCACTTCTCACGAGCAATGAGACGACGGAATATGAATACGTAAAAGGCGGCATACTCGGCCTCGTGGATGAGTCGGTCAATTCCGCTCAGTTTGCCGCTATCGCCACAAAAGATGATATGCAGATGATAGTCGTCCTGATGGACTCGGCGAAGGAAAATGCTGCAAGAGAGGCGACATCTCTGTTTGAATACGCTGATGCAAAAGTCACGAAAAATACGATCGTAAAGAAGGGCAAACTCGTTGGCCATGCAAGAGTCAGAGGAGGGGCTGTTACGAGGGTAGCAGCATATACTGAGACAAAAGGCTTTGCATATGTGCCGCCTGAAGGCAGTGACTCATTGATTCAGACACAGGTGGCAATGTACGATGATCTGAAAGCACCGCTCAGCAAGGGCGACAAAGTTGGAGAATACAGGATCTATGTTGCTGACGAACTTAAGGGCACAGTAGATCTTATTACTAAAGAGAATGTCGTTGAGGGGTGGTTCCCTTCACGTTACTATATTTCCAATGTTGCTACTATAGTCATAGGTTCTGTTTTGTTCGTTCTGCTGGTGTTCCTCCTCAGGGTGGGGCATGTCAGGCGCCGCCGTGCAAAAAGGCGGGAGGCTATCCGCAGGGCCAGAATACGTGAGCTTGCGATGAGGCAGCTTGAGATAGATGAAGACAGAAAACGCCGCGAGTGGGATGCGACAGGCTATGATGATATGCCGCCGCGTACCACGGATATACGCAGAGAGGCGATAAACGGAGAAGCAGACGGAAAAGGCAGGAAATCACAGCGCAGAAGGTAAAATGTTCGATATCAGTGAGGAACTGAAAAAACTGCCGAAAACTCCCGGTGTGTATATGCATAAGGACAGCCTGGGTGAAGTGATATACGTAGGTAAGGCGATAAACCTCAGAAACCGCGTAAGCAGCTACTTCAGAAAAACTTCGCAGGCAGATCCCAAGGTGAGAGCGATGGTCTCCAATATAGCTGAGTTTGAGTACATCAGCTGTGCTACGGAGATGGAAGCTCTCCTTCTGGAATGCAATCTTATTAAAAAATACATGCCGCGTTACAACATACTGCTGAAAGATGACAAATCGTATCCTTTCATTGAGGTGACTACAAACGAGGAATTCCCGAGAGTCATAAGTACGCGCAGACTCAGGCGTGACGGGAACCGCTACTTTGGTCCTTACACAGATGCAGGTGCGGTAAGACGCATACTCGGAATGATTGACGAGATGTATCAGTTCAAGAAATGCCGCCAGCAGGAGTTCAGGAAAGGTGTGAGGCCATGCCTCAATTTCTTCATAGGCAAGTGCCCGGGTGTATGTACCGGTGAGGCCGATAAAAGCGCTTACAGGGAAAATATTGATGAAGTGATAGAAATCCTTTCGGGAAGAGATTCGGCCGTTACAGCTAAATTAAAGGCTGAAATGGAAAAGGCTTCTGAAGAGATGCGCTATGAGGATGCTGCCAGATACAGAGACTATATCAGGTCGCTGAAGGCACTGGGAGAGACCCAGCGCGCAACGATGATAAGGGAAAGGGACGCGGACGTGCTCATCCCGGTTATCACGCATAAGACCGGAGTCGTCGCCAGGTACAAGGTAGAAGGCGGCAGGATGAGCGGACGTGAGATCACCTATATCAGAAGTGATCATGCAGGACCGGCCATGCCGGATTCCGAAAAGGAAAAGAAGACTCTTGGAGCAGAGATGATCACCTCGTTCATAAAGCAGTATTATCCGGAACTGTCAATACTCCCGAGGGAGATAATACTTCCGGTTCATATCGAGGATGAAGCGCTGCTTGAGGAGTTTCTGGATAATATTAATGCGGCAAACGCGGAAGGCAGGACCGATGTAATGCACAAGACTCACTTCATAGTGCCTAAGAGGGGCGAGAAGAGAGCTGTGCTGAAGATGGCGATGGAGGATGCTGTTAAGCTTGCAGGTACTCTTGACGAAAAGGCTGAGCGCGAAGCGGAAAGAAGAGATGCTTTAAAGAAAGAGATCGCAGGACTGATTGAATATGCTTCCTCGATAAGCGGGAACGCTCCTCTGCTTATACCGGAAGACGACGAAAGGGAGTACAGAGTAGAGGCATACGATATCTCCAACTTCAATGGGCTTGACACTGTCGGCGGAATGGTCGTGTATGAGGGCAGGAAGCCTGTAAAGAACGATTACAGAAAATTCAAGGTGAGGACTGCTGAAGGAGACGATTATGGCAGCCTCAGAGAAGTAATATACAGAAGACTCAAGCGTGCGCGGAAAGGCGATGAGGGTTTCAGCACTTACCCGGACATCATGTTTATAGACGGAGGTCTGGGGCAGGTAAGGGCAGTGAAGGCCGTCGTCGATGCGTTCCGCATCGCGATCCCGATAGTCGGGCTCGCTAAAGACGATGCGCACAGGACACGCGCTATCGTCTTTGACGACGGCCACGAGATCGACCTCCGCGATAACCGTCTGCTATTCAGCTATTGCGGTAACATCCAGGAGGAGGTCCACCGTTTTGCGATCACATACATGTCGGGAGTCAAGGGCAAAAAGATGATAAAGTCCGCCCTTGAGGACATACCGGGAATCGGTCCGAAGCGCAGGGGAGAGCTGCTTAATAAATTCGGCAGCATCAAAGCCATCAAAAACGCCACTTATGAAGAACTGATGGAAGTTGACGGAATGAACAGCAAAGCAGCAGAAAGCATTTTAGACTATTTCTCAAATAATTAAGCGGTAAAACCCTTGGCAGGTGACTCGAGGACGCCGGCACTTAGCGAATGGCAAGCCACAGGCGCAGACAGAGCTTAGTGCCGCTGCGTCCGAATGAAATGTTTTCTCTTTCACCACGGCGTTGCCGTAGTGTAGAAAGCATTGATCTTCGTCGGCGAGCTCCTTCGATAACAGCGAGAGCGTGCCTGACAGGGTGTTTTACCGCTTATTCAGACTTGCTAAAAAAACTGCCGCGTGTTATATTGATATAGCATTTCAGGAAAGGAGAATTGCATTATGGCAGAAGATATCAAGAACGTAAACGTCGAAGAAGAGGAAGAAGACATCATTACTCTGGAATTTGATGACGACACTGCAGTTGACTGCTATGTACTTGGCACATTCGAACTGAACGATAAGGAGTATATCGCTCTCGAACCTGAAGACGGCACTGACGATGTATACATTTACGGATACAAGCAGATAAGCGATGACGAGTTCGAGATCACAGAGATAGAATCTGAAGAGGAATTCGATGCAGCTGCTGCTGAGTTCGATGCCATCATGGCAGAAGAATAAAAAATCGGGAAATTTGTTCTCGACAAGCATTAACGTGCGGATGTGGCGGAATTGGCAGACGCGCACGGTTCAGGTCCGTGTGAGTAACATCGTGAAGGTTCGAATCCTTTCATCCGCACCAAAATGGGCAGCCTTAAGGGCTGCCTAAATAGTATGGGGCGTTAGCGCAGCTGGGAGCGCGTCTGACTGGCAGTCAGGAGGTCACGAGTTCGAGCCTCGTACGCTCCACCATCGAAAAACCCGAAGATTTCAACGTCTTCGGGCTTTTTCTTGTCTCGAGTGATCCGAGCTATTATCCCAAAAAGGAGCACATTAGGAGCACAAATTCAAAAAAATTCTGTTTTTACTGTCGATTAACTGTCGAAAGTGTCTCCCTGATCGAGTCGATCCTGAACCATCCGGAGAGCTCGATCGTGTATTCTGAAAACTCCTGTCCACGAATAGTGGATCCCTTCACAGATCTCCTCCCAGTTCTCTCTATGCACATAGCGACGAGTCAGGACTTCTCCCTCGAGTCCCGGGATCTCTGTGATCAGGTCGAGGATCTTCTTCCTTGTGTCTGACACTTCGACGAGTCTCTTCTCCCAGACAGTCAGCTTCTCTTCGATGTTAGCTCGATCTTTTTTCATCTTTGGAGTTGTCTGTGTGGTTATACGATCCAGAGAGTCGAGCTTGTTCCTCGTCCACAGGATCTCCGACTTCAGTCTCTCTTCCTGTCGATCATAGTTGTCATATTGAAGTAATGGTATTTATCCTATGTGATATTTGTATGCCTAGAAGAGGGATTTTCTGTAGTAGGTTAGGCATGTGCGTAGAAAAACAACCTCTATAAGCTAGCCGTCATAGAGACGCAGGATCTCGTCGGCGAGCTTTTCTTGTGACCTCATAAGGCAAACTTTGTTTTAATTGATTTATAAAAAAATTATCGTAAAACATTAAAAAACTGTTGACATACATTAATTCATATGTATAATGGGCATTGTAAGGATCCTAAATAACATATTTCACAGATCAAAACAACAAACACAGAAAGGACATTATCATGAATAAAGATACCAAGTTAGCAAATCTTCAGAAAACAAGCAAAGTCTTCGCAGTGATCGCAAAGATCATTGAGGTCGTAAACTATGTAGGAGCCGCGATCTGCGCAGCTGCCATTCCGGTGCTCTTCATAAACCAGGACAAGCTGAAATACTTCATAAGCGGACAGGAAGACGATCAGTTCTTCCAGATGCTTTCAGAGAACATGGAATTCAGGAGCGCTATGACAGTCTTTCTCGTGTTCCTGATCGTGCTCACACTCGCCAGCGCTTATCTTTTCAGAAAGATCGGTACGCTCTTCAGAAACATCAACGAAGACTATTCACCTTTCATTCCTGAGAATGTAAAACTCATCAAGATCATAGCAGTATTCGTCGCAGTGTTCATGCTGCTTGAAACAAGTATAGTCCCTGCTGTTATGAGTGGATTGATGATCTGGGCTGTGGCTCTTCTCTTTGACTACGGCTGCGAGCTCCAGACCGAATCCGACGAGATACTATAAAGGAGGGCACTATGGCGATAATACTCAGACTCGACAGAATGATGGCTGACCGCAAGATGTCCCTGAACGAGCTTGCAGAAAAAGTCGGCATCTCCAATGTCAATCTCTCAAAAATAAAGACCGGTAAGGTAAACGGGGTGAGGTTCTCCACACTGGATGGCATTTGCAAAGCGCTGGATTGCCAGCCTGGAGATATTCTGGAATACAGAAAAGACGAAGAATAATCGGAATTTAAGCTATACTACGAGCAGAAAAAGCCGTACAGTATAACATAACACAACCAGTACGAGCGAGTGATTGGATGAGTGGTTGGATGGAAAAAGATGGCGTGCTGTCCTCCTTTCATTTCAACGTGTTCAGGATTAGCGTCTAAATTCGAGCCTCGTACGCTCCACCAAAATAAATGACAGGCGAAGGCCTGTCATTTATTTTGCGTGGAGCGGGAGAGGCGAGAACTCGCACAAAAGAGCCTCGTTCGAGACTTGTCCTGACGATCGACAAGCCGGCAGGCGAAGTCCGATGCTGCTTTTGCTATCAACTTTTATGTTCTTTACTTGTTATATTTGTAATATAATAAAAAAGGTAGGTATATCAGTTATTTTTGATTCACAGAATCGATTTGAAGAGAGAGATTATGGTAAAAGAAGTAAATCAAAACATTTTTGTCAATGACTGGGATTATCCTGATAAGGGTGACCACCATTGCAATGATCCAGAGAAGAAAAAACTAATTGAGAAACTGTCTAAAATGATTACTGACAGCCTGGATCGCAAGATCCCGGGAGGCTTGAAAGAGAATCATTTCGACTTCTGGATCCTCGACAGACTGCTTACTAAAGAGGAAGTCAGGTTCATGCTCAGCTTCAAGAAGCGCCGCGTCGGCTATACGACGCGCCAGCTCGCCAAGATGAACAAAATGACCAGGGAAGAGGCGCAGAAGATCATCGACCATCTGATCTGGATCGGTATACTCGAACAGAACAGAGATAATGAGGATAAACACATCCAGTACTGGATCCCTAAGTGGGTAATCGGCTCCGGAGAATATATGGTGGAGCATGCGACTCTCTGCGATGACCATCCTGAGGTTGCTACGATGTTCAACCTCGCTCCGCAGGAACCACTTGAAATGACAGCAAAGATGATCCCACCGGGGGGCGCAGGCATCGGAATGCATACCATACCGGTCGAATCCGCCATCGAAGCTACACCTCAGACAGTCAGTGTCGAATACCTTTCACACTGGCTCCAGAAGTACGACAAATTCTGCACCATGGTATGCGCCTGCCGTAAAGCGCAGCGCTTCAGAGGAGAAGGTGTCGGCGATATCGAAGGCTATATGTGCATTGGTATCGATGATATAGCGGAATTCCTCGTAGAAACAGGCAAGGATGCCCACTATATAACAAGAGACGAAGCTCTTGAAATCATAATGAGAGCTGAAAAGAAGGGCTACGTACACCAGATCGTAAACGTTGACGGGCCGAACAGGATCGTAGGCATCTGCAACTGCTCACCTGGAAGCTGCTACGGACTGAGAACATCACAGCTCTTTAATACTCCGAACATGTCCGCTTCCGCATGGCGCGCTCATGTCGATCATGAAAAGTGCGTAGCATGCGGCAAGTGTGTTGAGGTCTGTCCTGTCGGCGCGGCAAAGCTAGGTCAGAAGCTCTGCCACAAAGACGGAAGCAAGACTTTATATCCTATGCGCCTTCTGCCTGACGATACTCCTTGGGGCGAAGACAAGTGGAGCAAAACTTACAGAGAAGACAACAGGATCAACTGCTATGCGTCCGGAACAGCGCCTTGTAAGACAGCATGTCCGGCTCACATAGCAGTACAGGGCTATATCCAGATGGCAAGCGAGGGAAGATACGCTGAAGCCGTACGCCTGATCCGTCAGGACAATCCGTTCCCGGCTGTCTGCGGTGCTGTATGCAACCGCCGCTGCGAGGACAGATGTACTAGAGGAACGATCGACAAGCCTATAGCTATCGACGAGATCAAGAAATTCCTCTGCCAGTATGAGAAAGCCCATCCGGAAGAATTCGTTCCGGACGATTGCTATAACATGGACGGGAAGCAGTGGACCGAGTATCCGATCGCAGTTATCGGATCCGGCCCGGCAGGTCTCACCTGCGCATACTATCTCCGCAAAGAGGGTTATCCGGTAACGGTCTTTGAAAAAGAAGCCAAACCGGGCGGAATGATGATGAACGGCATCCCTAACTTCCGTGTGGAAAAAGATATCGTACAGAACGAGATCGATATCATCACAAAGATGGGCGCTGAGATCAAATGCGGCGTAGAAGTCGGTAAAGACGTTACTATCGAAGATCTGCGCAAGCAGGGATACAAAGCCTTCTATGTAGCGCCGGGACTTCAGTCGCCTGGTTCACTCGGTATCCCGGGTGAAGACGCTGACGGCGTGATCGCGGGCATAGACTATGTCAAGGACATCAACCTCCACGGACCTAACAAGCTTGACGGCAGAGTCGTTGTCATCGGCGGAGGAAATATCGCTTCAGATATCGCCCGTACCATCGTAAGACAGGGCTCTAAATCCGTTGATCTCTACTGCCTTGAATCATACGATGAAATGCCTATGGGAGGCGAGGATCAGGAGCTCTGCGAAAGCGACGGCGTCAAAATTCACGCAGGCTGGGGCCAGACTGCGATCCTCAAGGATAAAAAGGGAAAAGTCTGCGGCATCAACTTCAGAAAGTGCCTGAGCGTCAAGAACAGCGAAGGAAGATTCGATCCTAAGTTCGACGATTCCCAGACAGAGTCTGTCGAGTGCGAATATGTCGTATTCTGTATCGGACAGAAGGCCGACCATGAGGCTCTCCTCAAGGGAACAAAGGTTGAATTCAACAGAAACAAGACTATCATAGCCGACCCTGTTACATATCAGACGGCTGAGCCTGACATCTTCGTTGGCGGAGACGTTTACACCGGACAGAAATTCATCATCGACGCGGTTGCCGCAGGCCGTCAGGGCGCGGTTTCCATCAACCGTTATGTACACCCTGGCCAGTCGCTTACGATAGGCAGAGATCTGAGAGAGTTCATCGAGCTCGACAGAGATGATATAAGCAAACCTGCATGGTATGATGATACAAGCAGACAGGTTCCGGGCAGCAAGAAGGGCGATCCTGCCAAGACGATGGACGACCTGAGACTGCCTCTCACAGAGGAACAGGTCAAAGCGGAAACTTCACGCTGCCTCAAGTGCGGCGCTACTACAGTCGATACCAACATGTGCATCGGCTGCGGACTCTGCACAACGAGATGTGAATTCGACGCGATACATCTCACCAGAGATATGCCTCACGGCGCGGATATGTACACTGCCGAGGAGACGATCGGACTTGCTCTGAAGTATCAGGCAAAGAGGATCAGGAAGATCATGAAGTACAAGAAGACCGGAGTGCATGAATACCCTATTCAGCAGACCGGTGAAGAGAATTGGGAGCCATACCATGGCATAGAAAAGTAGAGCCATGATACGGTTGTGATAATCAAGATCCCAAAACAAATGCGGGCTGCAGCGCTGATACAGCGTTGCAGCCTGTTTTATGGTATGACGGACATGTCTTCAATCTGTGCAAAAAAAGGTGTTAAATGTAGGTACAGTGCAGGTAATTTTTGATAGAATTAAAAAAATATCTATTAATTAAATAAAAGGGTTCAGATATGACAGAGAAAGATAAAAAGATGGCTGTTTATAAGAGGCAAAAGGCAGTTATTGCAGGCTGCGCGATGCTCATATGCCTCATGATGCTGGCCGGATTGTTTTTTCCTGCGAGGGCCTTCGCTGTTGACAATAATAGCGTAACAGTAAAAGTTGGCTATTATGAGAATGAAGTGTTCCAGGAAGGCGCCAGACAGGGTGCTGTCAAGACCGGCTATGCCTATGAGTACTATCAGAAGCTGTCCGAGTATACCGGCTGGAATTACGAGTACATATACGGTGATTTCAGCGACTTGTATCAGAAACTGCTGGATGGCGATATAGATGTGCTTGCCGGCCTTGCGTGGAAAAAAGAGCGCGAAGAACTGATAGGTTACCCGGACTCGCCTATGGGTAATGAGACCTACAACCTGATAAAGCATACCGGCGATGGGAGCATTACCGTCGAGGCTGCGACTCTGGAAGGAAAGCGTCTCGGCGTGCTGAACAGCGCCATGGCGGATTCTCTTAAAGCGTTCCTTCAGGATCACAGCGTGCAGGCCGAAATCGTGCTTTTCGATGATTATGATCCGCTCTTCAAGGCCTTCGACGACAATGATGTGGATGTACTGGTGGTAGAAGGGGACGGCGCCTACGGACGGGCTAACGCAGAACTGCTATATTCTTTCGGCGCATCAGATTATTTCCTCTGTGTGAGCAAAAAACGGGCGGACCTGCTGACAGATCTCAACATAGCTCAGACTGAGCTCTCTGTTGATGAACCAAATTACATAAACTTCCTTCGCAGTAAATACTACCCTGTGAGCATATCCAGCCGTGCCTTCTCGGAACATGAGAAACAGTGGCTGGACGGACATGACTCATTGCGTATAGGCTATCTGAACAACTATCTCCCGTACAGCGGTACAGACTCTGAAGGTGAGGTAAACGGACTTCTTAAGGACCTCATTCCGCGGATGCTGAAAGAACTTGGCCTCGATTACCTTAAAGTCTCATATACGGGTTACGACAGTTCCGACAAGATGATCGCAGGGCTGGAAGACGGAAGTGTCGATGTGGTATTTCCGGTAGGCGGCGGACTGTATTATGCGGAAGAGAGCGGAATATTCCAGTCGAATGCGGTCGTTTCAGCTGCGACAGAGCTGGTATATAAAGACGAGTACAATGACGATACGGTGCGGAATTTCGCTGTGAACGAAAACAACAGCATGCAGTACTATTTCGTGAAGACGTACTATCCGGATGCGGAGATCACCCTATATCCTTCGATAGATGAATGTTTACATGCAGTGAATGACGGAAAGGCGGGCTGCACCACACTGAACGGACTGAGAGCAAACGATATCCTGCGAAACAGCCGCTACAGAGGCCTGTCACTGCTTCAGACCGCATATAATGATGACAGGAGTTTCGGCGTACAGATCGGAAATGAGGGACTGCTGAAACTGGTCAACCGCGGCATAAACGTTCTGGGCTCTGACTACGCACAGAACCTTGCTTTCCGGTATACGGACCAGCTGCATTCCTATTCGTTCGGAGATGTGATACGGAACAACCTGGGTGCTGTCGCAAGCATAATGCTTGCAGTCGCCGCAATTATAATCATGTTCCTGGTACGCGACTCGAAACGCTCAAAGCAGCTGCTCAAACAGCAGGAGCGCCGCGAGCAGCAGGACAAGATGATAACTGCGCTCGCTTCAGACTACCGCTGCGTCTATCATGTTGACCTGGACAATGATGATGCTGTCTGCTACCGGGCTGACCCCGACGCTACAGATCAGACACCTGAAGGAGTCCATTTCCCTTATCATGAGCGTTTCGCATGGTATGCGAACAATTTCGTTGCCGAGAACTACAGGGAAGGTTTCCTGGAATTTATCGATCCGGACAACGTGCGTAAAGCACTCGAAAATGACCCGATCATAGCCTACCGTTATCTGGTGAAGCGTGACGGAAAGGAATACTATGAGATGATCCGTATGGCAGGCGTGAGACATGCCGAAAACCGTGAAGATCATATCGTCCACGCGGTCGGTCTTGGCCTTACGGTCATCGATACCGAGATGCGCGATGCGATGGCAAAGAACCAGGCGCTCGGTGAGGCTCTTGCTGCGGCAGAGGAGGCCAACAGGGCGAAGACAGCGTTCCTGTCAAGTGTGAGCCATGAGATCCGTACGCCTATGAACGCAATCATAGGACTGGACAGTCTGGCTCTGCGCAATGAGTCGCTCCCTGACGAAACGCGTGAGTATCTTGAGCAGATAGGCGGGAGCGCAAGGCACCTGCTGGGCCTGATCAACGATATACTCGACATGAGCCGTATCGAATCCGGGCGGATGGTCATTCGCAAGGAAGAATTCTTCTTCCGCGATATGCTGGAGCAGATCAATACTATGGTCATGTCCCAATGTGAAGAAAAGGGACTGCATTATGAGTGCAATGTTATTGGCGGTGTAAGTGATTATTACATCGGCGATGACATGAAGCTCAAACAGGTTCTGATAAATATCCTGTCGAATGCGATCAAGTTTACGGATGCACCGGGGAACATAATGATGACGGTGGAGCGCACAGCCGTATACGGAGATCATACGACCCTGAAATTCTGCATAAGTGATACCGGAATAGGTATGGATAAGGAATTCATCCCGAAGATATTTGACACTTTCACACAGGAAGACAGCAGCAGGAACAGCAAGTATGGCAGCACCGGCCTGGGTATGGCTATTACGAAAAATATCGTTGAGCTGATGAATGGCACGATCTCTGTCGAATCTGAAAAAGGTGTCGGAACAGAGTTTACGGTCAACATTACTCTGAATAACAGCGATTACCAGGGGCTATCATCATACTCTCTGAACCCTAAGGATATACGTGTTCTGGTGGTGGACGACGAAGAGATCGCGGCTGAACACGCACGGATCGTGCTGGATGAAGCAGGTATCAAAGCAGATACCTGTTACGATGGACCGACAGCCCTTCATATGCTGGAGGTGCAGCATGCAAAGAACAAGCCTTATAACCTTGTCCTTCTTGACTGGAAGATGCCGGAAATGGACGGAGTTGAAGTGGCAAGGGAAATACGGAAGAAATATGACAAGGAAACTACGGTCATCATCCTGACCTCTTTCAACTGGGATGAGATCATGGACGAGGCGATACACAGCGGTGTCGACAGTTTCCTGGCAAAACCTTTGTTTGCGTCTAATGTGCTTGATGAGCTGGAGCGAATCGCCCGGAAAAATAACATGAGTCTCTTTAAGGAGAAAAAACGGGCTGAGCTCAAAGGCAGAAAGATACTGATGGCTGAGGACGTCTTTGTCAATGCGGAAATAATGAAACAGATCATTCTCTTGCGGGAAGCGGAGATCGATCATGCTGAAAACGGCAGGATCGTATTGGAAATGTTTGAGAACAGTCAGGCAGGTTATTATGATGCGATCCTGATGGATGTGCGTATGCCGGAGATGGACGGTTTGGAGGCAGCAACAGCTATTCGGGCTCTGGACAGACCGGATGCCAAAATGATACCGATAATTGCTTTAACTGCCAATGCCTTTGATGAGGATGTTCAGCGTTCACTGCAGGTGGGTATGAACGCTCACTTGTCTAAACCTGTGGATCCAGAGCATCTGTATCAGACACTGGAAGAGCTGATCTGGGAATACTCTCAAGCCCGTGCAATGTAATGCTGATGTCACTGATTCTAATTTGTTACACTGAACTTATAATGACTATACTGTAAAAAAGAACGATGTGCAGAAACACTCAAAAGATCACATGAATAAAAGTATAGATAAAAAAAATATAGAAAAAGAGGTACAAAAGCCGAATATTACAGGTAATGCCGTATTTGCGGGCCTTATAGGGATCGCACTGATACTCTGTGTTCAGATAGCCGCTACTTATTTGAATCTTGAATCATTTATTAAGCGTGAAACTGCTTATTCAAGTATTGAGACAGGGATCAAGGGCTCGATTGAGCAGATTTCTGCTGAGATCGACAAGGAAGTTGAAAAAGATAAAAAAGCCGCACTCGCAGATGCATATTTCAAAGCTCTTTCTCTAAGGGACAAGGTAAACAGTAATGACTTTCTGAACAGCTCTGTTGAAGATTACGGTTATTCATATGCAGTAAAAGTCGAAGGCGATAAAGTCATATACCCTGACGGTGCTGAAAGTGTACCTGAATTGACAGCGAATGTCCTGAAAGGAGAACAGGGTGTAATCGATGTAACGTTTACCGCTAACTGGCGTGGAATTGTTGCGTTCAGCAGGATAGGCAATGGTTACTATGCTGTAAAAGTATTTTACTCAAATGAAGGATCTGACAATTTAGCATCCATTGCAATGTATGAAATAGAGCATGCATTCGACGGCAAGGCCATGCTGCTGGATGAAGACGGCAATTACATTTATTACAATTATGAACTGGAGGTCCCTGAAGTACAGAGTGACAGCGGACTGAAAGAAGAAGTCCTGAATGCATTCCTTGAAAAACATGCTCCATATTATGTTATGGCCAGGTCGGCAGATGAAAGATATACACTGATACTCCTTCTTTCAAAAGCATCAATAATATATGATTCACTGAGTGTGGAGCTGATGGTCATACTGGTTGCGGTTATTCTGCTCATGATACTGATCGTCTGGATAACTGAAATCAAGAAGCTGCTTATAAGCGGAAAAGCGGGACAGAAGCAAATCAATGAATATCTTCCTTCAAACGTAAAGCAAAAGACCTGTACATTCTGCATACTCGCTACCATTATCGTACTGCTTGCCGGCATGTTCTCGAGTGCGATCGGTTCTCTGTATAGTGTTACCTGGGACGCTCAGAATACTCTTGCAGCTGTTGAACAGATGAATGAAGATAATCAGCTCCTTGCTGAGTTCAATCAGGATGATCTTAAAGAAAAATCTTTTAAATATGCAGGTATAATTGCTGATGCCATTTACCGTCATCCTGAACTTCGCACAAAAGAACAGCTCTCAGAATACAGGGATATGCTTTCGGCTAATTACATAATGCTGTATGACCGTGATGGAAAGGAGATTCTTACTGATTCCCCGTATATAAACATGAATATAGGCGGCCTGAGCTCTTCAGACATGCATACTTTCAGAAGAGTTCTGAATGGAAAACCGGAAGCGTATCTTGAAAATGTTACGGATAATGTGACAGGCGCAAAAAGTGGTCTTTATGGAGTAAGAATGCCTTCCGTTACCGAAGATACAGCTGGCGGTTACAATCTGCTGGTGCTTTCTTTCCCTCCGGCAGCTGAAGGGGGCGTTTACTTTTTCAAGGATTCCGATGAGATGGTCTCGTCGCTGATTCCTTCGTACAATGGATTTATGCTCCTTGACAAGAACAAAAAGATCAAATACATCACCAACGAGCCTTTATATGGAAGGGACCCTCTGGAGCTTGGAATGACTGCTGATGAGATCCGTGATAATTTCCTTGGAGAGTTCAAACTGGATAATGTTACTTATTATGGAGCCTCCAACGAGATGAACGGTGAGCTGTTCTATTACATTGCAAACTCTTCAGTCCTGCACGAAGGGATGTTTTCTTTCGGACTGCTCGAAGCCGTGGGGTTCCTGCTGGTATTGATGATAATTATACGTATCCTTATGAAGGACTATGAACTGATCTATGCTGAAAGCATCTCGGGAGAGAACAGACTTCCGGATCCTGCCGTGAGCAGTCCGGACAGGATCTCAGGATTTCCATGGATCAAAAAACCTGAATCTCCTGAAGCCAGTGCAAAAGCTGTATTTAATATAATGGGCGGAGTGTGCATCCTTATCATAGGTCTTATTGCTTTAACGTCTAAAAGTGCAGACCGCAGTGACAGCCTCATCCCATATATTTTCAGTGATAACTGGAACAAAGGGCTCAACCTGTTTGCTTTTGCCCGGGTAATATTCCTGGTTTGCGGTGTGGCGGTCATATGGAGCATTATATCGCTCGTCATCAGAGTTGCAGCAAATCTGCTTGATACAAGAGGTTCAACGGTTATCAGGCTCGTAAAAAGCGTTATGAGTTATGTTGTAGTGCTGTCTGTAATTTATTACTCGGCATTGTATCTGGGCTTTGATCCTGCTGCGCTCCTGGCATCCGTCGGCATAATAGGTCTGGCTATTTCACTGGGCGTAAAGGATATCATTGCAGATGTATTTTCAGGTGTGTCGCTGATATTCGAAAAAGCTTTCCAGGTAGGAGACATCGTGGAAATCGATGGGCTCATCAAAGGCAGGGTGCAGGAGCTTGGAGTAAGAACGTTAAAACTGTTCGGAGATGACAACAATCTCAAGATTATCAGATACAGCGATATCCATAAGATCAACAATCTCTCAAGAAGCAACTCATGGTGTATTGCGGAATTTACTGTTAAAAATAATGTGAATACCGAAGAACTGAAAAAGCTGCTTTGGGCAGAACTGCCTGAGATACGGTCAAGGCATAAAGAGATTCTCAGCGATCCGACATTTACCGGCATAAGTACTATCAATATAGGAAGCATAACCTTCGGTGTCAGGGCAGAGTGCAGAGAATCAAAAATGCGAAAGGTGCGCAGCATATTGAACTATGAGATAAGAGATATGCTCATCCGGAACGGAATAGATATGATGTAAGAGAAATAAAGAAAAGCTCAATGCGTCAGCATTGAGCTTTTTGATTTGCTTTATTTTGAAGAAATTAGCAGAAGAATCCTTTCTTCTCAAGAACCTTAACGATAGCACGTGCTTCTTCAGTACCTTCGATAATTCTTCTCTGTCTCTTGGAGTCGCCGATGTTCATGAGCTCAACATCAGCAAACTCTTCTTTCAGCATGTCGAGTACCGGATTGTTGGACTTGAGTCCCATGCAGATGCATCCATAGTCGAATTCAACTTCTTCCATGCTTCCGTCCGGATTCTTGACCACGAAGCAGTCAGGCTTTACTTCCTGAAGAGCTGTGGACGGTCTCTGGTGT